>NZ_CALNBI010000526.1 GCF_937874145.1 uncultured Chitinophaga sp. | reverse complement strand
AGATCACCAGCGGCAGCCACAGCACAAGCGGCCCCACCTGTATCAGCACGAGGAAAAACACGATGGCGGTAAACAGCATTTTGAAATGCAGTCCCGCAATGGCGAACCCCAGGTACGACAGCACGCTGGCAATGAAAGCCGTCCCCATTACCCCGATGGAAACGCCGCGGATGGCGCTCAGACAGGCCTGGATGAGGCTTTGCGCGTCGCTGCGGCCCAGCAGGTGCCGGAGGACGGTCCGCAGGGGCAGCAGGGTTTTGGACCCTGCGGCCAGCAGCACGGCCGACACGAGGATGCCCAGCACGCACTGCCCAGGATGCCCGCGCCGCCACTCAGGAGCCGGTGCAGGAGGGCGTTGAGCTCATGGTTGTGTCCTACAAGGGTTTCGCGGGGATTTTCGCGCAGGTGCTGCCACCATTGGGCTAGCGGGTCGCCCACCACGGGCAACTCAGCCGCCTGGGCGGGGAGGGGCGGAAGGCCGTATTCCCGCACTTGCTGGGCGAACGCCAGCAGCTGCGAGGCATGCCGGCCCAGGGCGCTGATCAGCAGTACAAACGGCAACGCCACCACCGCCAGCAAAAGCAGCGCGTACACGACCGCCGCCCATGTCCGGCGCTGGCCCGTTCGCCGGCATAGCTCTTCGAACGGCCGGGCGAAAGACACGGCGAAAATGATGGCGAAAGTGAATACGCCGAAAAATACGCGGAGGACGTCGTAAACAGCCACAAAAAGCGCCAGCAGCAGGAGCAGGACGAGTATCGTTTCCACGGTATTGCGGGGGGCAGGACGGTGCAATGGCATAAGGGTTCTTTGCGGAATACAACAATTCCCGGGGCCGGAGGGTTCAGGAAAAAGAATACCGCGGCAGGTAAGTTTTGGAGAAAACGGAAAAGTTACGTAATATTGCAGCCGTCTTTACAGACATCCTTGCCCAATAGTATAAGGGTAGTACATCAGGTTCTGGTTCTGAGTGTCGTGGTTCGAATCCATGTTGGGCAACTTCTAAAGCCGCTGTTACAGCGGCTTTTTTCATTTCTATATACTTGTATTGGAAAAGACTTCATATTTGCATTAATTGAATTTATTCGGCAACTTTATCCCAAAGTCCCTGCCATGAAAATGAAACGCCAGCTATGGCTGCTATTGTCAATTTGCCTGTTGTGGATATGTAGCTCGGCTTCCGGACAGGCCGAAAACGACAAAATATTATACTATCCCTCGGGAAAGCTGGAGGCAGAGCGCAAGTACGACAAGTCCTGCAATTGCGATAAATTGACCGAGTATTATGAAAGCGGTAAAATCCGTTCCACTGCCACCTACTTACGTAAAGCAATTTTGGGAAGCCAGCTCGATGGCGCCCATATCACTTACTTTGAAAATGGCATCATCCAGCTATATACTTTCTACAAAGCAGGAGCGCTTTCCGGTAGGATATACGCCAACTTTCCCGACGGCAAACTGGCTTATGAACAGTACTTTGCCGATTCTTTCAAGACAGGACGATGGAAATTCTATAACGCAGATGGCAGGCTGAAAGAAGAACTGGTTTTTGATGAAAAGAAAACACCATGGAACAGCCAGGATGATGATGCAGTTCAGATGTTCTACACCGAAGGAAAACTGATTTATACCGTAAAACTGATCGCCGGAAAGAAAAGTAACCTAACCATTATCGATAAAGACCTCTACAATCGTGTCATTGCCGCTGCCAGACCGGATGGGAAAAAATTGTTCCAGCAGGAATGCGCAATGTGCCACAACGCTAATGTTGATATAGTGGGACCCAAAATGCAAGGGGTAGCCGCGAACCGGACCAGGGAATGGCTGGTGAAAATGATCACAAATGGCGAAGCCTTGCGGAAAAGCGGCGACAAAGCAGCTACTGACTTATACGCTAAATGGAGGAACATGGAACATCCCAACTTCGAGCGGCTCGACAGCGGAGATGTGGATGCGATAATAGCGTACCTGAACGAACTCAAATAACAGACAAACATCTTCTTATCTTAGTTGTGATAATTCCTATACCATGAACTTGAAGACTTTAGGCACAGTAGCCCTCTTTACGATAGTATCCATTCATTGCGCTTCCCAGTCAAGCCAGCCGGATGAAAAAGAACAGGTGATCGCTGCCATTGAAGGATATATTAAAGCCCGTATGGCGGCCTCCGAAGAAAAAGCAGAAATCGTAAAGATCGAAATCAATGGACTCCGCCGTGTCGGCTACGCAAAGTTGCTGCCCTTCATCATTATGCTCCACGAATCCGAAGAACGCGATGTTGCCGCCGTGCTGGCCGATGCATACAAAAGGGCCCGCAGCCTTCCGGAACTAAGCCGTGAATTGCAAGCCTGGGAAAAAGGTCAGATTGCAGACGACTCGCTGCAAAATGAGCAATTGAAAAAGCTCGCAGCATTAAAAAAGTATCACCAGTCCTGGCAGCACCGGGTGGAGATCAAAAAACGTGCGTTGCCTGCTGCAGATACCACCCGGAAATATCTTTCAGCAAGTACTTACCTCATATTGCGAATGCCCGACGGTACCCTGTCGGAGGTGTCCCCTACCTATTATTTAACCGATAACTATAAGGTGATGGAACTGAGCGATTCCGTTCCAAAGGTTCGTCTGGAGAAATTCGAATAATTATCCCCCGGCAGAACTGCGCCGCAGCACCGCCTTCGCCGAATCCGCCAGTAAAACCACCGCGCCCGCCAGCATGATCAGATCCTTCAACACCAGTCTGCCCGCCGCCGACAGGTAAGGGAATCCATGATGTTCGCCGCCGAGGTCCGGGACCCAGGTTTCGGGGGTTGTTACCAGGAAGGATAACGTTCCCACGCCCATAATGATCGTCAATACGGCGCCCGTAGCCCCGAACAGCGGATTGGCCCGGTTCAGCAGCAGCAACGTACCCATGCCCATCAGCAACAGGCCCAATCCGTAGGAATAACCGTAGCTATTATTGGCATGGTGCCAGGTAATGTTTGCCGGTACCACCTCGCCCTCTTTATTGCGGTGCTGGCCGTATTCATCTGGATGTTGGTAGAAGAAGCGCATGAATGGACTGTTTGCTACAAAAGGCGTAATGCCTTCAGCCTCATAGGGCACAAATTTCAATGCCCCGATCCAGATCAATATCACGGAAATAGCGATGCGCAGCAGCCGGATACCGCCTTTGTCCAGACGGGCGGCGAAGGCTATGAATGAATATATGATGCTCATGCACCGAAGGTACTGCTGTACCTGCCGGGGAAAAATGGCTGTAAATCGCCGAAACATGGACAAATCAGACAAGGATGGTAACCCCTACCTGCTGCCGGAACTCGCGTGGCGAAACGCCGGTTTGCTTCCGGAAGACGCGGCTCAGGTACAGCGGGTCGTCGTACCCCAGCGCAGCGGCTATTTCCTTGACGCTGAGGTGCGAAAAGTGCAGGGCCCGCTTCGCTTCCTGTACCACCCGCTCCGCAATGAGGGCCGAAGGGGTTTTGGAAAGGTACTTACCCGTTAGGCGCGACAGGGCTTTCAGCGTGATGTGCATGGCGGCGGCGTATGCTGCCGGTTTCTTCCACTCCCGGAAATGCGCCTCCAGCAACTGGTGGAACTCCGCCAGCCGCGGACCGGCATCCGGCGGGAGCTGCGTCAGCGTTTCCTCAATCTGGCGGCTTTTGACGCGGGTAGCAATAATGAGAAGGATCTTCAGATGGGCGATGACAAGATCTTCCCTTGCCAGGTCATCTTTACTGGTTATCGACTCCCGTAGCAGCGTGAGGTATTTATCCGCCGAGGCGGCCTGCTCTTCGTCCAGCGGAACGAATGGCGGCGTATAGATATTATTGAATAAAACACCGTTGCAGGCTACTTCGTGACGGTGTTTTTCAATGCAGTAAAAATCACCATGAAAGCTGAGGTGGCTGCCGGAAAAGCCGCCATGGAAGGTATACTCCTGGTAAGGCGTGAAAAACAGGAGTACAGGCGCCTGCAGGGTGAATGTGGTTTGACCGGTCTCCAGCACGGCGCTCCCGCTCCGCAGATGCACTACGGCATACAGCGGCGCCCGGCGCCATTCAGATGTTCCGTCGATGACGCGCATGCCGGCAAGCAATGCGCCATCTGCCTCCCGCCGGATAGTGTGAACCGCTTCCATCCGTCAAAGATAGTAAACTATCACCCGTTGCCTTTAAACACGCGGAACCGGCTCTATGAAGGTAGCGGGTTTCGCCGATCAGGCTGGCCCAAAGGGTGAACGTGCCGGATGGCCCCGCTTACCCGCACGTACATACGCCGGAGTGTAGTTTGATGATTGTGAAATGCAGGTTTCTATCTTTGGCGCACTGCTTACCAATTCCCCCCGAACACCCGGAACTTATCCGGTGCTATCATTTCTTCTTCGCTGTGGATATGCTGGAATGGTTTTTCCCCGATGAAACTGGCCCAGAGGGAAAAGGTGCTGAACGGCCCGATGATATAATCGCATTGCGACATGAGATAATGATCCTCCGCCACGCCATGCCCCGACAACAAAACGTTCTTGCATGCCTTCCGGTAAAGGGGCAGGTTGATGTCCGGGTCGTTGGTGAAAAGGATGATTTTCGCGGGGCGGTCGAGCTGCTGGGTCAGCTGGCGGATTTTATCGATGTATACGTCGTCGCCGTAATAATAGATCCCGCCGGCCCAGGTTTTGAAATCCCCCCGGCGAACGTGCACCGCTATCAGCGCCTCGCCGTTGGGGCGCCGGAGGAAGTCTTTATCCAGCCAGTGCGTACTAAACCCCGGCCGGAAGTGTTCCCGGTACAGCGGGGCGTATTTGGCGATCACTTCATCCGGCATCCTGAACCACCAGCCTTCCACGAAATGATTGCCGGGCTCCAGCAGCTGGCGCTCGTAGTCGGCCTGCCGCGTTTCATCGTCGAATTGGATGACCGGCTTGAAGGAAAGCATGTGCAGCATCTTCATGTACAGCTTGGAACTGCCGTATCCCGCTTTCGCCAGGTTAGGATAAGCACCGTAATAACGGCGCATGCGCGGCGTGAAATACCTGATCCCGTTGGTCCTGCAAAAGGCATCGAGATGGATATGTTGTAAGTAGTTATTGCTGGTTTGGCCGAACAGGCTGAGCAGTGTGATCATAGACCAGGTAAATGGTATTGGGCATGGTTTGGGGCGTGAATTTAGTGCAAATCGCCCTTTTTTGCAAAACAAATCCCCCGCCCCCGTGTTTAACATGAACGCAACCGCAGCCCGGCAACGGGAGCCATCACCTCCCATCATTCATACACCCCCGGCGGCCGCGGCAACCGTACTTTTGAGGTCCAAAATCACAGTCATGCAACAACTCGTCACCGGCATCCACCACATCACCGCCATGTGCGACGGCTCCCAGCGCAACATCGATTTCTATTGCGGCATACTCGGGCTCCGCCTAGTGAAAAAGACCGTCAATTTCGACGCGCCCGATGTTTACCATTTCTATTATGGCGACGAAGCCGGATCCCCCGGTTCCATTCTCACCTTCTTCCCCTTCGAAGGCATCATGAAAGGCAGGAGGGGCAAAGGCATGCTCAATACCACCGCGTTTTCCGTGCCCGCCGCTTCGCTGGATTACTGGCAACAACGCCTGCAAAGGTTCAACGTCAACGCCAAACCGCCCCAGGAGCGCTTCGGCAGCGAATCTTTCATCTACTTCGAAGACCCCGACGGCCTCGGCCTCGAACTGGTGTTCAACGACAACGATTCCCGCCCGCCGTTCTCCTACGGCCACATCCCCCTCGAAC
>NZ_CALNBI010000525.1 GCF_937874145.1 uncultured Chitinophaga sp. | reverse complement strand
TGCGCGGCGGCCGAGGTAAAGATGCAGACGCACCCTGCCATAGCGGCGAGCCATGTCTTGGTTTGCTGGAATGCAGGCATAAATTCTGTTGGTTATAAAACGGGAAAACTAGGGATATTTATTTGTTATACAAAGTGCAGTGTTATGAACGGCGTTTCCAGGCATTGAGCACCGTTTCGCCGCGCGGGCTCAGCTGATACCCGATTTCAAGGCTTTCCGTCAACCCCATATTTTTCAGCTTACGGATGCTGATTTTCAGCCAGTCTTTATCGATCCGCAACGCTTCCGCCAGGTCTCCCGCCCGCTCCGCAGGGCGCTGTGCGATGATGCCGAGGGTGCGTTTGGTCCAGGCGCCGTACGGGCTCCTTTCATCCAGTCCCTGCAACTTTTTGAAGAGCTTTTCCATCTCTTCGGGGCTTACGGACTCCTCATCCCGCAGCGCGATGCGCGGATCGTCGCCGCCGTAATGAAAACGGATGCGGTAAAGCGTACCCGGCCTTTTGTCCAGCTCCGTGAACAGCGCCCGCTTCGAGGGAAATCCCGACTCCTTCGCCGTGGCTTCCGTGACGTCCGATTCCGGCACTTCCGTCACCTCGTCGATATGCAGGAGTCCTATCGCCGTGAGCAGGGTGCCCCCGGTTTTAACGGAAGGCCGCTTCCACCGCCGGTAAGCCAGCTTCACCCGCCCCAGGCGGATCGGTTCCAGGATGTTTTCTCTGAAAAGCACACCCGAATATAACGTTTTTTTAACGCATATGAACAGCCGGCGGCATGTCGCAAATGCCCCCTTAAGGTGGAAATTCCGTATATTTGTAGCTTAAATTTTGAGCGTATGAAAATAGATATCTGGTCGGATGTGGCCTGCCCCTTTTGTTACGTGGGCAAACGCCACCTGGAAGCGGCGCTGGCGAAATTTCCGCATGCGAAAGACGTTGAGGTGACCTGGCACAGCTTCGAACTGAACCCCGACGCGCAAAAAGATTATACAGAAGATCACTATACATTGCTGGCCTCCAAATACGGCATGACGCGCGAACAGGCCGTGGCCAATTCCGCACGCGTGGCGGACGCAGGTAAGGCCGTGGGCATCGATTTCAAATTCGATGACATGATCAATACCAACACCTTCAACGCCCACCGCCTCATCCAGCTGGCGGCGCAGCACGGGAAGCAGGACGAAGTGGAAGAACTGCTCTTCAAAGCATACTTCACCGAAGGCAAACATATTGGTGAAACCCCTACCCTGGAAGCCATCGCCGCCACCGCAGGCATCGATGCCACTGCCATGCTGCAAGGGACCGAATTTACCGGCGAGGTGCGGCAGGACGAAGCGCAGGCCCAGCAGCTGGGCATCCGCGGGGTGCCGTTTTTCGTATTCGACATGAAATATGCCATCAGCGGGGCGCAGCCGGTGGAGGTGTTTGACCAGACGCTGGAGAAGGTTTGGAGCGAAACGCACCCGCAGATCGTGAACCCTGCGGGCAGCGGCGATAATACCTGTGCAGACGGGGTTTGCAACGTGTAAGGCAAGCTATTTCCCCATAAAATAAGCCTTCCGGCACAGGTGAGAGACCTGGGCAGGAAGGCTTTCCTGTGCGGGGCTGCAACGGATCAGAAATTGTAACCGGCCTTGAGACCGAAGAAGCTGCGGGTACCGTCTTTGAACCAGCCCTCCCATTTGGCCTGCACATCGAGGCCAAGCACGCGGATACCCACGCCGGGAGCGAACAGGAAGGCGGAACCGTCGAGATCGCCGGTGTAATTGGCGGCGCCGGCTTCCGCTTTCACGTACAGGATGGATATCAGTTTGTATTTGATACCGACGCGTACGGGGACAGCCGCTACATTGGGATGATCAAAATTATTCTCGGTTTTGCCGCCGAAGCGCATATAGCCGACGGAGCCTGTCACGCCAAAACCGGCAACCAGCTTGATGTCCGCATTCAGGCCCACGCCGAAACCGGTGTTATTGGTTTTACTGAAATCGCCCACGGGGAACCCGGCTTCCACATAAGGGCCGATGCTGAATCGCTTTAACTGGGCGCTGGCTGCAACGCTGCCGGTCAGGAGGAGTACCAGCAGCAGGGTAATCTTGTTTTTCATGCAGAGAGGATATTTGGTGGTGATACGTAACACGAAAGTATCATTTCTTTCCCAGACAGCCCAAAACGATCGCTGAGCCGGAAAAGCCGGTACTGCCGCGTTTAACCGCTTACGTTATAACGCATTAAGGGACCGGAGGGTTCGGTATAGGGAAGGAAATTTCACGGCGGGCGGGCAATGCAATAAATTAGTATCTTCCGGCTTCCATTTTATGAAACGACTTGTTTACCCTTTAATATTATTGCTGCTGGCCGGTTCCGCCTCTGCCCAGCGCGGCGGATGGAGCCACAGTATGCCGATCCGCCTCAACACGACCGCTTCCGGGGCTGGTGTGGCGGGCGATGTAGCCGGTTACCCGCTGGCGGTTTTCCTCGACGCTTCCCGGTTCAACTTTTCCGCTGCCATTGCCAACGGCGCCGATATCCGTTTTTCCGAAACGCCCGACGGCCCTTTTTTGCCGCACAGCATTGAATGGTGGGACCCCGCGGCCAAAGAAGCCCTCGTATGGGTCCGCATCCCGCTCGTAAAAGGCAACAGCCGCAACCAGCAAATCCATATGCACTGGGGTAACCGATCAGCAATACCAGCCGACAGCTCCTCCGCCGTGTTCCCCACGGCGGAGGGCTTTACCGGCGTCTGGCACCTCCAGGAACCTGGCAACACCCTCCCCGGCGGATATGCCGACGCAACGGCCAACGAAGCCAACGCCACCGGCGTGAACATGAAGCCATACAATACGGTGAAAGGCATCCTGGGCAAAGCGCAGCGTTTCCGGTATGCGGAAGAGCAGTGGATCAAAGTAGACAGCGAAAAGCGAAAACTGTTCGATCTGACGGAGCAGCTCACCTTCTCCATCTGGGCTTTTGCGGAAGCATATTCCAACCCGGGGAATGAAGCGAAGCGGGTGCTCCCGGGCTACGAAACCCTGTTTGCCAAGGGCGATAATTCCTGGCGGTTGCAGAAGTACGGTATCCGCAGCTGGCACCAACCGGAAGCCGACCTGATCGAAATCTGCGTGGAACGCGCTTCGCCACGGGGCGACCTCTGCGTGATCGGTAAAACGGATATGAAAGTGAAGCAATGGTACCACATCACGGGGGTGCATGATTTCCCTTATGTACACCTTTACGTCAATGGCCGGCTGGAAAGAACGGAAAAATTCGATACACCCTGGAAATCGGACGATCATCCGGTCGGGATCGGTAACCAGAGCCAGTTCCCGGACAAAGGCGGCCGCTATTGGGATGGCGTGCTCGACGAAGCCCGTGTGATCGGGAAAGCGAAAAGCGCCGACTGGATAAAGCTGGATTATGAAAGCCAGCGACCCGGAAGCCGGTTGCTGGAATTCGGCGATTCTCCTCAATAGGCATTTAGTTTTACTTCCTCCGCTTCCGGCTGCTTTCCGCCGTTACGATGCCGTTATAGGAAATCGGCTGGCGGTTGTTGCTGGTTACCTGCAACGAAGCGTACCCGCTTTCCGAAATGGAGAAGAACATTTGCTGTATATC
>NZ_CALNBI010000524.1 GCF_937874145.1 uncultured Chitinophaga sp. | reverse complement strand
AACATCCGCAAGAAAATCAGCGCCGCCAACGGGACCGATTACATCGGCACGGTGTACGGGCTGGGGTATAAATTCAATACATCCCGTCAATAACATCGCCATGAAGATTGTAGACAGATTTACGTTGTGGTTCCTGGGCGTTACGCTGCTGATCATTCCCATCAACAGCGTCATTACTTACCAAAGCATCAAGGGGCAGATCGACAAGGCGGCCATTACCCGGTTAAAACATGTGAACGAGCGGGCTGCGCAGCAGCTGGCGAGGGGCGAGGCTGTGGGAGAATTCATGCAGGGATGCCGGATCAAAGCGGCGCCATCGGATTCCACCATGCCGGCGGATTTCTTCCTCATCACCGACCGCGATGTGAAGCATGACCCGGATATGGAAGATTATGACCGGAAGATCACGGTGGCTTCGTGGCATGTGATCAACGGGGTGAGCTATAAAATTATTTCCGGCGACTACGTGACGCGCTCGGAGCAGATATTGGCGGGATTGCGGGAATCGATCCTGTGGAAGCTGGTCATTTTGATCGGGCTGATCGTGCTCACGGCGCGCCTGGCTTCGCGGCTGGTGCTGGCGCCTTTTTACAGCACGCTCAAAAAACTGCAGCGCTTCAACCTGCGGTCGCGCAAGAAGCTGGAATTCAAGCCTTCGCGGACGAAGGAATTCAATGAACTGAACAGTTTCGTGGGGAAGATGACGGACAAGGCGGTGGACGATTACATCAACCTGAAAGAATTTTCCGAGAATGCTTCCCACGAGCTGCAGACGCCGCTGGCGATCATCCGGAGCAAGCTGGAGCTGATGTCGGAATACAATATTGAAGGCGAGCAGGCGGTGCTGATTTCCGATATGCAGAACGCGGTGGACAGGCTGACGCGGATCAACCGGAGCCTCGTGCTGCTGTCGCGCCTGGAAAACAATGAGTACGAATGCGAGGAATTGCTGGATATTTCGCGGTACGCGCGGGAAACGGTCAACACTTTCTGTGACCTCATCACGATCAAAGGGCTCACGATGGACTACCGCATCGAGGAGAAGGTGGAAGTGAAGCTGCACACGGCTTTGGTGGACATCCTGCTGAACAACCTCATCGGCAACGCCATCCGCCACAACTATCCCGGCGGGCATATTTCCATCGAGCTGAACAGCAGGCACCTGATGATTTCCAACACGGGCCCCGAGCCGCAGGCGCCTCCGGAGGAGATGTTCCTCAGGTTCAGGAAGGGAACGATGTGCCAGAGCTCCGTGGGCATTGGCCTGTCTATCGTGAAGCAAATCTGCGACATGAATGGCTTTACCATTGAATACCGCTTTCAAGCCGGTCATCACATAATTACAATCGATTTTCCGCACACTTTCACTTCTTCAAAATTGCTTCAGAATGATGCGCGCTATTTGCATGAGAAAACTCAGCTGTAAGGCTGCCATGCTTTAAAAACCGCACATTTTGATTCAGATGACATCACGCTATTCCGTTCATCTGCTGTTGTCTGTTATCCTTCTTACCGGTTCCATCGGCGCCCGCGCGCAGGTGCTGACCCTGAAAGATGCTGTACAAACGGCACTGAACAATTACGGTTCCATCAAGGCGAAAGCCAACTACGTGAACGCCTCCAAAGCGTCTGCGGAACAGGCACGGCGGGATTACCTGCCTAACTTCAGCGTGTCTGCGCAACAGGATTATGGTACCATCAACGGCCAGAACGGTCCGCTTTACGGATTCGGCGGCCTCGGTGTAGCTTCCTCCGGGATGGCCATGCCGGAACAAAACTGGAACGCCGCGTTCGGGGCGCTCTATCTTGCCAACATCAACTGGGAATTTTTTGCCTTCGGCAGAATGAAGGAAAAGATTAAAACCGCTGAAACCCTCGCCCGCCGCGACGAACGCGACTGGCAGCAGGAGCAGTTCCGTCACGAAGTGAAAGTGGCGGCCACTTACCTTAACCTGCTCGCGGCGCAGCGGCTCACCAAAGCCTGGGAGCGCAACCTGGAAAGAGCCGATACTTTCCGTTCGGTAGTAACGCGCCGGGCGCTGAATGGCCTTATAGCCGGGGTGGATTCCTCGCTGGCCAATGCGGAAGTCGCCAATGCAAAGATATCGCTCGTACGCTCGCGCGACGTGGAGCAGGAGCAGGGCAACCAGTTGGCGCAACTTATGGGAACGGCGCCGCAACCTTATATCCTGGACTCCTTCATCCTGACGCGCCTGCCAGCGGTGGTAACGGATACGGTTGCGATGCGCATCGACGTCCACCCCGTCCTTCAATTCTACCAGAGCCGCATCCGGCTGAGCCAGGAACAGGAAAAATACATCCGCACCCTGCAGTATCCCGCGTTCAGCCTGTTCAGCATATTGCAGACAAGAGGCTCCGGGTTCAAAGCGGAATATATCACCGACCACACCGCGTTCACCCGCGATTACTGGACGGGCGTGAAACCCACGCGCACCAACTACCTCTTCGGCGTGGGCGTTACCTGGAACCTCACCAGCATTGCGCGCGTCAGCAAACAGGTGAGCGCGCAGGAATACACTTCCAAAGCTTTGCAAAACGAAATGGAAGTGATCGACCAGCAACTGAAAGCGCAGCTCTCGCTGGCCGATACGAAGATGAAGAACGCGATCGACACCTACCGCGAAGCGCTGGTGCAGATCAAATCCGCTTCCGACGCCTACCTGCAGAAAACCGTGATGTATAAAAACGGGCTGAGTACGCTGGTGGACGTCACCCAGGCGCTCTATACCCTCAACCGCGCAGAAACCGACCGCGACGTGGCTTATAGCAACGTGTGGCAGGCGCTGCTGCTGAAAGCCGCGGCGGCGGGGGATTTTGGATTATTTATCAACGAATTTTAATCATAGCAAGATAATGGGACTTATCAAAAGCGCACTAAACAAACCGATCACCATCCTCGTGCTGGTGGCGGGATTGTTTTTCTTCGGCGTGAAAGCGGTGCGGGAAGTGAAAGTGGACATCTTCCCCAAGCTGGATATGCCGGTGCTCTACCTCGCGCACCCCTTCGGCGGATATACGCCCAACCAGATGGAAGCCTTCTTCGCCAAGCAGTATGTGAACATCATGCTTTTCGTGAACGGGCTGAAGTCGATCGAGACGAAAAACGTGCAGGGCCTCACGCTCATGAAGCTCAACTTCTACGAAGGGACCAACATGGCGCAGGCGGCCGCGGAAGTATCGGCTTTCTCCAATCGTATCCAGGCGGTGTTCCCGCAGGGATCGCAGCCGCCGTTCGTTATCCGGTTCGATGCGTCTACGCTGCCTGTGGGGCAGCTGGTGCTGAAATCCGATAAGCGGACGAACAACGAACTGATGGACCTGGCCAACGTGTACGTCCGCGCCTCGTTCACCTCCATTCCGGGCCTGGTGGCGCCGCCGCCGTTCGGTGGGAACATCCGGACGGTGGTGATCAAAGCGGATCCCGAGCTGCTGCGTATCCATCACCTCACGCCCGACCAACTGGTGGAAGCACTGCGACTGAACAACCAGGTGGCGCCCTCCGGCAACGTGCGCATCGGCGACAAGAATTATATCACCCCTACGAATACGACCGTTAAAAGCATCAAGGATTTCGAAAATATCCCGCTGTTTAAAGGTGGGGTGCAGAACCTCTATCTGCGCGATGTGGCAACGGTAGAAGACGGGGCGGACATTGCAGCGGGGTATGCCCTCGTGAACGGCCGTCGTTCCGTATACCTCAACGTGGCGAAATCCGCGGACGCTTCCACCTGGGAAGTGGTGCAGAGCCTCAAAAAAGCCATCCCGCGGCTCCAGGCGCAGTTACCCGAAGACGTAACGCTCAGTTATGAATTCGATCAGAGTACTTACGTGATGAACGCCGTGAAGAGCCTCGTGACGGAAGGCATCATCGGTGCGATCCTGACGGGTTTGATGGTGGTGCTCTTTTTAGGGGACCTCCGCGGAGCGCTCATCGTGATCCTCACCATCCCGGTATCTATTATCTCCGGCGTGTTGTTCCTGAGCCTCTTCGGGCAAACGATCAACATCATGACGCTGAGCGGCCTTGCGCTCGCTATCGGTATCCTGGTCGATGAAAGTACGGTGACGATAGAAAACATCCACCAGCACTTCGACATGGGCAAGCCTAAAGCCCTCGCCATATGGGATGCCTGTAAAGAAATCGCGTTCCCGAAATTGCTGATCCTGTTTTGTATCCTCGCCGTGTTTGCGCCCGCTTTCACGATGAAAGGCATCCCCGGATCGCTGTTCCTCCCGCTGGCGCTGGCCATCGGCTTCTCCATGATCACGTCGTATTTCCTGTCGCAGACCTTTGTGCCGGTAATGGCTAACTGGATCATGAAAACGCATAAGAAAGGACATGTGCCCGCCAATGAAAACGATACCTGGGATCAGAAGAAAGTGCTGGTAGAACGCGCGGATTTCAACAACGACGGCAAGATCAGCCGCTTTGAGAAATTCCGGAACGGGTTCATGAAAATGATCAATAACCTCATGCCGGTGCGTAAACCTGTGGTGGTCGCTTACCTCGTGATCATCAGCGGACTGGCACTGTGGCTCCTCGCAGGTATCGGGCAGGATGTACTGCCGCGTACCAACGGCGGCCAGTTCCAGCTCAGGATGCGTGCGGAAGAAGGCACGAGAATGGAAAGGACGGAACAGAAAACACTCCGCGCCATCCAGACGATCGAAGAAGTAGTGGGCAAGGAGAATGTCAGCATTACTTCATCCTATGTGGGGCAGCACCCTGCCTTGTTCTCCGTAAGCCCGATCTATTTGTTCATGGCCGGTCCGCACGAAGCGGTGATACAGGTGAGCCTGAATAAAGAGAAACACTTCGAGCTGGAAGAGCTGAAAGAACAGCTGCGCGCAGCGTTGAAAGAGAATGTGCCGGATATGACCTTGTCATTCGAGCCGATAGAGCTGACCGACAAGATCCTCAGCCAGGGCTCGCCCACGCCGGTGGAAGTGCGTATTTCGGGCAGGAACAAAAAACAGAACGAAGAATACGCGAACAAGATCATCGACAAGCTGAAAAGCATTTCCTATATGCGCGATGTGCAGCTGCAGCAATCCACCAAATACCCTTCGATCAATATTGAAGTAGACCGTACGCGCCTGGCGCAGCTCGGGGTGGATATGACCGACGTTTCGCGTTCACTGATCGCCTCCACGTCTTCCAGCCGTTTAACGGAGAAGAACGTATGGGTCGACGAGAAGGCGAACCTCAGTTACAGCGTGCAGGTGCAGATTCCGGAGAACAAGATGAATAATCTTGAAGAGATCGCCGAGATACCGCTCATGAAGAACGCTTCGCGCCCTGTGCTGGGCGATGTGGCCACCATCACCCAGGGCACAACCTATGGGGAGAACGACAACCTCGGCGCCATGCCCATGATCTCCGTGACCGCGAATCTCAACGATATGGACCTTGGTACCGCCAGTAAAGACGTAAAGGCGGCGATCGCATCGCTGGGCGACCTGCCCCGCGGCCTCACAATGGAACCTATCGGGCTCAGCAACACGCTCACGGAAACCATGAACAGCCTGCAAAGCGGCCTGCTCGTGGCCATCGTAGTGATCTTCCTCATGCTGGCCGCCAATTTCCAGTCGTTCCGCGTATCTTTCGTGGTACTGACAACCGTTCCTGCCGTGATCCTGGGCGCCCTGCTGCTGCTGCGCATCACGGGCAGTACGCTCAACCTGCAATCTTATATGGGTATTATTATGTCGCTCGGA
>NZ_CALNBI010000523.1 GCF_937874145.1 uncultured Chitinophaga sp. | reverse complement strand
CGCCCGATCACGTGAAAGGGTTCTTCAATACAGGGGGCACCTGGACCAACGGCCTGTCCGTCAGCGGCGGCAACGAAATCGCCCAGTCGTATTTCTCCTATTCCAACACCAACAGCAAAGGCATCATCCCTACCAGCCGGTTCAACCGGCATACGCTCAATTTCCGGGAAACGCTGAAGCTGCTGAAAGACCGCCTCACGCTCGACGCGAACGTCACTTTCGTGAAGCAGGACGCGCACAACCGCCCGGTGAGCGGCTTGTACTATAACCCGCTTCCCAGCGTGTACGCCATGCCGCGCGGGATCAGCTTCGAACAATATAAAAATGAATTCGAAGTGATGTCCCTTTCCCGTAACATGATGACGCAGAACTGGTGGAACATCAATACAGACCAGAACCTCGTGGGCGAAGTGGAATATGCCAATCCTTACTGGATATTGCACCGCAACCCGAGAGACGAAGCGCGCTTCCGCAGCATGGCTTCCCTGTCGGTGAAGTACCAGCTTGCCGACTGGCTTTCGGTCCAGGCGCGGGGCAACTTCGACCGCTCGTACGACAAGTTCGAGCTGAAAGCCTACGCCAGCACCGATACCCGCATCGCAGCCAGGAACGGCCGGTATTCGCTGGAAAGGGAGTTCAATACGCAGATGTACGCGGACCTGATCTTCAATTACAACAAAGCATTGACAAAAGACCTGAAGCTTTCCGGCATCTTCGGCGGAAGCCTCACCGATTACCAGCTGCGCGACCGGACCCTGAACGATGTCAACATCGGGAATGTCGACGGATTGTATTCCCCCAACATCTTCCAGCTCGCCAACATCGATCCCAACTCCATCACGGTGCAGCAGGGGCTCGACCGCAAGCAGGTGCAGGCCCTGTTCGCCAGCGCGAACTTCGGTTTCAAGGATTATTTATTCCTGGATCTGACGGCGCGTAACGATTGGTCGAGCACTTTCGCCTTCACGCCCAGCATGAACAGTGGTTACTTCTATTATTCCGCCGGTCTTACCGCCGTGTTGAGCGAGATGTTCAAACTGCCGGCTGCCATCAATTTCGCGAAGGCGCGCTTGTCTTATGCGAAAGTTGGGAACGACCTGCCGGCCTATATCAGCCGTCCTGCTACCTACAACTACCGCATTTTGGGCGGGTTGAAGCAGCTTAGCTTTAATAACAGGGTGCCCGCGCCGCGGACGTACCTGAAGCCGGAAGACAACCGATCTTTCGAGGCGGGGCTGGATGTGCGTTTGCTGAACGACCGCATCGGCATCGATCTTACCTGGTACAAAAACAACAACTACCAGCAATATGTAGAGATCCCGGCGCCTTCCGGAACCGGCTATTCCACCTATTACCTCAACCTCGGCAATATCCGCAACACAGGTGTGGAAGCGATGCTGACGCTGGTGCCGGTGAAAACCCGCGGCATCACCTGGACGTCCAACTTTAACTTCTCCCTGAACCGCAATAAGGTGGTAAAACTTTCCGATCCCAACCTGGTGCAGAGCACAGTGGTGTTCCGGTTGACGGAACCCGGCTCCAACATGTACGCTTCGGCGGTGCAGGAGGGCGGTCAGTGGGGAGATATATACACCCAGGCTTTGGTGAAAAGGAATGAAAAAGGGCAGATTATGCTGAACGATGAAAACAGGATCATCGATTCCACGAATGGCAATATTCTTTTCGCCGGTTCGCCCAATCCCGACTTTCTGCTCGGCTGGAACAACAAAATCGATTACAAGGGTTTTACGCTGACATTCCTCATCGACGGCCGTTTCGGCGGCAAGGTGATGAGCATGACGCAGGCTGAGCTGGATGCCCGGGGCGTGAGCGAGGCCAGCGCCAAAGCGCGGGATAACGGCGGCGTAACGTTGGAAAATGCGGTAGGGGAAGACGGGAAACCCTTTACCGGCAAGTACGACGCGGAGACGTACTATCAGGATATTGGCGGCAGGAACGGTAATGGCGACATGTACATGTATGACGCCACGGCGATCCGGCTGCGGGAACTGGCGCTCAGTTACAGGATTCCCCTGCGCACAAAAGCCATCCGCTCGCTGCAGGTGGGCCTGATCGGGCGGAACCTGTTCTTCCTGAAGCGCGAAGCGCCGTTCGATCCGGAAACTTCCGCCGGCGGCGACAACCGCCTGCAGGGTATCGACATTTTCGGCCTGCCCGCCACCAGGAGCTTCGGCGCCAGTGTTAAAATCGGATTCTGATCCTATCGAACATGCTAAAAATCAAGAACATGAAACGTACTCAACATACAATCGTCCACGGAATGCTTGGTGGAGTAATGGCGGTGGCGCTGGCCTTCGCCGGATGCACCAAGAATTTCGAGGACCTCAATAAAAATCCCTACGGTGTTTCGGAAGAGGAACTGAAATGGGATTACCAGTATATCGGCGAGCCCTTCAAACAAATCCAGCGTAGCATCTACGTATCCAACCCCACCTGGGTTTTCCAGATACAGCAAAACCTGATGGGCGACCTGTTTGCCGGGTATATGACCCCGCCGAACCCCTTCGGCAACCTGAACAACAATAACAACACGTACAACCTGCAGGACGGCTGGAACGTAGTGCTGTGGGGCTGCGCATACGGTTCTTACACGCCTTCTTCCGACAACTCGGTGATGCCTGTCTGCAAATATCTGGCGGAGCTGACGGAAAAGGAAAGCCCTCATTTCTACGCCTGGATGAAAATCCTGAAAGTGCTGACCATGCACAGGATCGCGGATGCCTACGGGCCGATCATCTACACGAAATACGGCCAGCTGAACGCAGACGGCAGCGTGGATTACGATTCTCAGAAAGATGCGTACTACGCTTTTTTCGCCGACCTGGACCAGGCCATTACCATCCTGACGAAATACATGGACGATGGCGCCGCGCCTGCGTTCACCAAGTTCGATCTCAGCCCGTATGCGGGAGATTATAAAAAATGGCTGCAACTGGCCAATTCCCTGCGCCTGCGCCTGGCGATCCGCATCAGCAAAGTGGACCCGCAAAAGGCGAAGCAGGAAGGCGAAGCGGCGCTCAAGCATAAAGCCGGGCTCCTGGAAGCGCATGCCGACAATCTCACGATCGACATTGCGCCCATGGAACACCCGATGAGCAGCATTTCCGAAGGCTGGCAGGACGCGCGGATGGCCGCGCCCATGGAATCCATCCTCACGGGGCTGAACGATCCCCGCCTCACCAGGTACTTTAAAGAATCGGTGGATTACCCCGGCCAGTACAAAGGTATCCGCCAGGGCGTGGATATGCCGGAGAAGTCGCGGTACGTGAATTTCTCGCGCCTCAACAACGACGGCGACCTGTTTGCAGGCAAGCGCG
>NZ_CALNBI010000522.1 GCF_937874145.1 uncultured Chitinophaga sp. | reverse complement strand
GGCAAGGATCAGCAGCGCCATCAGCCAGTGCAGGCGGCGCAGAACGGGCGCATAACGCGGGCGGGCGATGGCATTCACGGCGCGGGGGCGCAGGAGGGAAGGCAGGCGCTCCCGGCAGAATGCGTCGCACCGCTCCTGGAATACCGCCAGGGACGTATTCTTGAAGTAAAACCGCAAAACGATCTCTTTCATCCGCTGGTTGCTGATCATTTTCAGTTTGAACAGGACCAGCAGGGGCGACAGCACCGCCATCCCCGCATACAACGCCGCAGCCCCCTTCTGAAACCGGATGATCTCGAAAAGGGTGTCTTTACGGGTGATGGTACCATCGAAATCGAAAAAGGCGATCGCTTGCTTCACAGTTTTTTCTTTTTGAAGATCGGTTCGGGAACGTTTTTGATGATCATCATGATATATTTCCAGAACCACTTGGTATACAACACATTCTTTTTGTTCTCCGCCGCTTTGAAGATATCGGCCGCCACCTGGTCGGGCTGCGCCGTGAGCAGCGGCGGCAGTTTCAGGTGCTGCGTCATCTGCGTGGCCACAAAGCCCGGCTCCACGGTCATCACGTGCGCGCCGCTATGCCAGAGGCGGTTGCGAAGGCCGGAAAGATACGCAGTGAATCCTGCTTTGGCGCTGCCGTAGAGATAATTGCTCATCCGGCCGCGGTCGCCGGCTACGGAACTGATGCCGATGATCGTTCCTTTGCCGCGTGTGGCCATGTCTTCGGCCACGATATTAAGGATGGAAACGGCGCCGGTGAAGTTGGTATGCAGGATGCGGGAGGCTTCTTTCCAGTCGGCCTGCCCTTTTTCCTGGCTGCCCAGGTAACCGAATACGCAGATCACGATATCGGGCGGAACGGGTAGGGATTGATAAAACGCCGCGTGGGAATCGAAGTCGAGCGCGTCGAAAGCGTGCACGGTAGCGGCGATCCGGTGGCGGATGCGCAGGTCTTGTTCCAGCGAACGCAGCTGGCCGGGGTTGCGGGCTGCCAGTTGCAGGGTGTGGCCGGCGGCTGCGTAGCGGCGGGCAAGGGCTACGGCCATGTCGGACCCGGCGCCCAAAATGAGTACGGTAGGCATATCATTCGGTCGGGCCGGCAAAGGCCCGGGGTATTTTTTAAGCGAATTGAATGTTGAGTCTGTCGGATTGCGCGGAACGGAATTTCCCGTTCGGGTTCCATTCCTTCACGATCTGGTGGAACCGCTGCGCGTTGGGATAACTGTCCCAGAACACGCGTTCCTTCATCCGCGCGTCCTTCGTCAGGTACAAACGGCCGCCGTACTGCAGCACCAGCGCATCCAGTTCGTCAAGGAAGGGGAACAGCCCCGGCCTTACCGGGAAGTCCAGCGCCAGCGTGTAACCTTCCATGGGGAAGGAAATGAGATCGTCCTGCGGCCCGAAGGTCTTCAGCACGGCCAGGAAGGAGCCCCATCCTTTTTCGCTGATCTTCTGCAGGATCGCCACCAGCCCGTCTTTCTTATCCATCGGCAATACAAACTGATATTGCACGAACCCGTCTTTCCCATACCCGCGGTTCCAGTGCAGGATCGCGTCGAGCGGGTAGAAGAAGGGCTCGTAAGGCACGGTATTTTCGATCACGCGCTTTGTATTCTTGGCGTAGTACAGCGCGTTGAAAAGTTTAACGGTGAAGTTGTTGAGCACGAACCCCGGCAGGTTGAAAGGCAGCGTCAGCTTCATTTTCTTCGGCAGCGTGAGCGGCGCCCGCGCGGCTTTGGCGGGCAGCTGTTCCGGCGTGGCGTGCTCGCCGGTGATGAGGATGCTCCGGCCGAAGGAATCGCCTTTCTGCAGGCAATCGATCCAGGCCATGGAGTATGTGCAATGTTTATGCTCTTCGAACAGCCGCAGCACTTCGTCGAGGTTTTTGGCCTTGATCTGCTTCTGCCGGATATACGCCGTTTCGATTTTCTTCAACCGGAAAGTAACGGTGGTAATCACGCCGGTGAGCCCCATCCCGCCGCAGGTGGCCCAGAACAGGTCGGGCTCCGCATCGGGCGAACAGGTGACCAGCCCCTTGCCGGTCAGCACGTTCATCGAGACGATATGATTGCTGAAGGAACCTTCGGAATGGTGGTTCTTGCCATGTACGTCGGACGCTACGGCGCCGCCGATGGTGATGAACTTGGTTCCCGGGGTAACGGGCAGGAACCAGCCGCGCGGCACGATGATGTCGAGGATCTGGTCGAGCGTGAGGCCCGACTGGCATTCGAAAATCCCCTGCTGCTCGTCGAACTGCAGGGCTTTGTCGTACCGCAGGGTGGAGATGCTGTGCTCTCCCAGCGAAGCGTCGCCGTAACAACGGCCATTGCCCCTGGCGATCACGTTATCATGGGCATCCACGTATTCCGCAAGCTGTTCCTCCATGGAGAAGGATACTTCTTCACAATCCAGTACGGGATAATTGCCCCAGTTTGCTATGTTTTTTCGCATTATTCAAAAAAACTTTTATTCGTCGGTAAATAAATGATCACATAAAAGCTTAGAATCCACAGGAGAATGGTTAATTGAATAAAGCGGTCTTTGTATAGGATTTTGGTGGGAGAACCGGTGTCGTTATCGACATAAGTTATTTGCAAATATCGCAATAATCCCGCAATAACAAAAATGCTGGTATAGTAGAGGCGGTAGGTTTTGAAGTGCTCCATCGTTTCGGGAGCCATGGTATACATGATATACGCCACGATGATGACGGCCGAAACCAGCGCCAGGGATGCGTTCAGGAAGTCGAGGTTATAGCCTTTGGAGGCTTTCCGGAGGTCTTTCCCGGACGAGAGCTTATGCAGCACATCGTCGCGCCGCTTGGCGAAGGCCATGAACACGGCAAGAAGGAACACCATGATATTCAGCCATTCCGAAATGGCCACATCGCCGGCCACGCCGCCCGCCTTTACGCGCAGCACGAAGCCGGAGGCAAGGATGAGGATGTCGAGGATGGAAATATTCTTGAGGCCGAAGGAATAGCCGAGGTTCAGCAGGAAGTAGATCCCCAGCACGAACATGAACTTGTAGCTGATGAAATACGCCAGCCCGAATCCCAGGAGCACCGCGAGCACGAAAACGGCCAGCCCCGCGGCGGGGGATACGGCGCCGGAGGCGAGTGGACGGTTCTTTTTAACCGGGTGCGCCCTGTCGGCCTCAATATCCATATAATCATTAATAACATAGATACTGCTGGCAACGAGTGAAAAACAAACGAATGCCAGGCCCAGTACTTTGAGCTTTTCCACGAGAAATATCTCACCTGCAAAAAAGGGGGGGATAAAAAGGAAGAGATTCTTGGCCCAGTGTTTCGGCCGCAGTAGTTTCAAGTATTGCACGGGGATAGACAATTAAGGCGCAAAATACAATGTTTATCAGGAATTGTGCTACCTTTGGCACCTTAAATTTGTATTACGCAAATATTACCTTTACCCAGAAATTCTTCCCCAACATGTCCAATCCCTTCCTGACCCCGCGCCGGGCAATGGTTTTAGAATGTTTACTGATCGTTGGACTGGCTTTAGTTCCGCTTTTCGCCACTTTTCCATACCGCGTCAATATTTTCCTTTCCTGGGAAGGGGCCTACCGTTTGTCGGAAGGGCAGGTGCCTTATAAAGACTTCGGGTTGCCGCTGGGGTATGGGTATTGGCTGGTTCCGGCCTTGTTTTTCAAGTTGTTCGGACCGCAGCTGATCTCGCTGGTGAAGGCGCAGATTCTCCTCAACATCGTGGGCGGGCTCAGTTTCCGGTACATTCTGCAGCAGATGCGTGTGTCCCCGGGCGTGAGGTTGCTGTCGGTACTGGTGTTCGTACTGTCTTATTCCTTCGTGAATTTCTGGCCCTGGTACAATAATACCGTGATCATTTACCAGCTGGTGGGGCTGGCGTTCCTGTTCCGCGGGCTGGGAGAGGGCCGCTGGAAATGGCCGGCGCTCTTTTTCGCAGGGGCCTTCACCTTCCTGAGCTTCTTCACGAAGCAGGACGGCGGCGGACTGGCACTGCTGCTCGCACTGGCGCTCCTGGGATATCATAGCCTCAACGCCCGCCGCTGGCAGGAGCTGGCAGGGTTTATCGGTAGCTACGTGCTGGTAGCGCTGATTTTCATTATTCCCGCCATGCCCGGCTTCGGATATTGGTTCAACCACGGGCAGCCACCACATTCCTCCCGTTTGTCGGTCATGGATTTCATCGACGTACTGCTGATAGAATCCCAATGGCTGAAATTTTACTTCGCCGTAATCGTGATCCTCCTGCTCCCCGAGCTCCGTAAACCCCGCGAACTATGGCGCAACCGCAGCCTTATGCTGTTCCTGCTGCTGACGGTGGGTATCCTCACCGAAGCCGCGCTCTTCCAGGTGACCAGCTACACGCCGCCCGATAACAACATCTTCTTCCATGGCTTCGCTGTGGCTTTTATACTGTTCCGGATATATGACCTTACAACCGTCCGCTTCGAAGACCTGAAGCCTTTTCTCGCCGCTGCGGTGGTAATCATGCTCTGGTGGTCGGCTTCCTATTACAAATACATCGCCCGCATCCTTTACCAGCTCAACCCGCCGGCTGCGGCCGTGGTGGTGCCCGGTGGGGAGAATGTCGTGAACCGGCATAACTTCATGGTGAACCTGGATACGACCGATGTGCCTACCAGCGAGTGGACGTTCTCCTCCCTCCCCGAATTCAGCAAAGTTTACATGCCGCCTTCCACCGTGGCGGGGATCGACCGCGTAATGGCCCTGCCGGAAGCGAAGAAAGGGAAAGACGCCAAAGTCCTCAACCTCACCGAGCTCACTCCGCTGGACCACGCCATCGGTTATACGCTCGAAACAGGTGCGGATATTCCCTTATGGCACCACCTGGGGGTTGGGATGTTCAACCGGCAGATGGCCGCCTACACCGAAAAAATCCGCAACAGGCATTACGACCTGGTGCTTTATGAGCACGCGCCCACACTCAACAATTTCTTTGGCTCCGCCCTCCGCGACGAATTGAAACAGCATTACCGCCAGATCGACTCGTTCCATGCGCCGCGCCGGCCCACGAACGCGTATATCGAGGTGTTTGTAAGGTGATCCGGGAAGCGTAGCTTTGCAGCCGGCACCGCCGGAAAAGACAAACCATGCAACAACAACGTTCCAGGATGATCCTGGCATTAGGGCTCGTATACGTACTCTGGGGCTCCACCTTCCTGGGTGTGAAGATCGGCACCGAAGTGCTTCCCCCGTTTTTACTTTCCATGCTCCGTTTTATCCTGGCGGGCACGCTGATGCTCGGGATCGGCTTCGCTGTGGAAAAACAGCGGCCCACCCGCCAGCAATTGAAAAACGCCTCTATCATCGGTATCCTGCTGATCGGGATCGGCAACAGCTCGGTCGCCTTTGCGCTGGTGTACATGCCTTCGGGGCTCGTGGCCCTGTTCATCGCGGCACTGCCGGCGTGGTTCATCGGGCTCGACTGGCTCT
>NZ_CALNBI010000521.1 GCF_937874145.1 uncultured Chitinophaga sp. | reverse complement strand
GAATTAGTTGAATTTCATCAGTTGCTAGGTTAAATGACATGTAAAATTAAAGCGCTACGTGGGGCTAAAATAGGAAAACAGCCTGTCACAAACAATTTAATGTTGAGGGGGTGGATATCTCCATTTCTGACACTGAACAGGATTGGCTGACTATCACACCTCCCGCACCTCCTAGAAATCGTACAATTTTACCGTCTCCGCTGCCTTTCAATTTTTTTTGCCGTGAAATAATCGTCATTATTTTACAGTGGAATTAATTATTATTACGGCTGCGTTTGATTCCACGACCAACAGCACAGATATAACTTTCCGGTAATATTCCGAACTATAATTTTGCGACCAAGATGCATGAATATTCCACCAGGCTGATCGCTGGAGATGAAGATGCGCTTAAAGCGCTGATGGACCAAATCGGACCAAAGGTCCTCGGTTATTGCATAAAAAAAACAGGGAACGCCGAAGATGCCGAAGAATTAGTTTTGGACATATTCCTGAAACTCTGGCATTTCCGGGACCGTATTGACCTCCATGCCAACCTGGAGGTATTGCTGTTTACCATTGCCCGCAACCATATTCTCAATTTCCTGCGCAACAAGGCCATCCGGCAACTCCGGCTGCAAGGTTCGGATGAAGCGGCGCATTTTCCGGAAGATCAGCTCCTGCGCCGGCTCGACAATGAAGCCTTGCTACGCCAGTACCGGCACGTCCTTTCCAAACTGGGCGAAAAGCAGAGAAGTGTTTTTCAGCTGAGCCGTGAAGAAGGCCTGCCCAATAAAGTCATCGCCGAAAAACTCGGTATCTCCGTCCGCACGGTGGAATCGCATATCCATAGTAGCCTAAAGATCCTCCGTTCAGAATTAAAGGACGCCTACATAATATTGGTATTGTTGCTAATGCGCTAATCCGGATTTTTTTTCTCCCACACTCAGTAGTTCGCCCAAAATCCGTGTATATATTATAAAGTACCTGCTAGATATGGCGAACGATTCCACAAACATCCATCTATTATTTCAAAAGGTTCTCGGGAATACTGCAAATGAACAGGAGCTCATTGCTTTCCTCCATTTGCTGGATAACCCAGACATCAGGGAAGAATGGATGCAATTCAGGGAATGGGAAGCCGTGGAAGTACATTCTTTACCGGAAGGTTTGCAGGAACGGATGGCCTCCAGGATGGAAGGTAAGCCAGGAAAGACTCCCGCTGCAAAAACCAGCTCCGTGTACAGGAGAATAATCCCATATGCCGCCGCTGTCGCGGTGTTGCTGGTGGCCGTATGGTGGTGGCATACGCCGTCAGCTCCCGTCATGCTGGCATCCGCCACTACTTCAAGCGGGGAAATCCGTACCATCACCCTGCCAGATAGCACCGTCGTTACACTCAACGCCCGTTCAGCCCTTCGCTATCTTGAAAACAGGAAAACAGGCGAAAGGATCGCTGAACTGGAAGGCCAGGGCTTTTTTGAGGTGCGGAACCATCCCGGGCGGCCATTCGCCGTGCATAGCAAAGGATTGCGAACCGTTGTACTGGGCACCCGCTTTGATGTGCGGACTTACCCGGGTATCACGCCGAAAATCGCGGTGGCAGACGGTAAAGTAAAAGTTGCAGGCCCGAACGGTCAATTTGCGATACTGGGAAAAGGCAACGCCGCCACGTACGATACCACAACCGCCACGTTCAGCCAGTTCTCAGAAAATCCCGACCAGGTGGCCACCTGGCAGCATAAATTGCTGAACCTGGATGGCCTCACCTTAAAAGAGGTATGTACCATACTGGAAAATGAATACAATGTCAACATTAGATTACAGCCTGGCATCGAAAAACTGGCACTATCGGGCCAGCAGCCGCATTCATCCATATCAAGAACATTAACATCCATTTGCTTCGTATTCCAACTAAAGTTTGAACAGACAGGAAACACCTTCGTGATCACGAAACAATAATTCCTCCTAAAGCACCACGATTCAAAAACTGAAAGTATGATCCTTCATTTACTCGCCAAGCTGCGCCGCGGCGGCATGCACTGTTGCCTCCGCCTGATGCTGGCACCCATTGCAGCCATGGCCCTCCTTCCAGCTGCCGCACAGGAGACGGCTACCATCCACCTTTCAGTCCGGGACACCCGCGTTACGACGGTCTTCTCCCTGATTGAAAAACAGACGAATTACCGGTTTATGTATGCAAAATCATTGGCCGATCATCCCAAAAAAATTACCCTCACCACAAAATCCGCCAGCATCTCCCGCGTACTGGCTGAGATCGGAGAAATGGCCGGGCTTGCATTCAAGGTCGACGGCCAAACCATTTCGGTCAGCATGCGCGCTACAGCCTCCCCCCTTCCACCGCCGTTGCAAAGGATCCCCCGGGAAATTACGGGCACCGTGCGGGATTCTACCGGGCAGCCGATGGTGGGTGTTACCATTATGGTAAAAAATTCCAAAATAGGTACCGGCAGCGATATCAACGGCCGTTTTATTCTGCAGGTATCCGAAGGAGACATCCTCACTTTTTCCATGATCAGTTACCGCACACAGGAGGTTCCCGTGGGAAAAGCCACGCAATTTGAAATAATTATGCAGGATGCCTCCTCCGCACTGGAAGAAGTTGTGGTAGTGGGATTCGGCGCGCAAAAGAAAATCGGGCTGGTTGGGGCGCAAACCACGGTTTCAGCCAGGGATCTGAAGCAACCGGTTTCCAACCTGACCAATTCCCTGGGCGGCAGGATCGCCGGTATGGTCAGCGTGCAACGCAGCGGCGAGCTGGGGTATAATGATGCCAATATTTATATCCGCGGGATCTCTACCTTCTCCGCCGGACTGAGCGCACCGCTGACATTGGTTGATGGCGTCCCCCGTTCGATCGCCAATATCGATCCGGAAGATATCGAGAGCTTTACCGTGTTGAAAGATGCCGCTGCTACTGCGGTGTACGGGGTCCGGGGAGCCAATGGCGTGATCATCGTAACCACCAAATCCGGCAAAGCCGGGAAGCCTTCCTACAATTTCAGGTATACAGAAGGTATTACCGAATTTACCCGGTTGCCCTCGTTTGCTGACGGTGCCACGTACATGAAAATGTCCAACGAAGCACTTACAACCCGGGGAAGCAGCCCGGTTTATTCTGACGAAGCCATCCAGGCCACCCGCGACGGCTCAGACCCTTACCTGTACCCGAATGTGGATTGGTTCGACGCCATGTTCAATCAATTTGGCCGCTACCGCAATGCCAATGCCAATATCAACGGCGGATCCGAAAAGGCGGTGTATTACGTCGGGCTCTCTTTTACGGATGAGCTGGGGATGTATAAAACCGATGAACTGAGCAAGTATAACTCGTCCATTTTCGAAAAAAGGTACAACGTTACGTCCAACCTCACGTTACAGCCATCTCCGACCACTACCGTCAAGCTTGGCATCAACGGTTACCTTAAAAATGTGAATCTTCCTACCACGGGTGTAGGTGCTTTGTTTGAAGACGCCTACTTCATGACACCAACGCAAATCCCGCTCAAATACCCTGATGGTAAAATTGCGGATATCCGGTCCGGAGGCCTGTCCAACCCCTGGGCCAGCCTCACGCAGACAGGGTACGCAAATCAGTGGAGGAGCCAGCTCAATTCCAACCTCCGGCTGAGCCAGCAATTGAATTTCATCACAAAAGGATTGTCTGTTACCGGGATGTTCGCATTTGACACGTACAACTACACCAGCAACCGGTACACCAAAACCCCGGATACCTGGCTGGCCACTGGGCGTGATGCAGATGGAAACCTCCAGTTTGAGCAAACCGCCATTGGCACGGAATTCCTCGCCTACACCAAATCCAATCAGGGCGAGCGGACCGTCTATTCCGAGCTGGCCCTGAATTACCAGCGCACTTTTGCCAAAGATCATGAAGTATCCGGCATGTTGCTCTACAACAAAAGCGACGAGGTCAACACATTCGCCAGCGACCTGGAAGCATCAATGCCTTACCGCCTCCAGGGGCTAGCCGGCCGGGCAACCTATAGCTTCCGGAACAGGTATTTCCTGGAAGCCAACTTCGGCTACAATGGTTCTGAGAACTTTCATCCCGACAAGCGTTACGGGTTTTTCCCTTCCATCGGATTGGGGTGGGTGATATCCGACGAGGCCTTCTACGCACCTATCCGTAATGTTATTCCGTTCTTTAAGGCGAGGTTTTCCCATGGCATCGTTGGCAATTCCAATATCGACGGCCGGCGTTTCGCTTACCTTGCTACTGTTGCCAACCTGGGTTCCTATGGATTTGGCAAACAAACGCCGACCAATGTTACAGGCATGGAAATCGGCGAATATGCTGTGGATGTATCCTGGGAAAACTCCCGCAAAACGAATCTCGGATTCGATATCCGCATGTTCCGGGACGCCCTTTCCATCCAGGTGGACCTGTTCCGGGAATACCGCAGCGATATCTTCCTGCGCCGGAAATCCCTGCCAGGTTATGCAGGTATGATCAATGCTCCGTTTGCCAACGTCGGTATTATCGACAACAAAGGCATCGATGCCACTTTCACTTACAACGCCAAACTGGGCGACTTGCGGATCAACCTCCTCGGCAATTTCAGCTTTAACCGCAATGAAGTAGTGGAAAATGATGATCCCGCCTGGGAATACCCCTGGCTCAACCGCAAAGGCCAGAAAGTAAGCCAACGCTATGGATACATCGCGCTGGGACTTTTTGAAAGCGATAATGACGTCAAGAACTCACCGCTGCAACCAGGCGATGTACGCGCCGGTGACATCAAATTCAAAGACCTCAACGGCGATGGTATGATCGACAGCTACGACCAGGCCCCCATTGGGTATGGGGATGTACCTGAGATCATGTACGGGTTTGGATTTACCGTCGGTTACAAATCAATTTCCCTTTCCACCCTGTTCCAGGGCGCAGCCAATGTAGATGTTATGCTGAACGGCGAAGGCACCATGCCCTTCCAGCAAGGGCTTGCCAGGGGTAACCTCTTTTCCAACATTACCGACAGGTGGACGGAAGCAAATCCCAATCCGAATGCTTTTTATCCCCGTCTCATGTCCGGCTCACTCAACAACAACTATGCTTCGAGCACCTGGTGGGTAAAAAGAGCCGACTACCTGCGCCTGAAAACCCTTCAGCTGTCTTACAACCTGCCAGACGCCTGGATGCGCCGTATTCATCTCAAAGACGTCAATATTTTCCTGCAAGGCGTGAACCTCCTTACGTTCTCCCCTTTCAAACTTTGGGATGTTGAAATAGGTAATGGCCGGGGTGCGGCATATTCCAGCACCAGAACCTTCGCCGCCGGCATCGCCGTGAATTTGTAAACCGATCAAACTGAACATTAACGATGATACGCAAATATATCCTCCCCCTGTTCCTGGCCGCCGTTACCGTGCTGCCCGCATGCAACAAGGATTTTCTCAACCAGGTACCAGACGACCGCATCACCATCGACCAGGTTTTTGCACGCCGGAAATATACCGAAGCATACCTCGCCAATATTTATTCGTATATGCCCAATGACGGATATCGCAACACCTCTCCCTGGGAGGGCATGTCTGACGATGCGGATATTACCTATGACCGTCCCGGTTCCGGATATGATTCCTATCCCGCCAACCTGGGCAACTGGAACGCCGCCAGCAACTATTTCAATTACTGGGGCAGTTTCTACAAAGGGATCCGCTCGGCTACTTATTTCATGAACCGGGTTGACGAGAATACAGAGATAAAAAGCCTGCCCAATGGTGCGGAGCTGATCGCGCAATATAAGGCGGAAGCCCGTGCGCTGAGGGCATTTTACTATTATTGCATCGTCCGCCAGTACGGGCCCTGCATTCTTTTGGGCGACACCCCCATTCCAGGCGACCTTTCCCCTTCCGCACAGGAAATGCAGCTCCCCCGCAACTCGATGGACGAATGCATCGACTTTATCGTATCCGAACTGGACGAAGCGGCGAAGGCACTCCCACTTCATTTTACAAACCAGCCAGATACGGAATACGGCCGGATCACGCAGGCTTTTTGTAAAAGCGTAAAAAGCCGCGCCCTCCTGCATGCCGCCAGTCCGCTTTTCAACGGCAACTCCGACTACGCATCCCTGAAAAATACAGACGGCAAGCAACTCATAAGCCAGACGTATGATGCCGACAAATGGCAAAAAGCGGCCGATGCCGCAAAAGAAGTGATAACAGGATTCAGCTTCGAGCTTTACCGCAAGAATAACAGCGACGGTGATTTCGATCCCTACCTGTCTACCCGCGATGTTTTCCTCGATCCCTGGAATGTAGAAGTGATCTACGCGCGGCCATCCAACAACTTATCCGCCTGGGAGCGCTCGGTTTCCCCCCGGCTTTGCAATGGTTATGCGGCGGTTGCCGTGACGCAGCAACTGGTGGATGAATTTGAAATGGCAAACGGACTGGGGATACGGGAACCAGGCTCCGGCTACTCCGAATCAGGGTTTTCGACAACTGCCACTCCCCATGCACCCAAAGGCACGTTTAACATGTACGTGAACAGGGAGCCCCGGTTCTATGTCAATGTTAGTTTCAATGGCAGCCCCTGGATCAATCCTTCAGAAGGTGTGAAGATCATTGAAACCCACTTCAACGGAAATACCGGCAAGCGGGGCAGCTGGGACTTCCCGCGCACGGGCTATATCGCCCGCAAGAATATTCATCCCGACAGCAATCCCCGTCTGAGTAAATATGTAGCTCGGCCATTGGTGATTTTCCGCTATGCAGAAATATTGCTGAACTACATCGAAGCGCTCAATGAGGTGGAACCCGGCCATCCCGACATCCTCCAGTACCTCAACCAGATCCGCGACCGTGCCGGTCTTCCCGGGGTAGCGGCTGGCCTGGGACAGATAGAGATGCGCGCCAAAATCCGGCACGAAAGAAGAGTGGAGCTGGCGCTGGAAAACATGCGTTACTTTGATACCCGCCGCTGGAAAATTGCAGAACAAACGGATGGCGGACTGTTCTACGGCATGAACGTGGATGCAGGCACCAAGCTGGCCGACCTCGTATTCTATCAGCGCACCGCCTTTGAACGCCGCGTATTCCTTAAACATTATTACCTGTTCCCGATTCCGCAGTCTGAAATGGACCGCGATCCCAATATGGTACAAAACACCGGCTGGTAATACATGCATCCCAAATTTCAATCATCAATGCAACAGAAAATGAAATACTTCCTTTATATGTCTGCCTGCACAGCCCTGACACTGGGCGGCTGTTCCAACGACGGCAACCTTATGGATCATGTTTCAGACAGCACGTCTAACGTATATATGCCCCAGGCACTGCAAACACCCGCGGTTTTCACATTCAACCGGGATGATACCCAAACGGAGCTTATTTACGGCGCTTGTTTCGGCGGGCCGCATGCCAATAACAAAGACATTCTGGTGGAATTTTCTCCCGCACCCGCCCTGGTATCTTCCTTTAACAACCAATACTTCACCAATTACCCGGTGATGCCTGCCGGCAGCTACGAGCTGGAACAATCCAGCGCCACCATTCCTTCCGGTAAAGTCAACACCCCACCGTTGAAAGTCAGGCTCCATCTCGATAAGCTGGAAGGTATCGGCGGTTACCTCCTGCCAGTTACTATCCAATCCAGTAACAAATTGAACGACCGTCTAAAAACAACGTATTTCCTCGTAAAAGCCCTGTATACCTCGAACCCTTTTCCTGAACTGGACCGCAGCGCCTGGGAGGTAGCCGGCTTTTCCTCGGAAGAACCTACCGGAGACGGAGCCAACAACGGCAAAGCGATCTATGCCATCGACCCGTCTGCTTCCACCTGGTGGAGTACCACCTGGAAAGCGTCAAAACCCGGTCCGCCGCATGTCCTGACCATCGACATGCATGCCACCCAAAAGCTCCACGGATTTTCCATCACCGGAAGGCTGGATGCAGCCGGTAACTTCAAAACCAGCGGTAATCCCAAAAGCATAATCGTAGAAACCAGCACCGATGGTACTACGTGGTCATACAGTGAAAATTTCACCTTGGAAAACATCAAGGAAAACACCATCTATCTGTCGTATGCCCAGGAAGCCCGCTACTTTCGCATGACCATCAACACTTCCCAGGGCGATATCTATCTTACACATATCGGAGACCTGAAAGCATTCTAATATGAAAAAAACCTGGATATTCGGCACATTGCTCGTATTTGCCTGCAACAAGCCCAATGAAATGCCGCCCGACCCGGGTGCGGGCACCTCCAAACCGGTTGTAAAAGTCATGACTTATAACATCTACGGCGCCCGGGCTTCGTCCGGTGCGCCGGCAGATCTTGCATTGCTGGCGAAAGTGATCAATGAAGAAAAGCCAGACCTGGTAGCGTTGCAGGAAGTCGATGTTTTTACCAGGCGCACCGGAACAACTGTTCACCAGGCACGGGATCTCGCAGCGCTCACTGGCATGGAATGGCATTTTGTGAAAGCAATCGACCAAACCGGAGGCGAATATGGTGATGCCGTACTGTCGCGGTTGCCAATCCACTCAAAGCAGGGGTTTATGCTCCCCGTAACGCCGCAGCTCAGCGGGGAATTTCGTTCGGTGGCACTCATCCAGGTGGAGAAAGAAGGAAAAAAATTCTATTTCGCCTCCACGCACTTCGACCATCTAGCCCAGGAAGACAACAGGTTACTCCAGGCACAGGAGCTCAAAAAAATAGTGGCGGGGATCGATGGTCCGGTGATCGTTGCCGGCGATCTGAATGCCCGGCCCGAATCCCAAACGATGACGATCGTGCATAGTTACCTGAATAGCGGATGCATGCAGCAATGCCCACGTACCTTTCCTTCCGACAATCCGGACCGTACGATCGATTATATTCTTTCCGCCCCGGCCGGTAAATTCTCCGTAGTCAACTACCGGGCGCTGACCGGTTACCTGTCCGGTGAAAAAAAGTACGCTTCTGATCATTGCGCGGTGATCGCGAGCTATAAACTCAACTGGTAGCATACCTGTTTCCACCTTTTTCCGGGCCGGCCTAGCAGCCGGCCTTTTTTTAAGTCCTGTTCCTCAACGTCCATATCGATGAGCATGGGTTTCAACCTTGGTTGGTCTGATCTCTGTTGAACATACGCTACCATCTTCAGCGTTAATCGTATCAAATTGTTGACCAGCGAGTATCTTCGAACTTTAACACCATATAGCCCTTGCTGATACAAAGATCATTGAAAACATAATGGAACTCGACTAAATACTCGACTAAAAACAAAAAACCCGCGCTAAGCGCGGGTTTCTGAGATGATTTGCGGACCGGACGGGACTCGAACCCGCGACCTCCGCCGTGACAG
>NZ_CALNBI010000520.1 GCF_937874145.1 uncultured Chitinophaga sp. | reverse complement strand
TATCCCTACTAAGCCTTTACCAGGTATTGGGTGTAAACCTATTTTAGGACGTGTCACGCCCATAAAAAAAGCCGGGCATCACTGCCCGGCTTTCGTATGATTGCCTTTGAGAAACTTACTGGGCGGTGGCGCCTTCTACCAGCACCGTCGCCTTGTTATTCAGCACCTCAACGAAGCCCCCCTCGATGGAGTAATGCTCCGCATGGCTCTTATCTTTCAGCACCTTCATTTTGCCTTTACCCAGGGCGGCAATCAGCGGAGCGTGGCGGTCCAGCACTTCGAAGGACCCGTCTACGCCCGGCAGCTGGATGCCGTATACTTCTCCTGTGTACAGCTTTCTTTCCGGTGTCAATATTTCCAATAACATGTTAATCGGTTTAGTGATGTCTGGGCTTATTTAGTAGCAGCCGCAAGCAGTTTCTTGCCTTTCTCGATAGCGTCGTCGATCGTACCTACCAGGTTGAACGCCGCTTCCGGATACTCGTCCACTTCGCCGTCCATGATCATGTTGAAGCCGCGGATGGTCTCCTCGATGGGAACCAGTACGCCTTTCAGACCGGTGAACTGTTCAGCTACGTGGAAGGGCTGGGAGAGGAAACGCTCCACGCGACGGGCACGGGATACGGTCAGTTTGTCCTCGTCGCTCAACTCGTCCATACCCAGGATCGCGATGATGTCTTGCAGCTCCTTGTAGCGCTGGAGGATCATTTTCACGCGCTGTGCGGTGTTGTAGTGAGATTCGCCCACGATAGCAGGGGTAAGGATACGGCTGGTGGAATCCAGGGGATCCACAGCGGGATAGATACCCTTATCCGCAATCTTACGGGAAAGTACCGTGGTCGCGTCAAGGTGGGAGAAGGTAGTAGCCGGAGCAGGGTCGGTCAAGTCATCCGCCGGTACGTATACCGCCTGTACGGAGGTAATGGAACCGTTTTTGGTGGATGTGATACGTTCCTGCATCAGGCCCATTTCAGTGGCCAGGGTGGGCTGGTAACCTACGGCGGAGGGCATACGGCCCAGCAGCGCGGATACTTCGGAACCTGCCTGGGTGAAACGGAAGATGTTATCTACGAAGAACAGGATGTCACGACCGCTGCCGGCAGTGCCGTCGCCATCACGGAAGTATTCCGCCATGGTGAGGCCGGAAAGGGCCACACGGGCACGGGCTCCGGGAGGTTCGTTCATCTGGCCGAACACGAAGGTAGCCTGGGAGTTCTTCAGTTCGTTCTGGTCTACAGCGGACAGATCCCAGCCGCCGTGTTCCATGGATTCTTTAAACTTGTCGCCATAACGCACGATGTTCGCTTCGATCATCTCGCGCATCAGGTCATTACCCTCACGGGTACGCTCACCTACACCGGCGAATACGGACAGACCGGCGTGGCCTTTCGCGATGTTGTTGATCAGCTCCTGGATGAGTACGGTTTTACCCACACCCGCACCGCCGAACAGACCAATCTTACCACCTTTCGCGTAAGGCTCGATCAGGTCGATTACCTTGATACCGGTAAACAACACCTCGGTGTCGGTTGCCAGGTCCTCGAAACGGGGAGGCATCCGGTGGATCGGAGCACCATTGGTAGCGTCCAGCTGGCCGAGACCGTCGATAGCCTCACCCACCACGTTGAACAAACGGCCTTTAATGGCATCACCGGTAGGCATTTTGATGGGACCGCCCTTGTCGGTCACATTCATACCGCGTACCAGACCCTCGGTAGAGTCCATAGCCACGGTGCGAACGCTGTCCTCGCCCAGGTGTTGCTGCACCTCCAGAATTACCTTCTGGCCGTTATCACGGGTGAGCTCGAGCGCGTTATAAATTTCCGGCAATTTTCCTTCAAAATGCACGTCCACAACGGGACCGATGATTTGTTTGATCTTACCTGTATTAGGCATATTTGTTAGTTGTTTATAGTACGCAAGTAAAATGTGCTAATGCAAAATTTCGCGCAAAGGTAACAATTGAAGCCAGAAAACCCAAAATTCCGGGAATTTGATTTGGGGTGATTTTCGTCAGGTTTTACACCCCGGAACGATAAATATATACTAATTATACTCAATAAGTTGGCTTTTACGGATGGCCAGCATTATTTTTAGGGCCTAACACTCTTTATAATGCAAAACGATAAGCCCGTTCTCCCACGCCGCAAATTCCTCGGCACCCTCACGAAGGCCGGCCTCTTTGGCGCCGCCACCCTGGCCCCCGGAGCCCGCGCAGCCGCTACAGCCGTTTCGGCCCCCAACGCCGAAACCGCCGCCGACGCCCACGCCTTCCTCTGCCAGCCCTACCTCCAGCACCCCATGCCCGACGGCATGACGGTCATGTGGCTCAGCAACAAACCCACTTACTCCTGGGTGGAATACGGAGAAACCGAAGCCCTCGGCACCACGGCCCACCACGCCAGCGCCGGCATCGTCGACTCCTATAACAACCTCCACCGCATCCGCCTCTCCCACCTCAAACCCGGAACCACCTACCACTACCGGGTGCACTCCAAGGAGATCGTGGAATTCCGGCCCTATAAACTCACCTACGGCGACACCCTCGTCTCCGATATCCACACCTTCACCACGCCCGCCCTCAAACCGGCGGAAGCCTCCTGGCTCGTCATCAACGACATCCACGACCGCCCGGAAAGCATCCCCCACCTCACCGGCCTCGCCAAACAACCGTACGATTTCGTGTTCCTCAACGGCGATGTATTTGATTACCAGGAAGATGAGAAACAAATCATCGATCACCTACTCGCCCCCGCCGGCAAAGCCTTCGCCTCCAAAACACCCTTCATCTTCACCCGCGGCAACCACGAAACCCGTGGCAAATACCGCCGCGAACTGGCCAATTACTTCGACGGCGGCTATATTTTCGACCGCGCCTGGGGCCCCGTCCACTTCACCGTCCTCGATACCGGGGAAGACAAGCCCGACGACCACCCCGTGTACGCCGGCATCGTCAACTTCGATGAATACCGCCGCCAACAGGCCGAAAACCTGAAAAAGATCGTCGCCTCCCCGGCCTTCAAAAAAGCCAAATTCCGGGTCGTGATGATGCACATCCCGCATTATTATTCCGGCGACTGGCACGGCCCCACCCATTGTCGCGAAATGTTCGCGGATATCTTCGAGAAGGCGGGCATCGACCTCTTCATCGCCGGCCACACCCATAAAATGGGCATCCACCAGCCGGTGAAAGGGCAACATTCCTACCCCATCGTGATCGGCGGCGGCCCGAAAGACGGCAACCGCACCCTCATCCAGGTAAAAGCCACGGAAAAAGACCTGCAGCTCGTCATGCTGAAAGACGATGGCTCCGAGTTCGGGAAAGTAGACCTGAAAAGCAAACGATAAACTGCATAAACGTGAAAAGGGAGGCGCCATCGCAGGCAGCCTCCCTTTTTCTATATATGATGATTGCTTATCTGAGCGTGTCCGCCGGTTTGGCTTTGGGAACGCAGGCCCAGGGGTCCTCATCCCCGGGAACCACCCTTTTATCCGCCGACCAGCAGAAGTTCATGGGCTGGCTTGTGACGCTCACCAGCCGGATGTTCACCTTCGTCCCTTTCCGGGAATTGCTGGCCTGGATCGTCCTGCTGCCTTTTTCGGGGATATTGTGAATGGTGTAAGGTTCCGATTTGAAGACGCTGCCATTCCCGCGGAGGTATTCCACCATTACCACGGCATTGTCCAGCGCGTATTCCGTCTGGTTCCGCAAAGTGATTTCCAGGTTGCGGATACCGCCCAGGAATCCGGTCTTGTAATCCCCGGTATGCAGGGTGATGTATTGTTTCCAGTTGCGGCGGAAATATTCACGGCGGTCCACGAAAGTGGCCTGCATCTGCAACTGCATGTCTTTCCGGTCGGCAATCTGTTGCGTGGTGCGGTTGCTGAGGGTGAGGCGGTCTTTCAGTTCCTGGTTCTCCCGGATCAGCCCGGCATTCACGCGCAACAAGGTACGGGCGCGGTTCTGGTCGTGGCAGGATTTGATGCCCAGGGCCACGGCCACCACGGATAAAGCGGCGATTATAATCCAATTTGGACGCATATCCCCGCTTATAGAAAAAATAATGCCGGATTTTCATAGCGAAAACCCGGCTTCGTCTGGTATATGGCTCCGTTTTTAGTCTTCGTCGAACTCGTACCGGATCTTTTCGTTCTTCTCGAAATCATACAGCGTCAGCCGGCGGAGGGTGTAGTAATTGTTCCAGAAGTTGCGCAGGGCGTTGATGAACGACTGCGAGGCCTGGTCTTTTTCCTGCTGCGCGAGGTTGAGGTCGGTGATACTGATTTTACCGATGAGGTAACGCTGCTTGGTGATCTCGTACCGCAGCCCGGCGATGGTATCGGCCTTCGCGGCGCTGGCCAGCACGCGTTTCTGGATATTGAACTGCTGGGTTTGCAGGAATACTTCCTGCTCGAATTTCCTTTCTTCCTGCTGCACGTCGATCTCGATGAGGTCGCGGTTGGCTTTCGCCTGGCGGACCCTGTTGCGGGCGCGCCCCCAGTCCATGATCGGGATACCCACGCCTACGCTGAGGTTCTGCTGCACTTCGCCCCCGGCATACGCCTGCCGCAGCTTTTCGTCGCTGTTCCGCTGCCCCAGCTGCGCCTGCAGGTTGAATTCGTACCCGTTGTATGCCTTGGCCGCGGCGACATCCCGGTTCGCTTCCAGCCGGCGGCGGCGGAACTCCAGCACGCTCTGGCGGTTGCTCCCGGCTTCGGCCACGGCTTTATCGAGGGGCACATCGAACTGCGGCACCTCGTCCGGCATCTCCAGTTTGATATCCGCGTCTTTCGGCATATTGAGGAAACGCTTCAGCTCCTGGTACGCCATTTCCAGCTGGAGGGTCGACTGCTCGAGGGTGTTGCGGGCGTTGAGCAAACTCAGTTCGATCTGCAGCAATTCGTTCTCCGCGATTTTCCCCAGGTCGAAGCGGCCTTTGGATATTTTATACAGCGTATCGGTGTTGTTCACGTTCTGCTGGTAGATCCTCACCTGCACCTGCGCCGTGAGCGCGGCAAAGAAATAAGAAGCCCCGTCGAGCCCCACCACTTCCAGGTCTTCCACATACTGCCGCTTGCTTTCGTCGTACGCGATCGGCGCGATCATCCGCTCCCAGCGGAACGGGTTGTACACGATCGACGGCTGGTTGTAGTTGATGGAAAACGGCGTGGCCAGGTAGTTCTGCGACGACATATCCCCGAACACATCGAAGCGGCTGAGATCGGAACGGACGGAAAAGGAGCCCCCGGTCCAGGGAACATTCTGCCGCAAACCAAGCCCCAGCGAAGTGTTGGACGTCTTCCTCCGGATATATTCAATCTTTCCATCCGGCTGCAGCACTTCCACCGTTTCGCCGAAAGGGCTGCTGCTGTTATTAAAATTCAATACCAGCTGCGGCATCTGCCCCGACCTGAAATACCGGTAAGCATACATCGAGTTCAGGGCGCGGCTCTGGGCGCGGTAATACGACGGCGAGTTGCGCTGCGCCATCGCGATCACTTCTTTCAGCTTCAGCGACTGCTGCGCCTTCGCCGCAGGTATAAGGGTAGCCGCCGACATGGCGGACAGGATTACTTTTTTAAGCATGGCGTAAACATTCAATTGGGTTCTGGTTGGCGGCCTTCCGTGCGGGGGAAATCCCGAAGATCAGTCCCACGGAGGATGCCAGCACAAAGGATAAAAGGATGGATATAGCGGAAATGATGGTTTTGATGTCTGCGACCTTATCCACGAAATACGCACCGGCCACGCCGAGCAATATCCCGATAATGCCGCCGCAAAGGCTGATCAGCACGGCTTCAAAAAGAAACTGCATGACGATGTCCGTCTTCTGCGCGCCCAGCGCCATGCGGATGCCGATCTCTTTGGTCCGTTCCAGTACAGACGCCAGCATGATGTTCATGATCCCGATACCGCCCACCAGCAGCGATATCCCCGCGATGGCGCTCAGTACGATATTGAACACGTCTTTCGTTTTCTGCTGCTGCTTGAGGAGCTGCTCCGGGATCGAAACTTCGAAATCCTCCACATCCGAATGCCGCCGTTTCAGCATCCGGGATATAATGCCGGCCGATTCGGTGAGCTGCTCCGGGTCGCGGACCTTCACGATCAGCTGGTCCAGCTGATGAATGGGCGGCGGGTTGTTGTTCCGCTCCCAGCGGTTCTCCGATATGCGGAAAGCGGGGTTGCGGTAACGGAGCACGGCCGTCTGGATGGGGATATAAACGTCCATGTTGTAATCGCGGATGCCGAGGTTTTCTTTCGTGGCGCTGCTGATGAGTTTTTCGTCGGTCACCCCGATCACGCGGAGCCATTGCTGGCCACATTTGATGTCTTTGCCGATCGGGTCTTCCGACAGAAAGAACTTCCGTTTTACCCCGGCGCCGATGATGCAGACGCCTTCGCCTTTCGACAACTGCTCTTCGTTGAACATCCGGCCTTCTGACAAGCCGATGTTGTTCAGCAGGAAGAAGGACGGCTCCACGCCCACGGTCTTGAGTTTCCTGCTTTTGCTTTTATAGATGATGTCCTGGTCGAGGATCATTTCCGCGCTGATGGCTTCCACGGTGGGCACCATCCGCAGGATCGAATGCGCATCGGCCAGGGTGAGGCCTTTGGAGAACTTGGCTTTCTTTTCCTGTCCGTTCGTTTTCTTTTCTTCCGCGTCATCCGTCCCTTCTTTTTCCTCATTTTCTTTCTTTTCCGTAACGGGTTTGATGACGATATTATTGACGCCGACCAGTTTCATCTGGTTCATGATTTCTTCCTTGGCTCCCCGGCCGATGGCCAGCATGGCGATCACGGCGCCTACGCCGAAGATGATGCCCAGTGCGGTGAGGAACGAGCGCAGCCGGTTGGCCACGAGGGAATCCAGCGCGATGCGCAGGTTGTTGCTATTGCGGGTACCCCATAATTGCTGCATGTGTGGCGGGTTTGAGCGTTATTGAATGGGGAGGATGGCATTATCTTTCGCGGATGCCGGTTCCGACATGAAGACTTCGTCTCCTGCCGCCAGTCCTTTTTCCACGATCACCACTTCGTCGTTGCTCTTGCCCAGCGCCACTTCCCGCTTCTCGATCATATTGCCGCGGCGGATGTACACGTAGCTTTTCGACTTCTCGCTGAACACGCTTTCCAGCGGGATGGTCAGTTTGTCGGGAACTTCGTTGATGAGGATATTGTTGGAGGTGGTCATCCCTGGTTTGAGGATAGAGTCCACCTTTTCGAGCTTGATCATCACTTCAAATACCTTCGCATTGGAGCCGGGGCGGTTTTCGCCGATGTTGGCCACGGAGGTCACGGTGCCGGAGAGTTTCACTTCAGGAAATGCGTCGAGGCCCATGGACACGGATTGTCCTTTTTTGATCTTGCTGATATCCACTTCGTTGATGTACGTTTTGGAAAGCATGCTGCTGAGATCGGGGAGCATGGCGAGGTTGGGGTCCCAGCTGCGGATGGAGGAGCCGGATTTCTTCTTGCCGCCCTGCGACCAGTCGGGCACGTATACCAGCAGCCCGTTTTTAGGGGCTTTGATGGTGAATTTGCTTTTCAGGTCTTCGAGGTTGTTGAGGTTATTTTGATGGCGGGCCACGTCGCGGTTGGCCTGTTCCATCTTGGCGATGCTTTGGCGTTCTTTGATGCGGTGTTTTTCCTCCAGCTGTTCGAGATCGCGTTTCGCCTTATCGAGATCGAGCTCGGCCTGGCGGATGGTGGCCGGGGGCTCATATTTGCTCAGTTGCAGGGCAATCTGTTTCTGTTCGAGGGTGAAATACATATTGGTGATGCCATCCCGCGATTCGCGGAGCTGCAGCGTGGTGTCGAGGGCGGTTTGGGAAAGGGTGGTTTGCGCGCGGTCGAGCTCCATGCGCACATCCCCGATCTTTTTATTGACGACGGCGGCGTCCAGTGTGGCGATGTAATCCCCTTCCTTCACGGTAATGCCTTCGGCCACCATATCCTGGATTTTGACATCTTCATAGATTTGATTCGCCTGGAGGGGCGGCGCCTGGATATAGACGGTATTTTCGGCCATGAGCTCACCGGGGCTGGCCACGATGTCGCGGAACATGTCCTTTTTGACGGTGGCGCGGGCACCGGGGCCATCGGCCTTCTTGCCGAATACGAAATAGCCACCCAGGGCGCAAACAAACAGGAGAGCGGCGAGGAGCCACCATTTTTTCTTTAGCATAGCGGAGCGTGTGTGGTATGAGTCAAGGGTATAATGCTGTGTATAGTTCAGGTATCAATTGCGTATTCCGCCCCTGGCGGCTTTATCGGGATGCACGGGTTCTGTTATTCCATAAAAATAACCGTGGAAAGCTAAACGAAAAGTTAATTGTTTCGAAGGATGGGATTCGCATTTTCAAACGGGATTAAACCGGGACAGACAGGATTTTCCTCACATTACGCATCAAAAATTGCCCGGATGAATAACGGAATCCAATATATTTTATTTTTGCACCCATGGCCCAGATGAAAATTATACCTGTAAAAGATGAAAAAACGGCGCGGGCATTCCTCGACGTACACGTGCAGCTGAATAAAGACAAGGAAGGATGGATTCAACCGCTGGACAAAGACATCGAAGATATTTTCGACCCGGAGAAGAACAAGGCATTCCGTTTCGGGGAAGCCGTCCGCTGGGTGATGACCGACGCATCGGGCAGGCTTACGGGCCGTATAGCCGCGTTCGTCAACAAGCGGTATAAGACCATGGGCGACGAATTCCCCGTGGGCGGAGCCGGATTTTTCGACTGTGTAGACGACCAGCAGGCCGCCAACCTGCTGTTCGACACGGCGAAGGCCTGGCTCGCGGAAAAGGGTATGGAAGCGATGGACGGGCCCATCAATTTCGGGGACCGGGACCGCTGGTGGGGGCTGCAGGTGGAAGGTTTTGTGAACCCGCCCTTCGGGATGGCTTACAATCCGCCTTATTACAAGGCCCTGTTCGAGAATTACGGATTTCAGCCTTTCTTCCACCAGATATGCTTCGGGCTGGATGTGCAAACCACCCTGCAGGGCAAGTTCCACTCCCGGCATGCCACCATTGCGGCAGACCCGGCTTTTTCGGCCCGGCACCTCAAAAAAGACCAGCTGGAAAAGTACGCGACCGATTTCGTGACCGTGTACAATAAAGCCTGGGCTGGTCACGGGGGGAATAAGGAAATGAGCCGCGAACAGGCGATCCTGATTTTCCGGAAAATGAAGCCGGTGATGGACGAGGAGGTGATCTGGTTCGTGTACCATAACGAAGAACCGGTCGCTTGCTGGCTCAACCTGCCCGACCTCAACCAGTATTTCAAGCATATGGGCGGCAAATTCGGCCTGTTGCAGAAGTTGCAGTTCCTCTGGCTGAAGATGACCGGTGCCTGCCGGAAGTTCACCGGGCTGGTATTCGGCGTGGTGCCGGAATTCCAGGGGAAGGGCGTGGATTCGTATATGATCGTGGAAGGGGCGAAGGTCATCCAGGCCCGGAAGCGGTACGACGACTACGAAATGCAATGGGTGGGCGACTGGAACCCCAAGATGCTCAATGTGGCCGAAAGCCTGGGCGGGTTCCACAGCCGGAAGCTGACGACCTACCGCTACCTGTTCGACCGGCAGCGGGAGTTCCACCGGCATCCCTTCCTCCAATAAAACGACATTTACTGAAACCGGCCGCTATGGCCGGTTTTCGTTTTCCTACTTTTTACTTCCTGTTTTTTGCGTTACTTTCGGCTTTTGGAAAGGAGCGACTCCCACATGGAAAATTTTATTGTATCGGCCCGCAAGTACCGCCCGCAGAACTTCTCTACGGTGGTAGGGCAAGCCCACATCACTACCACTCTCAAGAATGCCATCCGCAACAACCAGCTGGCGCATGCCTTCCTGTTTTGCGGACCCAGGGGCGTGGGTAAAACCACCTGCGCCAGGATCCTCGCCAAAACCATCAACTGCGAGAATCTCCAGCCCGACGGGGAAGCGTGCGACAAATGCGACTCCTGCCGGACCTTCAACGATGGCGCTTCCTTTAACATCCACGAACTTGACGCCGCCTCCAACAACTCGGTCGACGATATCCGGACCCTGGTAGACCAGGTCCGTTTCGCGCCGCAGGCAGGCAAATACAAGATATATATCATCGATGAGGTGCACATGCTCAGCTCGTCGGCCTTCAACGCGTTCCTGAAAACGCTGGAAGAGCCGCCGTCGTACGCCATCTTCATCCTCGCCACTACTGAAAAGCACAAGATCCTTCCCACGATCCTGTCGCGTTGCCAGATCTTCGATTTCCGGAGGATCACGATACAGGACACGGTAGACCATTTACAGGATATCGTTTCCAAAGAACAGCTTTCCGCCGAGGCGGACGCCCTGCACCTCATCGCCCAGAAGACAGACGGCTGCATGCGCGATTCCCTCAGTACGCTCGACAAGATCGTGAGCTTTACGGGCGGGCAGCTGACGTATCAAAACACCCTTGAGCACCTCAACATCCTCGATTACGACTACTTCTTCCGGATCATGGAAGGGGTGCTGGTCCAGGATATCGCGGGCTCGCTGCTGATATTCGACGAGATCCTGCAGAAGGGTTTCGAGGGCGACAACTTCCTGGGCGGGCTAGCCGAATTCCTGCGTAACCTGTTGGTTTGCAAGGACGAGAAGGTGCTCCACCTCATGGAAGTGTCCGCCAACCTGAAAGACCGTTACCGCCAGATGAGCGGCCGCCTGAGTGCGCCATACATCGTGACGGCCCTGCAATTGCTGAACGACACCGAGATCGGTTACCGCATGGCGCGGAACAAGCGCCTCCATGTGGAGATGGCGCTGATCCGGCTGTGTTACCTGCAGCAGGCCGTAACGCTTGTCAGCAATGAGCAGACGGGCGAAGTGGTAAAAAAAAACTTGATTCCTGAAGGCACTCCCCAGCGCCTGAGGGCTCCCCTCCCCACGCCGGTTTACGGCAAACCGGCTACCAGCAAAACGATCACACCGCCTGAACCGCGGCTGACCATAGAATCCGGCGCTGCGCAACCCGCGCAGGCCAGCGCCCCGGCTCCGGCTGCACCGAAGCCCGCACCCGCACCCGCTCCTGCACCGGTCCCGGTAACGGCTCCGCCGCCGGCAGCGAGTGCTCCCCGGCCCGCAGGGCCCGGCAATGGCGGGGCAGCGGCGCCCAAGCTGACGGGCCTGGCAGCCATGAAACAAGCCCTGGCGGCCAGGCAGCAGCAGCAGGCGGATGTTCCCAAAGAATCCATCCCCCTTACGGCAGGCGCGGTAGCCGTGTACTGGGACGAGTTCATCGACCGGTTCCGGCAGGCCAATAAAATGACGGTGGTGGGCAACCTCCAGCTGGCGCAAACCGAGCTGGTGGGGCCCGAAGAGATCCGGATCACCAGCAGGAACATCGTGCAGTACCGGTTTATGGAAGAAGAGAAGCTGGAGATCTCCGAGTTCTTCAAGCAGAAATTCCGGAATAAAGACCTGGTGCTGACCCTTTTGCTCGACGAATCGCGGCAGACGGAGGTGGATACCGGGCCGGAGCCTTTGTCCAGCAAGCAACAATTTGCACGGATGCTGGAAAAATACCCCCTGGTAAAGGAACTGAGAGACCGGTTGAACATGGAATTGGATTTTTAACGTAACATCCCATTGGGAACGACTATTTTTAAACTCCCGCACACTGCATCCTTTGCGTTTTTGCGCAAAAACTTGTAGGTTTGGGCAAAATTTCGAAGAAACACTATGGCAGAAGTTATCAGAATGCCCCTTTTAAGTGATACGATGACAGAAGGGGTGATTGCGGAATGGCATAAAAAGGTAGGCGATACCGTAAAGGCGGACGATGTAATTGCCGAAGTGGAAACCGACAAGGCTACCATGGAGGTGATGCCCTATGTGGACGGTACGCTGTTATATATTGGCGTGGAAAAAGGCAAAGCCGCAAAGGTGAATGAAGTGATTGCCATTGTAGGCAAGCCCGGGGAAGATTTCAAATCCCTCCTGGGTGATGGTGGTGCGCAGACAGCAGCAGCCGCTCCCGCCCCCAAAGCCGAAGCAGCCGCTCCCGCAGCTGCCGCAGCTCCGGCGGTGGATAAAGCCGCGCTGGACGCAGCCCTGAAAGATGCGACCGTTATCCGCATGCCGCTCCTGAGCGACACCATGACCGAAGGAAAGATCGTGGCATGGAACAAGAATGTGGGCGACGCCGTAAAATCTGATGACGTTCTCGCTGAAGTGGAAACCGACAAGGCGACCATGGAAGTGATCGGATATGCCGACGGCACCCTGCTGCATATCGGGGTACCCGCCGGTGAAGTAGCCAAAGTGAATGGTATTATCGCCATCGTAGGCAAGAAAGGCGCCAATGTAGACGCTATTCTCGCAGCCGAACAAGGTGGCGGATCTTCCGCAGCTCCCGCAGCCGCACAGCCCGAAGCCGCTCCCGCAGCTGCTGCAGCACCCGCCGCCGCCGCGCCCGCCGCTTCTTCTGCCGACGGCCGCGTAAAAGCATCCCCCCTGGCCCGCAAGCTGGCTGAGGACAAAGGGATCGATATCAACCAGGTGACAGGTTCCGGCGACAATGGCCGTATCGTAAAACGCGACGTAGACGCTTTCGTTCCCGGAAAATCCGCTCCTGCGGCGGCCCCGGCAGCAGCGCCCGCCGCTGGCGCGCCCGCTCCGCAGGTGGCAGCCTTTGCACCCGTTGGGCAGGAAAGCTTCAACGAGGTACCGGTTAGCCAGATGCGTAAAGCCATCGCCCGCCGCCTGAGCGAGTCCAAGTTCCAGGCGCCGCACTTCTACCTGACCATGGAAATCAACATGGACAATGCCATGGCCGCCCGCGAAGCCATCAATAAAATCTCTCCCGCCAAGGTTTCCTTCAACGATATGGTCATCAAAGCCTGCGCGATGGCCCTCCGCCAGCATCCTGACGTGAACAGCAGCTGGAGGGGCGACGTGATCCGTTACAACCAGCACATCCACATCGGCTCGGCCGTGGCAGTGGAAGAAGGGCTGATCGTTCCGGTGATCCGCTTCGCGGACCAGAAGAGCTTCTCCCAGATCGCTGCGGAAGCCAAATCCCTGGCCGATAAAGCCAAGAACAAGAAACTCCAGCCCAACGATTACGCCGGCAATACTTTCACGGTTTCCAACCTGGGTATGATGGGTATCGAGGAGTTCACCGCTATCATCAATTCTCCCGACTCCGCCATCCTCGCGGTTGGTGCGATCAAGGAAATCGTGGTAGCCGATAAAGGACAGTTCAAAACCACCAACGTGATGAAGGTGACCCTCAGCTGCGACCACCGCACGGTGGACGGCGCCGTAGGAGCCCGCTTCCTCGTTACCGTGAAGAACTTCCTGGAGAACCCGGTGAACATGCTGGTATAACCAGAAAATAAGACAACTGCCATACAGCGCCTCCCAGACCGGGAGGCGCTTTTTTTAACCGGATTTTCACAAAGTTTTGAAAGTTCAATAACTTATCCTACATTTGAAATATGAAATTGCCAGAAGCCAAAGCGCAGTTTATCCAGACATGGGGATTGTTGGGCGCCCAGTGGGGCGTGAACCGGACCATGGCCCAGATACATGCGCTGCTGCTGATCGCTCCCGAGCCCATGAGTGCGGAAGATATTATGTCGGGCCTCGACATCTCGCGCGGTAACGTGAATATGAACGTGCGGGAACTGATGAATTGGGGGATCGTGGAAAAAGTACTTGTGCCCGGCGAAAGGAAGGAGTTTTTCGTAGCCGAGAAAGATATCTGGAAAGTGGGTACCGCCATCGCACGTGAGCGTAAAAAGCGCGAACTGGACCCGATTTTGAAAGTCCTGCTGCAACTCAGCAAGGTGGACGGGGATCCGAAAGACAAGCATGTCCGCGCTTTCCGTGAAACCATGCAGAACATCCAGAAGTTCGCCCACCAGACGGACGCGGCGCTGAATGCGTTCATCAAGTCGGAGGAAAACTGGTTCTACAGCACCCTTATGAAAGTGATCCGTTAATTTTTTTGTGAAGTTCCACGATGAGGAAATTGCACAACATTATATTTCAGTATTTTCAGGAATTTCTAAAACTAAGTATAATAAACGTATTGTCAACGCCGGCGGGCGCCGGTTTTATCGGGAAAGGACGGGTGGAGGAATGGGGAGCGAACAACTTCATCGTTGTACCAACCCCGGAACAGCCGGCGCCCACGGCGCATGGCAATACGCGCTAAAATCAGACTAACATGCCGTGGAGCCGGCGGGGCCTGTTCCCCCAACAGGGCCGATAAACCGGTGCCGGAAAAGTTACACGGATAATAATTGTCCCCGGCTTGCCGTATACCTCCATGCTGCAGCACCGGCCAGATCCGGTTCGTAATACGGGGTGGTACAACTTTTGCGCACCATTCCGCGGAAGCTTAACTTTACGATATGAATACACCCAAACACACGGTTGTGCTGGGCGCGTCGCCCAATCCCCAGCGGTACGGATACCTTGCCGTGACACGGCTCCTCGCCCACGGGCACCCCGTGACAGCCATCGGCAAGCGCGCAGGCACCATCGGCGATACCCCGATCCTCGAAGAACACCCCTCGTTGCCCGACGTGGACACTGTGACGCTTTACCTCAACCCGATGAACCAGGTGCAGTATTACGATTACATTATCAGCCTCAAACCAAAACGCATCATCTTTAACCCCGGCACCGAAAACCCGGAGCTGGAAGCCCTCGCGCGAGAGAACAATATCATCCCCCAGCAAGCCTGTACGCTCGTGATGCTCAGCACCGGGCAATACTGATTGTCACAATCCACACGATTTCCCCAAACCGCACATCCGCCTGCCGGAGCATTTCCCGCTGCAGTATATTTTCGTATATTCGGATAATTTCCAATTACATCCCGTTAACCCTTACAGACCGGCACAAAGACTATCAGCAAGGCATCTCGTTTACGCATTACCGTTAAAACATTCCTGTATGAAATGGAGAAGATTCAATGGTGAGCCAATTCACCTGCCCATCAAGGAGGAAGTGCGGCGTGCCATCGTCCGGGAAACCGGGCGCGGGCACCGGTTAAAGGTTTGCATCGGCACCGACTCGCAGGTCAAGGGCCTGGAAACGGAATTCGCCACCGTCATCGTGTTCCTCCGGGAAGGGCACGGCGGGTTCATGTTCATTCACAACGAAAAAACGCGGGACGTTTACTCCATAAAGGAGCGGATGCTCGTGGAAGTGGCGCGCAGCATCGAGATCGCTTACGAATTGTGCGACCTGTTCACCGATTACGATGTGGACATGGAAGTGCATGCGGACATCAACACCAATCCGCAGTTCAAGAGCAACCTCGCCCTGCGCGAAGCCATGGGCTACATCCTCGGGATGGGCTTTGCCTTCAAAGCCAAGCCGGAGGCCTTCGCCAGCAGCTCCTGCGCCAACAAGATCGTGAATTAGGCGATGCCCTGGAACCGGGCGTTCATTTCCTCGATAAATGCCAGGATCTGATCGCGGCCCGACTTCTTAACCGTTGAAGTAACATAGCTTGCGGGCAGGAACTGCCAGGTTTCGCGCAGCTTGTTAAGGAATGCTTTCGTATTACGGCTGGTTTCCAGCTGCGTATTTTTGTCTGCCTTTGTGAACACGATCTGGAACGGGATGTTCCACTCCCCCAGCTGGTTGATGAAATCGATATCGAGCTTTTGCGGCGTATGCCGGCTGTCGACCAGCACAAACACATTCATGAGATTGGGCCTTTTGCGGAGATAATCCTCGATCATCCGTTCCCACGACTTCCGCTGGCTCTGCGACACTTTCGCGAAGCCATACCCCGGCAAATCCACCAAATACCATTGATTATTGATCAGGAAGTGGTTGATCAGCTGCGTTTTACCCGGCGTTCCGGAGGTTTTCGCGAGTTTTTCCCTGCTGGTCAGCAAGTTGATCAGGCTCGACTTCCCGACGTTGGAACGGCCGATGAAAGCGTATTCCGGTTTGTCGGCCACGGGGCATTTTTGCCAGTCGACGTTGCTGATGAGGTATTCTGCAGATTTGATCACCATAATTTTTCCATTTGCGGCCCCTCTGTTACCTTTGCCCCATTATGACGAGCAAAGACGTACAGAAAGTGGTTCCTTTTGAAGGGTCAAAATTAAGCAAGAAGGAGCAGATGGCCAGCATGTTCAATGATATTGCCGGCCGCTACGATTTCATGAACCATTTCATGAGCCTCGGGATCGACGTCTGGTGGCGGAAAGTGGCCCTCCGGAAACTGAAGCCCCTGGCCCCCAAAACTTTGCTCGACGTAGCCACAGGCACCGGCGACGTGGCCATTATGGCCCAAAAGATGCTCAACCCCGACCGTATCACCGGCATCGATATCTCCGAAGGCATGCTCGAAATCGGCCGGGAGAAAGTGGCGAAAGCCGGCTTCAGCGATAAAATCACCCTCCAGACCGGCGATTCCGAAACAATAAGTTTTCCCGATGCAACGTTTGATGCCATAACGGCGGCTTTCGGCGTCCGGAACTTCGAGAACCTGGAAAAAGGCCTCGGCGAAATGTGCAGGGTCCTGAAGCCCGGCGGCATGGCCGTTATCCTCGAATTCTCCAACCCGACAGCTTTCCCCGTCAAACAATTATATAATTTTTATTTTCGTTATATTACGCCCACGATCGGCAAATTGGTAGCCCGCAACAAAGCGGCCTATTCTTATTTGCCCAGTTCAGTGAAAGAGATGCCGCAAGGCCAGGAGATGTGTGATATCCTTAAAAAAGTTGGTTTTCAAGACGTTACATGCAAAACGCTTACTTTCGGGATTTGTTCCGTTTACTGCGCCACCCGCTAGCGCTGGCCGTCTTCTTCCTGGCAGCCCTCCCGGCAAGGGCGCAGCTCAATATGGAAGAGCACGACAGCAAACCCTATTATTTCGGGATCACCCTGGCCGTCAACCAAAGCCACCTGCGCCTCACGCACAGCGACATCTTCCTGCACCAGGATTCCATCATGGTCGCCGAACCGCTTAAAACCATCGGCTTCAACGTTGGCCTGCTGGCCAACCTGCGGTTCAACCACCGGTTCGACCTCCGCTTCAACCCGCAGCTGTTCTTCGCCAATAAAAACCTCTCCTACAAAGAGAATTACCCGGAACGGATGACCGAGAAGAAAGTCGAGTCCATCACGGCTTCCTTCCCCCTGCAGATCAAATTCAAATCCGACCGTATCGGCAACCTCCGCGTCTATACGATCGCCGGAATGAAACTGGATTACGACCTGGCGTCCAATAAAGGGCTCCGCCGGGCGGAAGACCTCGTAAAAATCAACAAAACCGCCTACGGATATGAACTGGGCGCAGGGTTCGAAATTTATTTCCCCTCCTTCATCTTCACCCCTGAATTCAAGATCAGCAACGGTTTGAACGACGTACACGTGAAAGATCCCAATCTCCGGTACTCCCGCGTCATCGACCAGCTCAACACCCGCACCATCGTGTTTTCCATCCATCTGCAAGGGTAAAATATTTACCTTTGCGGCATGCAAAACACCATTATCAAGAATATATCCATCGTTAACGAGGGTACTACCACCGTGGCAGACGTCCTCATCCGCAACGGCCGTATCGGGAAAATCGCGCCGCAGATCGGAGACGCCGGCCATGAGATCGACGGCACCGGCAAGCACCTGCTGCCCGGCGTGATCGACGACCAGGTGCACTTCCGCGAACCGGGCCTCACCCATAAGGCGGACATCCGCCACGAAGCCAGGGCCGCCGTAGCCGGAGGCACCACTTCCTTCATGGAAATGCCCAACACCAAACCCGAAGCCACCACCCAGGAACGCCTCGAAGAGAAATACGACATCGCGGCGCGTACATCCCTGGCCAATTACAGCTTCTTCATGGGCGTGGCCAACGATAATCCCGAAGAAGTCCTGAAAACCAATTCAAAAAAAGACCGCGTTTGCGGCGTGAAGATCTTCATGGGATCTTCCACCGGCAACATGCTCGTCGATAATTACCTGACGCTGGAGAAGATCTTCGGGCAAACGGAGCTCCTCATCGCCACGCACTGCGAAGACGAAAAGATCATCCGCCACAACATGGAGGAATTCAAAAAAGCGAAAGGCGACCAGCTCACCGCGGCCGATCACCCCCTGATCCGCAACGAGGAAGCCTGCTTCGAATCTTCGCTGGTGGCCATCCAGTTCGCCAAGAAACATAATTCCCGCCTGCATATCCTGCACATCTCCACCGAGAAGGAACTGCAGCTCTTCAGCAATATGCTGCCCCTGTCCGAAAAGCGCATCACGGCTGAAGTTTGCGTGCACCACCTATGGTTCACGGCCGACGATTATGCGCATTACGGCAACCTCATCAAATGCAATCCCGCCATCAAAGCGCCGCACCACCGCGAAGCCCTGTGGCAAGGCCTGCTGGACGACCGGCTGGACATTATCGCCACCGACCATGCGCCCCACACCTGGGACGAGAAGCAGCAGCCTTACCTGCAGGCACCCTCCGGCGTTCCGCTCGTACAGCACAGCCTGCTCATGATGCTCGAACAGGTACAGGCCGGCCGCTTCACCATCGAACAGCTCGTGCGCAAGATGAGCCACGCCCCGGCGGAATGCTTCCGCATCCGCGAACGCGGCTTCCTGCGCGAAGGGTACTGGGCCGACGCGGTGATCGTGGACCTGAACGCACAATCCCCCGTCTCCAAAAACAATATTTACTACAAATGCGGATGGAGCCCCTTCGAAGGGCATACCTTCCCCGCCGCCGTTACCCATACTTTCGTGAGCGGCCACCTCGCTTACGATAACGGCGTGTTCAACGAACAACAATGCGGTGAACGGCTGTTATTCAACGCCTGAGCATAAAAACGCGACCGATATACGAAGCGCCCCGGCACCGGGGCGCTCTTTTTTTTATGGAAAAATCCATGGCCGGCATCTTTCCCGTTAGATTGATTCATTGTAATTTCACGAAAACGCCTGTGCATGGAGCTGGACAAAACAACGTACCTCGACCTGTCGATCTTCAACCGTGAAGACGAATATTCACTGTTTCACAAACTGGATTTCACCACCACCGCCGGCGGGCGGGAATACCTGCGCAAGCTTTTCGGCCAGCCGCTGAAAGACATCGCTTCCATTCACAACCGCCAGCAGATGCTCCGCTACCTGCTGGAAAACGAAAAAGCCTGGCCCAAAGCCATCAGCAACGGCACCATCGTTGTCGTGGAGAATTATCTCAATGCAGAGATAGAGCCCATTTCGAGCAGCGGCGGGATTGCGTTGTACATCAACACCATCGTCACCAAAACGATTTATGCGCCCGACTTCGGCTTTATCAAATTCTCCTTCGAGCAGCTGATCAACCTCATCCGCGGGTTCCAGTCGCTGACGGAAGACATCGACATCGACTCTGCCCCCACCAACCTCCGCATGCTGCTGGAGCGGGCACGCGTATTGATCAACAAAGATGAATTCCACACGATCGTACAGCTCGATAGCGACGGTGCACTGAATTCCAGGGAGATCCTCCGCTACGATCGCGCCATTCGCAAGAAGTACAAGAAAGTGCTCTGGGAGCTCACAGAAATATACACCCAGCTGGACGCTTATCAAAGCATGGCGCAGGCTATCCTCCGTTTCCGGCTGCACTTCCCCGAGTTTACGGAAGAAGTGAAACCGCATATCGCCATCCAGCAGCTCTACCACCTGATCCTGCCGCAGCCGGTGGCCTATGACGTGTCGATGGACCCGGACAGGGGGTTTATATTCCTCACCGGAGCGAACATGGCGGGTAAGACGACCTTCATTAAGGCGGTGGGGATTTCCGTGTTCCTGGCGCACCTGGGCATGGGGGTGCCGGCGCAATCCATGCAGCTGAGCTTCTTCCACGGCATCCTTTCCAACATCGACGTGAAAGACAACATCTTCAAAGGCGAAAGTTATTTCTACAACGAAGTGCAGCGCATCAAAAACACCATCATCAAAATCAGCGACGGCAAAAACTGGCTCATCCTGATCGATGAAATGTTTAAAGGCACCAACGTGGAAGATGCGAAAAACTGTTCCCTTGCCGTGATCCGCGGATTGCTCCAAAACCGGCGCTGCCTCTACATCCTGTCGACTCACTTATACGAAATCGCGGAAGAACTGCAGCGCGAGCCGAAGATCATTTTCAAATATTTCCAGTCGGAAGTGATCGACGACAACCTGCATTTTACTTATGAGCTGCGCGATGGGATTGCGAAAGAAAAAATCGGGTACCTGATTTTGCGCAAGGAAAAAGTAATCGAGCTGCTGAACAACATGAAGATGGATTAATCGCTATCTTCATGTTTCACCAACATTGTTTGTACCCATGCTCGTCAGAGTTTTCGGCAGCGCCATTCACGGCGTGGATGCCATTACCATTACAATAGAAGTCAATGTAGGCCAGGGCACGCGTTTTTGCCTCGTGGGCCTGCCCGACAATGCCGTTAAGGAAAGCGAATACCGGATCGAGACGGTGATCAAGAACATCGGTTACCGCATGCCCCGTTTGCGGACGGTGGTGAACATGGCGCCGGCGGATATCCGCAAGGCGGGAGCGGCGTATGACCTGCCGATCGCGCTGGGTATCCTGGCGGCTTCGGAGCAGGCGGTTTTTCAACACGCGATCGAATCGTTCGTGATCATGGGAGAATTGGGGCTGGACGGGACGTTGCGCCCTGTCCGCGGTGCGCTGCCCATGGCGATGCGCGCCAGGCAGGAGGGCTTCGCAGGCATGATACTGCCCCGGCAAAACGCGTTGGAAGCCGCGATGGTGGAAGGGATCAGCGTGTACGGCATGGCGCACCTGAACGAAGTACTGGCTTTCCTGGAAGGAAGGGAGGACCGTATCCCGGAGCCACCCACGGCTTACCAGCCGGGTTATCCGGAAGGGCTGGATTTTTCGGAGGTGAAGGGGCAGGAAACGATTAAGCGGGCGATGGAAATCGCCGCGGCGGGCGGGCACAACATTTTGCTGGTGGGGCCGCCCGGCGCGGGTAAGACGATGCTGGCGCGGCGGCTGCCCACCATTCTCCCGCCGCTTACCTTATCCGAAGCCCTGGAGACCACGCGCATCCATTCCGTGGCGGGCAAATTGAACGCGGCGGACGGCGTCCTCAGTTCCCGGCCTTTCCGTTCGCCACACCATACCATCAGCGAAATGGCCATGGTAGGCGGCGGAAGCATCCCCCAACCCGGAGAAATCTCTTTGGCCCAACACGGCATCCTCTTCCTCGACGAGCTGCCGGAATACCGCCGCTCCGTACTCGAAGTCCTACGGCAGCCAATGGAAGAACGCTGCGTCAGCATTTCGAGGGCGCGCCAGGCGTTGGAGTTTCCCGCCACCTTCCAGCTCGTGGCCAGCATGAATCCCTGCCCCTGTGGATATTTCAACCACCCGGAAAAACCCTGCACCTGCCATCCTGGTATAGTCCGAAAGTACCTGAACCGCATATCCGGCCCGCTGCTCGACCGCATCGACCTTCATGTCGAAGTTACGCCCGTGAGCCCCGGCGCACTGGCGGATTCGCCAATTCCCGAAGCAAGCGCCTCCATCCGGGAACGGGTGATGGCGGCGCGGGAACGACAGTCACTGCGTTTCGGCCCTCCACTCCACACCGACCGTAAAAAGCAACCCGACGCATATTGCAATGCGCAGATGAACAGCGGTCAGCTGGAAATATTCTGTAAACTCGGACCGGAAGCAAAACAGCTGCTATCCGCTGCCATGAACAGGTTGCAATTGAGCGCCCGGGCATACGACCGTATTTTGAAAGTGGCACGCACCATCGCCGATCTCGATGCCGCGGCGGAGATCGGGTCGCATCATATTGCAGGTGCGATTCAATACAGGACGCTGGACCGTGCCAGCTGGGGCGCAGGTTGAATTGGCCCCGGACGCATCAAGTTATTTGCCCTTGCATCCGGTCTGCATTAGCCGCGGTTCTAATTGCCGTGCGGCCGATATCAACAGTAGTTTCGATAATAATCAGTGTTGTCCGTTCTGCTGTTCGATCTTTTTGTAGTCTTCGCTGAGTTTCCGCTGCACATCCGCCGGTACGGGCGCATATTCCGCGAAGGTCGCCTTCACTTTCGCTTTACCCTGCGTAACATTGCGCAGTGCGGCAAAGAGATGATCGAGCTCCGCCTGGGGTGTACGGGCTTTGATAACCTGCTTCGCGTCGCCGGAATCCATGCCGGTTATGATGCTGCGGTGGCTCTGCAGCTCGCTCATGATGTCGCCCATCATTACATCGGGTGCGGAGGCTTCGAGGTCGTACACCGGCTCCAGGAGCTGTGGCGCGGCCTGGTGGAAGGCTTCGCGGAAAGCCATCATGCCGGCGATCTTGAAGGAGATATCGTTGCTGTCGACCGGGTGCATCTTTCCGTCGTATATGCTTACCCGTACGTCGCGCACATACGAACCGGTGAGCGGCCCTTCCTGCATTTTTTCCATCACGCCTTTGAGGATCGACGGCAGGAAGCGCGTATCGATGGCGCCGCCTACGATGCAGTTGTTGAAAACCAATTTGCCGCCCCAGCTGAGGGCGATTTCTTCCGTATCGCGGACGGGAAATTCCTTGCTGACCGGCATGCCTTCGAACCAGGGCTCTATCTTCATGAAAACTTCCCCGAACTGCCCCGCACCACCGGATTGCTTCTTATGCCGGTAATTGGCCTGCGCGGCTTTCTGGATGGTTTCGCGGTAGGGAATGCGGGCGGGAAGGTAATCCACCTGCATATTGTACACATGTTCCAGCCGCCATTTGGTGACTGCCAGGTGCAATTCGCCCTGCCCGTGCAGGATCACCTGCTTCAGTTCACGGTTGTATTCCACTTCCAGTGTGGGATCTTCCATATGAATTTCGTTGAGGACTTCACCGAGCTTTTCGTCGTCGGCTTTATTTTTGGCGATGATAGCCGTCCGCACCCTGGGCGGGGGGAAGTGGATGGGATCGATCTGGCTGTTGAATTTGGGATCGTTGAGGGTATGATTGGTGAAGGTATTTTTCAGTTTGAGGGTGCAGCCGATATCGCCGGAACGGAGGCGGTCCACCTGCTGGCGGTTTTTACCGTCGGCGATGAAGAGCTGGTTCAGGCGTTCGGAGGTATTGCCTTTTTCGTTATACAGCTCCTGCCCTGCTTTCAGCTCCCCGCTGATCACTTTGAAGAAGGAGAGTTTGCCGATGTGGGGCTCCAGGAGGGTTTTAAACACGAAGAGGCAGGTGGGCCCGGCGGGGTCGCAGGGCACTTCGCGGCCGTCTTCCGTGACTTCCGGGGGCATTTCCACGGCGGAAGGGGCTACATTGTCGATGAACCCCATCAGCCTGCCGCTGCCCATGTTCCTGAGCGAGCTGAGGCAGAATAGGGGGAATACCTGGTGCTTCATCATCCCGATCTTGAGGCCTTGCCGGAGCTCGTCTTCGTCGAGGCTACCCTTTTCGAAGTACAGTTCCATGAGGGCGTCGTCGTTTTCGGCGGCTTTTTCGACGAGGGCGTTGTGCCATTCGTCGGCCTGCGCCTTTTCTTCGTCGGGGATGGGGAGTTTTTCGGGTTTGCCGCCTCCGGCGGGAAAGCGGTACATGGTCATTTTCAGCAGGTCGATGATGGCATTGAAGCCGGGCCCCTGGTTCACGGGGTACTGCATGACCGTAACGGCGGAGCCGAAGAAGCGGCGCGCCTGTTCGAGCACCTGCTGGTAGTTGGCGTTTTCGTGGTCGAGCTGGTTAACGGCGAGAATGGTGGGTTTCCGGTACCGGTCCACGTAATCCCAGATCTGTTCGGTGCCTACTTCCACACCATTGTAGGCGTGGAGCACCATCACGGCGGTGTCACAAACACGGATGGAGGACGCCACTTCGCCCATGAAGTCTTCCAGGCCCGGGGTGTCGATGATATTGATCTTGTAATCGCGCCATTCGGTGTGCAGCGTGGTGGCGTACACGGAGTTGCCCCGGGCGTGTTCTACCTCGTGGTAGTCCGATACCGTGTTGCGCTCCTCCACGGAGCCGCGTTTTGGGATAATGCCGGCCTCGAACAGCATGTCCTCGGCCAGCGTCGTTTTGCCGCTCTTGGCAGCGCCAATGAGCACAACGTTTTTAATGTGTTTTTCGTCATACGTTTTCATACGGCAATAGTTTTGCGGGTGAAGCGCGCCGGGGCGGGTGGGTTTGCCGTTCTGGGAGAAAGAATCAGTTTGCGAGGCTCATAACATGCTGTAGGATGACCTTCCCGGCCGTATATTAAATTACGCAATTTTTAGGGTAAATACCGTGATAAGTCCAGTTTAAAATCGATGTCGCAACACCGTTAGGGTGCCAAATAATTTTACCTTTGCCCCATGAAATTATTATTACGGTACCTCAAAAACTATAAATGGCTGGTGGTGGCTGCGCTGCTGCTGGCAACCGTCAACCAGGTGTTTTCCCTGTTAGACCCCTGGATCTTCGGAGAAATCGTGGACCGCTTCGCGTCCCATCCCCACACATTCACGGGCAAAGACGCGCCCGTTCCCGAGCCCCGGTCCGAAAACCAATACCTGTACGGCGTGATGCTCCTGCTCCTGGCTTCCATCGGCGTGGCCATGATCTCCCGCATCGCCAAAGCCTTCCAGGATTACTTCGTGAGCGCCATCACCCAACGGCTGGGCGCCCGGATGTATACCGACGGCCTCCGGCACTCCATGCGCCTGCCTTACCAGGAGTTCGAAGACCAGCGCTCCGGCGAAACGCTCGCCATACTGCAGAAAGTGCGCCTCGATACGGAAAAGTTCATCTCCCAGTTCATCAATATCCTCTTCACCACCCTGGTGGGCGTGGTATTCGTGATGATCTTCGCCTTCCGGGTGCACTGGTCGCTCGTGTTCGTGTATTTCGGCGGCTCCCTGCTGCTGGGATGGCTCATGAACGTGCTGAGCAAGCGCATCAAATCGATACAAAAAAACATCGTGAAGGAAACGACCGTGCTGGCCGGTGCCACCACCGAATCGCTCCGCAATATTGAGCTGGTGAAAAGCCTCGGCCTTACGAACCAGGAGATCCGCCGGCTGAACGCCAACACCATGAAGATCCTGCTGCTGGAGCTCACCAAGGTGAAGCGGGTACGCAGTATCGCGTTCGTGCAGGGTACGTTCGTCAACCTCCTCCGCTCCACCATCCTGTTCCTGCTGCTGTACCTGATTTACGGCGACCAGGTTTCCGTGGGACAGCTTATTTCTTTACAGCTGTATTCCTTCTTCCTTTTCGGGCCGTTGCAGGAACTGGGGAACATCATCCTGGCCTATCGCGAAGCGCAGGTTTCACTGGATAACTTCCAGCGGATACTGAATACGCCGGTGGAAGTGACGCCCGCATCACCGGCGAAACTTTCGCTGGTGAACGAGCTGGCTTTCCGGAACGTGGGCTTCCAGCATATCACCGCTAAAAACAAAGCGCTCGACGCCATCAATTTCACGGTGAAGACCGGCGAAACAATCGCGTTCGTGGGCCCTTCCGGCAGTGGTAAAACCACGCTGGTGAAGCTGCTCGTGGGATTGTACAAACCCGGTGAAGGGAATATCGAATACAACGGCATCGATTCCGGCGCGCTGGATATCGAAGAACTGCGGCACCAGCTCGGCTTCGTGACGCAGGACACGCAGCTGTTTTCCGGCACCATCCGCGAAAACCTCCTGTTCGTGAATCCCCGCGCCACGGAAGAAGAACTGATGAGCGCGCTGCAAAGGGCGTCGGCCTACAGCCTGCTGGCCCGTGCGGAAAATGGTATCGACACCGTGATCGGCGAAGGCGGGATTAAAATTTCCGGCGGCGAGAAGCAGCGCCTCTCCATCGCCAGGGCCCTGCTGCGGCAACCGCGGCTCCTGGTATTCGATGAAGCCACTTCCGCCCTCGATTCCATCACGGAAGAAGAAATCACCCAAACCGTAAGGCAGGTGACCTCCAGCAAGGAACACATCACCGTGATGATCGCCCACCGGCTTTCCACGATCATGCATGCCGACCGCATCTACGTCCTCGAAAAAGGCCGGATCGTTGAAACCGGCGCACACCACGCCCTCCTGGAAGAAAAAGGCTTGTATTACGCCATGTGGCGCCAGCAGATCGGGGAAAGGAAAACGACGGAACAAACGGCATAAACACGATCGTCCTAACGGCAGCCGGATTAAAATTGTACTTTTGCGCACCATGAGCAACACACCGAATTTCTTTCTGAGCATACTGAAAATGAAGTGCCCGCACTGCCGCAGAGGCGATATGTTCAAGGACAAAAACCCTTTCCACCTGCGTTTCTCGAAGATTTTCGCGATGTATGAAAGATGCCCGGTTTGCAACCAGAAATATGAACTGGAAACCGGTTTCTGGTTCGGGACCGGTTACGTAAGCTATGCCCTCGGCATCGCCCTGTCGGTTTTCAACCTCATCTGGTATTGGTTTTTCTTCGGCATGAGCTGGAAAGACGATAGCATTTACTGGTGGCTCGGCATCAACGGCGTCATTCTCGTTGTGCTGCAACCCTGGCTGATGCGCATTTCCCGCGTGATCTACCTCTATTTCTTCGTGTACTACGACGAAGACACCGCCAGCCTCCCCGATCCGGGGCACCCGCATGACCATACCCATTAATTTTGAATGAATTATGTATACAGAAGGGCCGTAAAAACGGCCCTTTTTTGCTTTTCATCCAAAATCTGAGCAGTATGTCAGATCATCTTTAGTATCGTTAAATGATGTAATGCGAAGGGTGGGAAGATGCAGGTGCATCCATGCCCAAATATATCTTATCATTTTCATTACTCATTATTTTTTCTGGGAAGATGGTCGTGTAACGCAATGCCAGCGCGACTTACTTGCCACGCCAACAATCGTTTCCAGAAATAATCCGATATTATTTGCAACATAGATGCATTTGTTTAGATTTGCAACTTTGTTGCACACTAAACATACTATCATGAAAAAGCTCTTGCTGCCGGCGGTTTTCGCCGGATTGTTCCTGGCTGCCTGCCGGAAAGACGATAAGCCCGCCGAACCGGCGCCCTTGGAAAAAGAAGCCGCATATCTCCGGCTGATCGTCAGCGACGTGGATCAGGCCCGTATCTCCGTGGTCGATCCCCTGAAAAGCACTTCCGCGCCCTTCAATGTAAAAGCCGCCCAGCCTTCGCTCTATGCCACCAGCACGGGCCAGTTCGCGGCGATTATCAGCCGTGCCGCCAATACCGTTGAATTCTTCAACACCGGCATCGAAAAGCACGGCGGGCACCTGCATGTACACGAAGCCGGGATGTCGCCCGTCACCTTTTCCGAAGCCGGCCCTACGCACTTTTACGCGCATGCCGGCCTCAATGCTATTTTCAATGACGGCACCGGCACCCTGAGCCTGTTCAAAGACGGCGACCTGGAAGAAGGGCCCGGCACCATCCTCCCCGTTGCCCAGCCCCACCACGGCGCCATGGTGATCTTCGACGATCATACCATTGCGGTTACGCAGAAAGACGGCTCCGTTTCCGGTACACTGCCCGAAAAAGTGAAAATCATCGACCGCTTCGGTAAAACGCTGCACGAAACCAAAATCGCCACCAAAGGCATTCACGGGGATGCGGGCAACGGCAAACTGGCGGCATTCGGCAGTCCGGATGGCGTGCTGATCGTTTCCCAGAACGGCGAACAATCCCTGGTGCCTTACCCTTCCAGCTTCGGCGACGCCTGGCTCGGCACCATCTACGGCCATAAAGCCCTGCCGCACTTCTTCGGCTCCACGAGCCTGGGGCTTTTCAAAATCGATCCCGCTAGCAAACAAATCACGGAAGTCCTGAAGAATAACAACAACATCCACCAATACCTCCTCGACGGCGAAGGCAAGCATTTTTACGTCCTCCTCACCGATGGCACCCTGAAAGTTTTCAACGCCGCCACCGGCCAGCAAACGAAGGAAGCGAAGATCGCCCCGGCCATCCCCGATGGTGCTACCGCCGCGCAGAAACCTTACTTCGCCGTATCGCGCAGGGCGCTGTATATCACCGACCAGGCCGCAGGCGCCATCCGCAGCCTCAGCCTGCCCGATTTGCAGCAAACGGCCGCCATCACCGTAGGCGGCAAACCGTTCAAAGTACTGGTTACCGGCGACCAGGAAGGCCTCGAAGCATACGAACACTAAAGCCAGCCAGCATACCACAAAAAGGGGAACCAGCGATTGCCGGTTCCCCTTTCCTTTTGGCCTGTTACGGCTATTCTTACTTGATTTCGATCGGGAATTCTGCCTGTGCATCGGTGCTGCCGGGCGTATAGGAGCCGTCTTTCCCGGTGGGCTGATGGCGTACCACCATGCGGAAATAACCTTTGAAAGCTGCTTTGGTCGCAACCTGCACGTCGAGGCCGACAGGCAGGTTCTTTCCGTCCTTATCCAGCGGCGTAACGGTGGCGGCGGTAGTTACCGAATCCGTTACTGGCGCGTTGGCATTTACGAAAAACAGGTGGAAGAGGCGGTGTTCATCAGCTTCTTCGGCGATTTCGTGTGTCACAGTGTCTGCGGGGTTCTTGCGCTCGTCCAGCAGCTCGGTGGCCAACAGGTAAGTGGTATTGGCTTTCAGGCTGATGGCCGTGATCTGGGGCGCGTTGCCACCGGCGCCATCCATATCCTTCCACGTAGCTATTACTTTCTCCGCAGGCGTGGCAGCATTGGTGAAAGTGAGTTTCACCGTGGTGATTTCTTCGTTTTCGTTTTCATGATCATGGTCGTGATCGTCGTGCTTTTCTTTTTTGCAGGCGGAAAACGTCAGCACGGCGGCTGCGGCTAAAAATGCGATGGACTTATTAACAGTGAAAATTTTCTTCATCATGATCAGGAGGATTTTTTGCCGAAAATGAGCGGCAGTTTGAGTTTAAGGTAAATGTTTGCGCCAGGCTCGTCCGCATAATACCGGAGTGCGTTCATGTAATCGCGGTAGCGGGTGTTGAGGACGTTGGTGGCGCCAAGGATAACCGACAGCGGTTGCCTGCCGAAATGCAGCGTGCTGCCGGTTTCTATGCTCAGCAAATTGTACGCGTCCGGAGCTGCCATGTAATCCTGCCCACGAGGATCTTTCGGATCCTTGATGTTGGCAGGCGTGCGCGTCTGCTTCGTTACGTTTTGCATGCTGACGGCAATGTAGTTGTCGGTGAATTTCTTCGTGTTGCCCGGGAAGTAGCTGATCTCATGCTCGAACCTGTCGGACGGCATATTGATCATCCAGTCGTTGATATTCTCGTTCCAGGCGCGCAGCACCGAGGCTTTGGTGGTGAATTGCCATTTGGGAAGGAAGCGATAACGCACCTGCGCATCGAAGCCTTTGGTCGTAGCATCGGCGCTGGTGTAATACCAGAACGGGAACGCCCCGCGGATAGTGACCACAGTACTGTCTGTCGGCTGCAGGAAGATGAAGTTGCCGAACTTGTTGTAATACAGGTTGACATCGGCTTCCAGCTTATCGTTCAGATCGTAGTGCAGGGCCAGGTTGATTTTGTTGGCGGCTTCCGCTTCGAGATTTCCATTGCCCAATTCATAACGGGCAGCGCCGTGGTGGACGCCCGTGGCGTAGAGCTCGTTCACGCCGGCCGCTCTCCAGGCATGCGCTGCATTGAGCGTGGCGTGGAAGTTGTCGGTGATGCGGAACTGCGCGCCCAGCGATCCGGAGAAGCTGCTGTAATCGCGTTCGGCGAAGCGGAGGTCGTGGGAGTTATCGCTGATATCGTAATAGCTTTTGTTATCGTAACGCACACCGCCTTCAAGAAGCCATTTGTTATCGGCGCTCTCCCACTTTTCGGTCCAGAACAGTCCCCACTGGCGGCTTTCATAATTCGGAATAAAAAGCCTGCGCTCGTAGCTGTTCCGCTGGAACATGCCGCTGGCGCCGATGGTACCGCGCAATCCTTTCCAGGAACGGTGATCCCACAGCAACTCGCCGGTCCAGGTGGTGAGGTTCAGGTTCATCCGGTTCACCGCCAGTGCTGAATTGTAATCCAGTTCTTCGCGGTAGTTGAACTGCCGTGCCAGCACGAGGTTCAGCTTACCGGCATTGCCAGTGTTCACGAAACCCTTCATTTTGAACAATTCATGCTCGATGCGTTGATAGGGCCTGTCGATTTTGTACGAAAACCCTTCCGTGTATTCTGGCAGCGGGCGCCCGTTTTTGATCGCGAGTTCCAGGTCGGTGCTGTTGCCGATATGTGAGCCTTCGAATACGGCGAGATTGGTGTTGAACTGAGAATAGAACAATTCCACGCCGTAGTTTTTCTTTTTATAACCTGCGGCGGCGGAGAAGTTGAATTCTTCCACGCCGGTGTTATCGAGCCAGTAATCGGGCGTGCGGGTGTTCCCCCCTTTGCGGAGGGTCCCTTGCAGCCGCCAGCTGAGTCCCGGCACCTGGGGCACCTGTTGCTCGAGTATGGCGCTGAGCGCACCCAGCCGGTTATTGGAAAAGGCGGACATGTTCACTTCCCCCGCCAAACCCGGCTTCACCGGCATCGCTCTCGGTTCCACGAGCACCACACCGCCAATGGCATCACCGCCGTAACGAAGCGCACCGGCGCCTTTCACCACCACCAGTTTATTGGCGAGGTAGGGATCCACTTCAGGCGCGTGCTCCGAGCCCCACTGCTGGCCTTCCTGTCGGATGCCGTTGTTGAGGATCAGGATGCGGTTGCTGTGCAGGCCGTTGATGACCGGCTTGGAAACGTTGGGCCCGGTGGTCATCGTCGTAACCCCGTTGATGCGCTTCAACGCGTCACCCAGGCTAAGCCCGCGGGTTTTATCGAGTTCCCGGCCGCTGATCGATTCCACGGCCGATGTGGTCACTTCCTTCGCGGCATGGCCGGTAACGGCCACTTCCTGGAGCTGGGTAATGCTGTGCGGGAGGGAGATATTCCTGCGCTCGTCGCCGCCCACGGGCCACGACAATTCCACGGGCAGGCAGCCGATGTGGCTGACGTGCAGGGTATACGTACCCGGACACAGCCCGTCGATCTGGTATCTTCCTTTATCGTCGCTTTTAACGGCCTGCCCGGTTTCTTTCACAATAATGGTAGCGCCTGCCAGCGGTTGCTGCGTATCGCTGTCGGTCACCGATCCGCCGATACGGATGGTGCACTGCGCCGCTGACGGAACCGCCCACGCCAATGCGGGGAGGCCGCACAGCAGTGCGCGTAAAATCAAATGTCTCATCTGGTTACAATGCGTCTCAGGCAGCGGATATGGCTGCCGGTGATTAATGAGTGGGGGGATGATGGGGCTTACGCGGCCGGAGGGGCCCTCAGAGAGCAGTAAGGCACCGGGGCTACCGGCACGGGAACAGGCTGCGCGGATGGCAGCTCAGCGTATACAAAAGGCACCGCAGCCAGGCGGACGCTATGTTCCGGGAGAAACATCTCCATGGCGCCATGCAGCCAGTCGCAGTGCGTGTGTTCAGTGGAAATGGCCGGACCATAAGTATACATTACGCTGCAGGCAGGTTCGTCTACCGTGTCTTCATGGCCGGAAAAATGGTGCAGGTACTCCCGGGGCGTCGTGTAAATACCGAAGACGCCCAGGAGGAAAAGAACGCTTATTTGTAGCAAACGCTGTCTCAATACACCTGGTTATGGCAGCAAAGATAGCCTTTTTCCCGGAATTGCAACGAGGTTGCAGGCCTAGCGGACCTTCATCATCGTGCGTACCTGCTGGGCCGCGCCGTTCTGGAACCGCACGTAATACATCCCGGAAGGCAGGTGCTCCGCATCGAGGGTGTGGGTGTAGGTGCCTGCGGCGTGCTGACGGTCAACCGGTTTGGCTACCAGCCTGCCCATGGTGTCGAACACCTGGATGAGGGTATGGCCGCCACGGGTTTTGTATTGCAAGACCGTTTTGGCCGTAAATGGATTGGGATAATTGGAGATGAGGGTTTCATTCTCGCCCACGCCGGGAATCCCCGTCACAACGCTGCAAGCCAGCCCGTTGATGAGCGGCAGGCTCTGGTAGTTGTTCAGCATGATCCTGTTCAGGTCTTCCGAAGGCACGCAGAACCATTGTTCCAGCAGCGAGGCGTAAACGGAGCGGAAATCATATTGCATGGGCACGTTGTCCACAGGGCGCGCGGCGTCGGGCATCGCGGGGTTATTCCCCAGCACCTGCTGGTTCACGTAATCGCCAAAGATGATCATAGGCGCAGAGTTGCCGTGGTCGGTACCCATACTGCCATTCGACATGATCCTTCTTCCGAATTCGGAGAAAGTCATCCCCACCACCCGCTGCGATTTCTTTTGCATGGTGAGGTCGTCCATGAAGGCTTTCACGGCCGAGGAAATATTTCCCAGCAGCCTGGCGTGCTCACCGGTGGTGGTATCGCCGCTGTTGGTCTGGTTGGCGTGTGTGTCGAAACCGCCGATGCTCACCATGTACAGTCGGGTCTTCAGTCCGCCGGCAACCAGCCTGGCCACGATTTTCAGTTGTGCGGCGAGGGAATTATCGGGATAGGGCCCCTGGCTCATCACCTTCGCGGCGGCGGCCTTGATCACGTCGGCATAGCGGTTGGTTTGCCGCTGAATCTGCCGGATGTATTTCAGCTCTTTGCCGGCACGGGTGTTGGGCACGGCTTCTTCGATATTGTCGAGGAGGTTGTAGAAATCGGTCGGGCTTGTCACCGCCATCCCAAAGTTTCCGCCGCCTCCCACAAATGCGGGGGATACGATGGAGCCGATCTGGATCGCAGGCGGATCGGGCATTTCCGCATTCGGGTAATCTTTCGGATAATTCGGATATTCCGTATCGAGGAAACGCCCGCCCCAACCGGTTTCCAGCACCTCGTTGGCATCGGAGCCCGTGAGCCAGATATCCGTGGCGCGGAAGTGGGAGAAGTTGGGGGAAGGATAACCGACCGACTGGACGATGGACACATGCCCTTCGTCGTACAGCTGCTTGATGCCGGTCATTGCCGGGTGGATGCCAGTTTTATTATTGCCCGCCAGCCGCAGCACGCGCCCTTCCGGGATTGCGATGTTCCTGCGCGCCGTTTCGTATTTGCTGTATTGGTCCAGCGGTATCACCATGTTCAGGCCGTCGTTACCGCCGTTCAGCTGGATCATTACCAGCACGTGATCGTTGTCGAGCGCGGTTTTCTCCAGTGCCGCCAGGAAAGGCGATGCGGCAAAGGCCTTGATGGAAAAGCCGTTGATAAAGGTAGGCAGGATAGATGCCGGGGCGGTATATCTGAGAAAATCTCTGCGTTTCATAATTAGGTTTTCAACGTGATCAGGCCAGGTGATATTCTGACAGGTTCATGATGGTTTTGTAAAGCGCTTTCAGCATATCGGTCACGAGCGCCTTTTGCATGGTGTCTCCCGGGTTGGAAATGTATTGATCCCAGGCTTGCGTCCAGTAGTAATCCTGCTCCTGGTCTTTGAGGAGGATTTTATCTTTCAGATAGGTTTTCATGGCGCCGGATAGATCCATACGGTAAAGGATGGCCAGTGCGTCGTTGATAAGATGTACGGGATTGCCGGGATCAGGAAGCTGTTGCGTAAGCACCAGCGGATCGATCTGCAGGCGTTGGCCCATGGAGTTGTAGCCGGTGGTGATCATCTGGTCGGCCAGGAAATTCCTTTTCGGCAGTGTATCGGTATTGATCCAGAGCTCGTGGAACTGGGGCGCGAGATAATACGCATCCCACCCGGAAACGCCCGGCGGATCGCCGATATTCTGCTGCTGGTTGCCCGCGGCGGATTGCAGCGAGCGCCATTGCGCGTAGGCATTCATGTAATCCGCAGCCGGAGCGAACTTCACGCCGAACTCGCGGCACATGCCCACCGTATAATCGACCGGACTTTTTATCAGGCACGACATATTCGCCGGGTCGTAGAAGTGCTCGCTTTTAAAGAGCGCCGCCAGGACCGGGCGGATATCATAATTCGCCTGCCGGAAGATATCCGCCAGCGGCGTGATCACGTCTGCTTCCGCAGTGGAATCCACTTCGTAATAAATAAAAAACTGGTACAGTTTGCGGCAGATGAACTTCGCCACTTCCTGTTGCACGAAAATGATATTGAGCATATCGTCCAGCTCAGTAGTGCCCGCCATGCCGGTTTTGCCGGTGATGACTTTATTGGAGAACCAGCTGGAGAATTGTTTGTTTTCGACGGCGTGTTTGGTGGGGTCGAAGTAGCTGGTGATGTTGACCTTGTCTACTTTGTAGCCGGTAAGCACGTGTGCGGCGGCGCGGACGTCTTCTTCCTGGTACAGCGATTCGGGTCCTTTGCCGCAGGTGAAAAGCTCGAGGAGCTCGCGGGCGTAGTTTTCGTCGGCGGCGGTTTTCTCGTTGAGGTAACCGTTGAGGTAGACGAGCATGGCCGGGTCGATGGTCACCGCTTTGGTGAGGGCTTTGAAGTTCCCCAGGGCATGCGTGCGCAACATGGCGTTGTGGGCGTACATGAAGCGGGCATCCTGTATGATATTAGTTTCGGTGGCGAAGTGATTATGCCAGAACAGCACCATTTTCTCG
>NZ_CALNBI010000519.1 GCF_937874145.1 uncultured Chitinophaga sp. | reverse complement strand
AGCGTAACGCGGCAGCGGCGTCGACGATAAGGTAGTATCCGCGCGCTTATTCATCTGCGCAATGGTATTGGACACCCGCTCGATGGAATTCTTCACCTGGAAAGCATTCACGAACAACGACCAGTTGTCGCGGCTCTTCAGGCTGTTGATGATATTGTAACGGGCGCTCACTTCCCAGCCCTTGTTCAGCACGTCGCCCATGTTCTCGTAGTAAAACGGGAAACCGGTAGACGGCGCCGTGGAGATCCGGGCGATGCTGCCCTGGGTCCGGTCTATAAAGTAGTTCGCCGTTACATCCAGTTTGTTGAACAGGGTAATGTCTGCCCCGAAATTGGATTTGCGCGTTTGCTGCCATCCCAGCGCCGAGTTGCCGTAACCCATCAGCCCCGAGCCCACGATACCGCGATAGTCGGACATGGGGAAGTACTGGCTGGTGGTAACGCCCAGGTAGCTGTCGAAGTTCTGGGAACCCGTATAGCCGAAGGTATAGCGTACTTTCAGGCGGTTGATCCAGGGAATATCCCGGATAAAGGATTCGCGGTGCAGGTTGTACCCGAGGCCTACCGACCAGAAAGGCGCGAAGCGGCGCTCGGACCCGAAGCGCGACGAACCATCTACCCGGTACGACAGATCCACCAGGTAACGGTTATCGTATGCATAGCTCAGGTTCCCGATAAAGCCCGCCAGGCGTGCGGTGCTCTCCATGCCATAGGGCCGGTCGCCTTCCGCATATTTGCCGCCGAGGATGAACTGGTCCATCCGGGGATTGGGGAACCCTACCACTTTCACCGTAGCGGTGCTGTAGGATTGCTCCTGCAGGTTGGTGGCCAATGTACCGTATATACTGTGCTTGCCGATAGACTTATTGACGTCTGCACCCAGGAATCCGTCCAGCGAAGTATTGATCCCTGTGGAGCGGGTGTAGCTGCCTTTCTCAAAGGTCGGCGTTTGCACGAACGAGGTATGCTGCGCGGGCAGGAACACATCCGCTTCATCGTTCTGGCGCAGATATGCCAGCCGGGCGTTCACGCGGAGCCAGGGCTTTGCCTGCCAGATCAGAGCGAAATTATTGGTAAGGTTGTAATAGCTGCGGTTGTCCACTGTATTCAGCGTGGTATTGTACAGCGGGTTGAGCGCCCTGCCGGGGTTCTGCCCGTCGAGGTTGTCGTACAGGTCGAACTGGGTAAGCCTGTTGCCGCTGGGTCCATATACTTCTTCCAGGAACATTTTCATATTGCCGTTCTCGTCGTACGGCGTCCAGTACGGATTGAGCTGGGTGTACTGGCGGAAATGCCCGTAGGGGGAGTTGTTGGATTTGTTGAACCCGAGGTTGAGATCGTTGCGGAATTGCAGGTTTTTGTACCGGTAGCTCAGGTAGGTTCCCGCCATGATATTCCGGCGGTCCGAACCTTTCATCACGCCTTCGCGCTGGTCGTAGCTGAGGTTGACGCCATAGAGCGCGTCGTTCCCGCCGCCTTCCACGTAGATGTTGTGCTTCTGGCCCACGGCGGCGCGCAGCGGCAGTGCCATCCAGTCGGTATTCACACCGCGTTCCACTTCCCCGAGGCGGTGGTTGTAGTAGAGTTTATAGTTTTCGTCCTGGAAATTCCAGGTGTTGTTGTAGGTGCCGATGCTGCGCTCGAAATTGAGTTTCTCGCGGGCCTCCAGCAGGTCGTACCCGCGCAGGTCCGGCGCTTCCACGTTCACGTTGCCGCTGTAGGTGATGTTGAGGCGGCCGCTTTGCGGGCGGACGGTCTCGATCACGATCACGCCGTTGGCCGCGCGAGAACCGTAGATCGAGGTAGCGGCGGCATCCTTGAGGATGTCCACTTTTGCGATGCGGTTCAGGTCGAGGTCGTTGATGCGCTGCAGGTTCACCTCGAAGCCATCGAGGATGAACAGCGGCACGTTCGGCGAGTTGGCGTAGTTGAAGGTATTGGCGTTATTGCCGCCGCTGAGGTCCACCAGGCTGTTGCCGCCGCGCAGCGTTACTTCGGGCAGTGCGTTCGGGTTGGAGCCGAAATTGAGGTTGTCGGGCATCTGGAACGAGGGGTCCAGGGCGCTGAGGGCGGTCAGGACGTTGCCATTCGTCACCTTGTTCAGGTCTTCTCTTGTAAACGAAGAAGCCGCGCCGGTGAAGTTGGCCTTCGGGCGGCTGTACATTCCCGTCACCACCACGTCTTTAATGGATTGCTGGGACGCTTTGAGGGAGATGGTCAGCGCCTCGCCCGCTTTCGGCGTCACCGTCTGGGTTTCGAACCCCAGGTAGCTGATCTGCAGCTGGTCGCCGGGGTTCACCTGGATGGCGAATTCCCCCTTCAGCCCCGATACCATCCCTTTGGAAGTGCCTTTCACGACGATGGTGGCGCCCACGACCGGCTCCTGCGTCTTGGCGTCGACCAGCCGGCCTTTCACTTCCACGGGGTCGTTGCTCGCTTCCTTTTCAGGCTCCGGCCTGCGTACGGGCTCGCTGGCCTTGAGGATGACGGTTTTGTTGTTGATGGAATACGAGACGGGTTGCCCTTCCAGCGCCGTGTTGAGGACCTGCTGCAGGCTGGCGTTGGTGACGCGCAGGGTCACCGGCTTCGCATCCTTCAGGCTGGCGTTGTTGTAAATGAAGGAATACCCTGTCTGTTTGCGCAGCTCCCGGAAAAACCCGGACAGCGGCATGTCTTTCACGGCAAGGGTCACCTGCTGCGCTCCGGCCTGCCCGGCCGCGAGGATCAATAGCAGGAAGATGCATGCAGTGCGGACAAAGCTCCGCCTGCCCGCCCCGGGGGGCGAATCAAGATAATAGGTACTTCTCATACTGGTACAGTACGTTTAAAACATTACAAATAGCAACTGCGAATGCGTCACGATGGAACAGCTTCCAGATTTTGGCGTATGAGGATCACTTACGGCCTTGCCGTTACGATCCTGTTCTCGGTATGGAAATGAATGGTACCGGTCATTTCCAACATTTTTAATACTTCTGATAAATTTTCCCCGCGGGAGATTTGTCCTGTGAATACAACTCCCTTCAATGTTTCCGTCTCATATCTTGCTTCGATGTTATACCATCGGCTTAATTGCATCATAATTTCGGCGAGCGGCGCTTTCGTAAAAATGAACATGCCGTCTTTCCAGGCCGCTGCGTCTTCCGCATAAGGATCATTTTCCACGGTCATCCGGCTGCCCCGCTCCCATTGGGCCGACTGCCCGGGTTTCAGCGTCACGGCGTGTTGCTGCGATTGCAGGCGCACCGCGCCTTGCAGCAGGACCGTTTTCTGTTTCTCGCTTTCGTATGCGGAAACATTGAATTGCGTTCCCAGCACGGCTACCTCCATATCGGGCATGGCCACGATGAAGGGATGGGCCGCATCGCCCGTTACTTCGAAGAACGCTTCGCCCCGCAGCTCCACTCGCCTTTCGGCGCCCCTGAAAGAAGCAGGGAACCGCAATTGCGACGCGGCGTTGAGCCAAACGCGGCTGCCATCGGGCAGGCGCACCTGGAACTGGCCGCCGCGCGGTGTGGCGATGGTATTGAATACCGGGGGGCCATCTGCCGGGGCTTCGTCGACATACACCAGCTCCGTACCCGCCGCTTTGGCAACCGTAGCCCCGCCTTGCGCGGCGAGCGCCCCGTTGCGCGCGGTATCCAGTTCGATGACCGTACCATCGGCCAGGGTGAGCGTGGCTTTGTCGCCTCCGGGGCGGACGTCGGCCGATATCCCCTCCGTGGCAGGCGCATCAGGCGACGGCGTGGATCTCAGCAGGTACCAGCCTGCGGCGCATATGCCCGCGAGTACGGCGGCGGCGGCGAGGCGCCGGGGCCATATCCGGCGAACGGGCCGGGTGCGCTGCTGCACCTGTTCCATCATCCGCTGGCGGACGGTAGCGGCATCTCCGGGCAATTCGCCGGAAGTGGCCACTTGGTCGTACCAGGCATGCAATTCCGCCTGCTCCGCTTCGGTAGCGGTGCCTTCCAGGAATTTTCCGGCCAGTTCTTCTATGCGTTGATGATCCATCTGCTGTGATTATAGAGTCGTCTCAAAAAGGATTACCCTTAGTGCATGTTATATTTTTTTTAAAATAATGGAAAGCGGCATCAGAAAAAGAGATGGAACGCCCTGCCTAAGCTGATCCGGATGGATTTGAGAGCTTTGGTGAGATGGGCTTCGGCGGTTTTGAGGGAAATGCCCATTTCTTCGGCTACGTCGGGCAGCGCGCGGTCGTGGAGTTTGCTGGCGCGGAATACAAGGCTGCACTTTTCGGGGAGCTGGTCGGTCAGCTTGCCCACCATTTCGAGCAGCAGCTTTTCGTTGATCGCTTCGGGAGCTTGTGTGTGGGGAACGAAACGCTGCGATGCGTGATGGTGTTCGCGGCGGCGGCGGTTATTGTCGAGATGGCGGAAAACAGCGTAGCGGAGCATGGCCGCAAGATAGGGCTGCACCGATTGTACGGCCAGGTCTCCCCGCTTCTGCCAGATGTTCACGAAAACGTCCTGCACCAATTCCTCCGCAGCTTCCGCATCTTTCAGGTGAAAATACGCGGATGCATACAACCGGTCCCAGTAACGCTCGTAAAGTTCGGTAAAAGCCTGGTGATCGTCTCTGCCTATTCGTGTAAGTAATTCAATATCCTCCAAAGCAAGCCCCAAATTGGTTGATTGATTCTATACAAATGGTTGATTCGTTGCACAAAATACAATAATTTGGATATTCCGGTGCAAAATATTCTTCATCTTCCCCCAAATCTATTATATAACACCAGAAGTTTATATCTGGATGATTTACTTATTTTGATGTGGATTTTCTTTCGATCAGCCTGGATTTCAGCACCACATCTCCTTTTGCCCCGCCCTTTTTCCGGATGATGCGCAGCAGCTCCCGCGCCGCCGTTTCCCCGATCTCGAACGCGGGCTGGGTGATCGTGGTGAGCGAAGGGTTCAGCAGCGCGGCGGTCTGCAGGTTGGAGAAACTAATGATCTTAATATCTTCCGGGATCTTTAATTGGATCTGCTCGCACACCCGGTAGCACACCACCGCCAGTTTTTCCAGCGACGCGAAAATGCCGTCGGGCTTTTCTTTCTCCAGCATGTTGCGGATGGCGGCAAACGCTTCGTCGTTATCGTTGGTGCATTCCAGGATGAGCGGCGCCGGCTGCTTCGAATATTTCTCCAGCGCTTCCAGGTAGCCGCTTTCGCGGATCGTGCCCACGGGAATGCTTTTGTGCACTTTCAGGTAAGCGATTTTCTTGCAGCCGGTATCGATGAGGTGCCGCGTGGCGGTGACGGCGCTTTCGTAATTATCGGACGTCACCTTCACATTATCCATCCGTTCGCTCACCCGGTCGAACAGCACCAGCGGGATGCCTTTGCGGTTGAGTTCCTCCAGGTGCTCGTTATTGTTGTTCTCATCGGTGATGGACAGCAGCACGCCATCCACGCGGCCGTTCGCCAATGTATTAATAAAGGAAACTTCCAGGGCATGATCGCCATGGGTGAAATACAGGAGGAAATGATACCCCTGCGCCTGCGTGATCTTCTCGATCCCGCTGATGACAAGCGAAAAGAAGTCATTCACCATATCCGGGATCACCACTGCAATAATTTTGGACTTCTGGCCGCGCAAGCCGCTGGCATTGGCATTCGGCTGATAGTTCAACCGCTTGGCCAGGGCAAACACTTTTTCCTTCGTCTCGGGGCTAATCTCATGGCTATCCCTTAATGCACGTGATACTGTAGAAATGGCGAGATTCAGTTCCTTTGCCAGATATCTGATGTCAATCTTGTTCATGAATCTGCTCGAACCTCTTATAAAATAACGCTTTTCCCACGACATGTTTCGTAAAACACGCCGCTTTTCACGGAAACGTTTCCGTAAAAAAATCGATTTAGCATTATAAGTTTGACTAAGTTAACCGTCGTAAAGATAGTTCCACAAAGTAATACCACGTTCGAAACAGTAAATTATTATGACGAAACACATGCCTTGCACCAGCTGATGACCAGCCTGTACCGCTGTACTATTCCTGTCCCGTGATGCACCGTTTCCCTTGACACGCCTCCGTGCCAGGACACAGCCCGGACCTGCATATCATCCAATCCTCGTACTGCGCCCGCGCCGGGTGCGGATGGGCCTTTGCGCCCCTCTTCAACCGAAATCAGAACACGTTTTAATATCATCAATTTGAACACTCACGCTATGAAAAGATCAGTATCCAGCATGGCCCTGCTCAAATACCATTTGTATCTGAGAGCTTCCATCGGGGTCATCATCTGCCTGAGCCTCTCGCTGTCAGCCGCAGCGCAGAAGCCCGACAGTTCCAGCCGCATCCATACTTTCAACGGCAAACAATTGCTGCAGGAAGTAACAGGATCGTTCTCACAAATCAAAGGGCCCTCCGTAGAGAACGTGCCGGTCATCAACAACGAAAACCGCTTCCAGGGCCTGCTGGCAGGCCTGTTCGTCATGCAGAACAACGGCGAGCCCGGCGACGAAGGCGCCACCTTCCAGATGCGCGGCAAACGCACCTTCCGCACCAACAGCCCCGTCATTCTCGTCGACGGCTTCGAGCGGAGCATGGACTTCCTCGACCCCAACGAGATCGAAAGCATCACCGTCCTGAAAGACGCCGCGGCTACGGCGCAGTACGGGCTGCGGGGCGGCAACGGCATCATCCTCGTTACCACCAAACGCGGCCAGGAAGGGCAGATCAAAATCACCTTCAACGCCCGCGCCGGCATCAAAGCCCCCACCACAAAACCCACCCTCCTCAATTCGTACAATTACGCCACGCTCTATAATGAAGCGCTCACCAACGACGGCAACGCGCCGCGCTACAGCGAAAGCGATCTGGAGAAATACCGGAACGCATCCATGGGAATTTACGAATCCGATATGGACCGCTACCTCTACCCGGACATCAACTGGTACGACCAATACATGAACAATTCCACCTGGCAGCAGCGCTACAGCGCCAGCGTGGAAGGCGGCAACAAGAACGCGCGGTATTTCCTTTCCGCTGGCTATACCGGCAACAGCGGGCTGTATAAAGTGGATAAATCGGCCAATACCTATAATACCAATGCGGATTTCAATATGATCACGCTGCGCTCGAACATCGACGTCAACGTGAACAAACGCTTCGCACTGTCGCTCGATATCTCTGGCAGGCAGGAGCAGCGGACGTATCCCGGCGCCCGGGGCGACGCGGCGCTGCGCGTTTTCCGCGCCCTGTACAAAACGCCGCCCAACGCCTTCCCCGTGTTCACGCCCGACGGCAAGCTGGGCGGCACCAAAGACTGGTCCGCCAACCCTTACGGCCTCCTGAACCGGCAGGGGTATTCGCTGTATTACGTCCGCAGCATGTTCGCCACGCTCCGCGCGAAGCATGAGCTCGACTTCATCACGCCAGGGCTGTCCGTTCAGGGAACCGTGGCGTTCGACAGCTGGTACGATATGGTGACCAACCGCAGCAAGGGTTTCAAGGTGTTCGACCTGCGCCAGCCCGGCGGCGATGTGGAATACAATCCTGACGGGAGCATTAAGTACGTGGAAACCGGGTCGGATTCGCAGATGTCGTCCGGCGTGGAATACCCTTCCACCCGCCGCATCCTCAATTACGAAGGCGCGCTGAATTACCAGCGCACGTTCGGGCTGCACGCCGTGTCTGCCGTGGTGGCGATGAACCAAAGGATCATTTCCACGGAAGACGGCACCAATATCCCCAGGGCGTACCTGGGCGGTAACGGGCGCGTGTCGTATGCGTTCAACAAACGTTACCTCGCCGAATTCAATTTCGGTTATCAGGGGTCCGAACAATTCCTTCCGGGACATAAATTCGGCTTCTTCCCGGCGGCTTCCCTGGGCTGGGTGCTGACGGAAGAGAATTTCCTGAAGGATAATTCCTGGATCAACTTCCTCAAGCTCCGCGGCTCTTACGGCATCACCGGCAACGACGATATCGGGGGATATTTCCTCTGGTTCCAGAAATATGCCGGCGCCGGCGGCGTTAACTTCGGCTATACTTCCGTGGGTTACAGCGGCTGGAACGAAACGGCCTTCGCGCTGGACAACGTGACCTGGGAGAAGGTGCATAAAACGAATGTGGGGATAGATGCGGTGTTTTTGAAGAACAGGCTCAATGTGACGTTCGATTACTTCCATGAGCGGAATACCGACATTATGATCCAGCCCGCCCTCCCCTACCTGATGGGCATCCGTTTCCCGGATTTCCCGATCGGGATCATCGAGAACAAGGGCTTCGACGCATCGCTGCGGTATACCCAGCAGTTCGGCGGCCTGGAGGTTTCGCTCCTTGGCACGGTGACGCAGGCGGAGAATAAAGTGATCAACCGCGGCGAGGAAATCCCGCGCTTCGCAT
>NZ_CALNBI010000518.1 GCF_937874145.1 uncultured Chitinophaga sp. | reverse complement strand
ACACGAACCTCTTCGGCGAAAACCTGATGAGCGGCGTGCCGGAAGCAAGAAACAAATACCTGTGGAACTTCTGGGCGAAGTACCGCCGTTTCTACACCAATATCGAGTTCGATTATGTGTATTACTATGATGTGATCACCGGCGACAGCACGATATACAAATCCTATCCCGGCAAAACGATGGATGAAGTTGCGGAGAAGTACGCCGAAGTGAACAAGACAGACCTCGCCATTTACAAGAAACCCGCGGAAATCAGGAGCATCGTGGACCTCGAATCGGAGGGCAAGGGCTTGCTGATGCAATTGGAGTATAAAGGGAAGAAATCTATCATGCGCACGTTTACCGACCCGGAAATGTGGCCAAGCGAGCGGAATGTTTCGGGCGCGCTGATGCGGGTGATGGAAGATACCACGCCCACGATCAAATTCCTCACCGGGCACCTGGAGCGCTCGCCTTTCAAATTCGGGTCGCGGGAATACGGCAACCATACTAACAACAAGGCGGTGAGAAATGCGCTGGTGAACCTGGGGGTGAATACCGACACGGTTTCCATGCCGCCAACCGGCGCCTTCAACCGCAATGAAGTGCTGGTGATCACCGATCCGAAAACGGTGTTTGACAAAGCGCTCATCGACAGCGTCAAGCAATACATCGACAACGGCGGGAATGCGATTTTCTATACCGAGCCCGGCAAGCAGTTCATCATGAACCCCATCCTCAACCATGTGGGGGTGAACGCGGAAGAAGGCACCATCGTGCGGGTGAACAAACATGATATGCCGCATAAGTTTGTGGGGATGATTTCGAAGAAAGGGGCTGACATGGCGGATGAAGACCAGTTTTTCTATCAGAAGAGCGGCGTGCGCGGCACCTGCATAACCGCCATCACCGGCGCCGGGGTGCTGACGTATTCCGACACCACGGGCTTCAAGGCGGAGCAGATCACCACGCTGGAAAACAGCATGGAAACCTGGGTGGAAAGAGGGGTGCTGGTCGTAGACTCCGCAGCGCCGGTATTCAACCCTGCGGAAGGGGATTTCCGGAAGGAAGGGCCGTACCCGGTAGGCTTGCAGCTGACGCGCAAGACCGGCGGCCGCGAACAGCGGATCATTATTAGCAGCGACGCGGATTTCATGTCGTCCGGCCACGCCAACGGGCGGGATTACGGCAATGCATTCTACAGCTTCACGCTCGACAACCGCTACCCGGTTTACCACAACTTCGCCGTGCCGAAAGATATCTGGCTCAACATCTCCAAAGCGCCCGCCCGCCTGCTGAAGTTAACGCTGCAGTACGGGATTCCGGCCCTGTTGCTGGTGGCGGGCATCGTGATCCTGATCCGGAGGAAACGCAAATAAAGCCGGCCTTTAGTTTTATTAAAACGCATATTATGTATTTGCAGACTGATACGCAGACGATGGAGGATTTGCGCTTGTTTTCCAAAGCGGACACGCAAGGCATTTACGATATATACAACCAGTCGTTCACCCGGGGCGGGCAGGCGATCATGGAATCCATGTTCAAAAAGCCGCTGAGCGACAAGGAAGCGATCCAAAAACGGATCAGCATCATTTCCGCTTTCGCGGAGATGAAGGCCGCCTTCCCCTTCGACGGCGCCACCCTGGACAACGTAGAGAAATACATCACTTTCGATGATAACCCGGACGGCGGCTCCAAAATAACCCTCAGCGAGAAGGAAACCCACAACGGCATCGCATCCGTGGTGCGCCTGTTCCACACCCTCCGGCAATACGTGGCCAACGGCGAGCTGGGCGGCGTGCCCGAACTGGAAGCCGAACGGATGGCCATATCCGCCTTGTTGCAGGACCCGGCATTTGTACCGGTGTTCAACGAGCAGCCGGATGCCCGCCTGTCGTTCGGCGCCGTAACGGCATTCGACGTGCTGATCCGCGTGAAGGAGAAGCGCAAGGTGCTGGAACTGCTGCGTTTCATCTATCACCTGGATGTATACATCTCCGTAGCCAGGGTGACATTGCAGCACAACATGGTGTTCCCCACCGTGCACCCGAAAGGGACGGGCATCCTTTCCGTCACAGGCGTTTACCACCCGCTGTTGAAGAATGCCGTGGCCAACACCCTGGAAATGGCCCCGGCCCGCAACCTGGTGTTCCTCACCGGGGCCAATATGGCCGGTAAATCCACATTCCTCCGCTCTTTCAGCACCGCCGTGTACATCGCCCACATGGGCTTCCCGGTGGCCGCGGCGGCCATGGAATTTTCGGTGCTGGACGGTGTTTATACCACCATCAACCTGCCCGACAACCTCGGCATCGGCGCCAGCCACTTCTACGCGGAAGTGCTGCGGGTGAAGAAAATCGCGCTGGAGCTCAGCGCTGGCAAATCCCTGTTCGTGTTGTTCGACGAACTATTCCGCGGCACCAACGTGAAAGACGCACTCGAGGGCACCCTCGCCGTTTGCAGCGCTTTTACCAACCGGAAAGACAGCAAGTTCATTATCTCCTCCCACATCATCGAAGCGGCGGACGAGCTGCGGAAGAAGGACAGCGCGGCGTTCTTTTACCTGCCCACCCGCATGAACGGCGCCGTACCCGAGTATACCTACACGCTGCAGGAAGGGGTGACCAACGACAAGCATGGCATGATCATCATCAACAACGAAGGGATATTGGAGATACTGCAGCAGGGAAACAAAGGCGGTAAACGGTTAAACAAGCAATTATGAGTTTTAAAATAGATCGCCAATCGGTAGGGGAGCTGAACCTCATGGGGAAGTTCCGGCAGGGATCGGTGTATTTCCTGTTCAATAAAGTCAAAACCCGCATCGGCGAGAAGCTGATGGACGAGATGTTTTCCCATCCGCTCACGGATGCGGCAGCCATCAACCGGCGCGCGGCCATATTCCAGTATTTCGAACGGGAGAACATCGCCTTCCCCTTTGAGGCCGACCAGGTAGCCCTCATGCGCGAATTCATCGACAGCGCCGCCGGCAAATCGCAGTTGTCGACCACGGCAGATACCTGGCTCATGAAAATGCTGGCCGGCGTGGCGAAAGACGGCCGTTACAAGAACATCCTCCAGCAGCTGCAGGCCACGATCGTGACGCTGAAAAAGTGCTGCGGGTTGCTGGAATTGCTCCGGCAGGGGAATGGCCCTTTGCAGCCGCGTGTCGAAGCGTTGCTGGCGGTCATGTCCGATAAGGATATCCGCCGGGTTTTGGATAGCGATATTTACAAGTCCATGTCCACCCAAACCGTTTCGGAATACGACTTCCTGCTCCGCAGCAGGTTCAATGCGCAGATGAAGGACGTGCTGCAATTCATCGCTGAGACGGATGTTTACATCGCGGTGAGCCAGGTGGCGCGCGAGCGGAAGTTCTGCTATGCGCAGGCCGTGGAGCAGGAACAGAACCTCTTTCATGCCAGTAACCTCCGGCATCCCGGTATCGCCAAAGCGGTGGGCAACGATATATTGATGAAAGCCGGCAGCAACGTGCTGTTCCTCACCGGGGCCAATATGGCCGGTAAATCCACCTGGATGAAATCCATCGGTATCGCCATGTACATGGCGCATATCGGGTTCCCCGTGGCGGCGTCCGAAATGGCGTTTTCCGTACGGGAAGGCATCTTTTCTTCCATCAACGTGGCCGATAACATCGCCATGGGCTACAGCCACTTCTATGCGGAAGTGGTGCGGGTGAAAGATGCCGCCCTGGCCGCGGCTACCGGCGAACACCTGCTGCTGATGTTCGATGAACTGTTCAAAGGCACCAATGTGAAAGACGCATTCGACGGCACCCTGGCCGTCACCAAAGGCTTCGCCGAATACCAGAACTGCCTGTTCATCGTGTCGACCCACATCATCGAAGTGGGAGAAGCGCTGAAAGACCTGCGGAACGTGCAGTTCCGGTTCATGCCCACCGTCCTGGAAGGGAATGTGCCGAAATACACCTACACCCTGCAGGAGGGCATTACGGAAGACCGCCAGGGGATGATGATCATCGAAAACGAAGGCATCATCGGCCTGATCAACAACATGTAACCGGAAACCATACGTTTTCAAAAATTACCAAAACATGAAGCAAGCTATTGCATCAGGGATCGTCATGTCCCTGCTGACCACCTCCGCCATGGCGCAACTGCAGCCCTTCACCGGGTTTACCAGGCAGGATCTGAAGGATGATTTCACCTACGCGGTGGACCTGCTCAGGCGGCAGCACCCGAATCCTTACAAGTTCTCCGATACCGTGACTTTCAACCGCAAAATGGATTCGCTGATGGTGCGGCTGGATAAAGACCCCTCGCTCCTCAGTGCCCTCCGGTATTCTCCCGTACAGCTGTTCAACGACGTGCACCTGAAACTGGATTACGACGAAGAGCGGGTGATAGACGTATTCTACGGCATCCATCACTTCCCCCTCGCCACTACCACCTTTAAAGACAAGATCATCGTCAACGCCAAAGGGACACCCATCCCTTTCGGCGCCGAAATCCTCAGCATCAATAAAATGCCCGCCGCGAAAATCCTCGGCGAGATCGGATACGCCACCTACAGCGATGGCTTCATCCGCACCGGCTCCGACCGGACGGGCGCCAACCTCAGCCTGTTCATCAGCCTGGTGTTCCCCGAATCGGCCAGTTATGAGGTGGTGTATAAGGAACACGGCACCAAAAATCCCGCAACCATCCAGCTGAAAGCCGTAGACGCCAAAACCGGCTACCACAACCGCAACCTCGGCGAACTGCCCTTCAATACCTTCCTGAAGCGCGGATATGTAACGAAAGAGTACCTGGACGGCGAATCCACCGCCATCCTCACCGTCCTTACGTTCATGCTGCAGGAAAACGCGATGTACAAGGAATTGAGCAGTTTCTTCGAAGAAGTGAAAAAGCGGAACATCAAAAACGTGATCATCGATATCCGTTCCAACGGCGGCGGCAACCCCAACATGTCGGCCCTGCTGTATTCCTTCGTGGCCCTGAAGCCCTTCGATAACGTTTTCAACTACCGCACGAAAAACATCGAAGTGCATGACCCTGAAAATATGTTGAATGGTTACGGCACGAAGATGGGAGAGGAGGAAGTGAAGCAGAACGTGAACTTCCTGAAGCAGCGCTTCGATTACGACAGCGCCGCGGGATTCTTTTACGGAAATGCGCGGCTGACGGAAGGTTCCATTTCCAACTATCCCCCGGACAAGAATAATTTCAAAGGCGATGTTTATGTATTGATCAGCGGCGGCACGGTGAGCGCAGCCACTTACTTTGCGGCGCTTGTCAAGAACAACCAGCGCGGCGTGCTGGTGGGTACGGAAACGGGCAGCGGCGAAGCGTCGACCACGGCGGCCTGGTTCAGCACTTACACCTTGCCGAAAACGAAAAGCAGGCTGACGGTGCCGATGAGCGAAATCTATTTCATGAAAGCAAAGGAAGACAACGGCCGTGGCTGCCTGCCGCACAAAGAGCTCACTTTTGAGGCATTCCAGCAGTACATCAAGGCCAACAAGGACCCCGAGATCCAATATACCCTGGATCTCATCAGGTCGGCAAAACGATAACATCCTCAGCCATACCCTATACAAGCATCGAGTCATCCGGAAGGCAATGCGGTCTGCATTGCCTTTTTTTTATGGGAAATCGTAATTTAGGCATTCATGAAATGGATCACCCGCGAACGGCCGAAGATCGACCGCCTTGCCTGCCCCTGGCTGATCCTCCGGTTCATCGACCCGGAGGCGGACATTATCTATGTCCCCTTCGAAGCGGTGCTCCCGCAGGCCGCCGCACTCGGCGCCATCCCTTTCGATATCCCCGGCGTGGAGTACACCCACCACCAGGACAAATGCACCTTCGATTACATGATCGAAAAGCATGGGATCAGCGATCCGGCGGTGCAGGTGATGGCCCCGATCGTTCGTGGTGCGGATACTGACCGGCACGATCTGGCCGCCGAAGCCTCCGGCCTTTGGGCGATCTCCGCCGGCATGGCCTATAATGAGCCCGACGACCAGCGCCTGCTCGAAAAAGGCCTGCTGATTTACGATGCGCTCTACAGCTGGGCCAAACACCTGCAGCACGTCAGCCACACCCAGCAGCCCTTCGAAAACCTCCTGCTTGAGGTATTCAACAAGTTCCTCCGCCAGCAGAAGTCGGCAGGCAGGAAAGTGCCTGAATGGGCCAAAGAGCTGCGCGACCTGATCCAGGACCAGATAGATACCAACCTTAGCCTGAGCCTCAAAGGGCTGTCGGAAACCCTGCAGGTGCACCCCTCGTACTTGTCCCGGGAGTTTTCCAAGTACTTCGATAACCTGTCTTTTGGCGATTACATTCGCAAGCTCCGCATCGAAAAGGCTATCCAGCTGCTGGCCTCGAAGCATACGCTGACGGAGATCACTTACCTCACCGGCTTTTCCGACCAAAGCCATTTCACCCGCATTTTTAAGAAGCATACGGGGAAAAGTCCGTCGGCCTACCGGAAAAATCTTCTCCAAAAGTAAATTCCATACCAGCCGGTTATTTCTGTTCTATTTTTTGATGCCGCGCCGGGCGAACTTGCCTGCATGAACAAGGTTGTACCCGCATACGCGCTAAAGGATCTCGTTATTTACTTTTTGAAGCTCGGTACCTGGGGCTTTGGCGGCCCGGTGGCGCTGGCCGGGTATATGTACCGCGACCTGGTGGAGCGTAAAAGCTGGATCAGTGAAGAAGATTATAAAGAAGGGCTGGCGCTTGCCCAGCTGGCGCCAGGGCCGCTGGCGGCACAACTGGGAATTTACATCGGGTATATCCATTACAAAATCCCTGGCGCCACGCTGGCGGGACTGGCCTTTGTGCTGCCGTCGTTCCTCATGGTGCTGGCGCTTGGATATGTGTACACCCTATGGGAAGGCGTGCCGTGGATGCAGGCGGTGTTTTACGGCGTGGGGGCGGCGGTGATTGGAATTATCGCCATGAGCGCGTTTAAGCTCACACGTAAGTCTGTGGGGGCAGACAAATGGAGGATCGGCATTTACGTGTTGTCTGCCGCATTTACGGTGGTGTATGAAACGGAGAGCGTCTGGTTGTTCTTGGTGGCGGGGGCGATGTATTGGTGGGTGAAGCAGGCGCCGGGGCGCTGGCGCGGTGTTGCGCCGTCTTTGATACTGGCGCCGGTGTTACAGGCGTTGGGTGGCGTATCTGCGTCCGGGGGAACGTTGTGGAAGCTGGCCCTGTATTTCACGAAGGCGGGGGCGTTCGTATTCGGCAGCGGGCTGGCGATTGTGCCGTTTTTGTACGGGGGCGTGGTGAAGGATTACGCATGGCTGAACGAGCAGCAGTTCATGGATGCGGTGGCAGTGGCGATGATCACGCCGGGACCGGTGGTGATCACCGTGGGGTTTATCGGCTTCCTCGTTTCCGGCTTCCCGGGGGCCTGCGTGGCGGCTTTCGCGACTTTTTTTCCTTGCTACCTCTTTACAGTGCTGCCCGCACCATATTTCCGGAAGTATGGGAAGCATCCCGGTATCAAAGCTTTTGTGGAAGGGGTAACGGCCGCGGCGATAGGGGCTATTTCCGGTGCGGTGATCGTTTTGGGGAAGCGGTCGCTCACCGACGGGTGGACGGTCGCGCTGGCCCTGATCACCATCCTGGCGCTCTGGCGTTTCAAAAAGCTTCCCGAGCCGCTGGTGATACTGGTGGCGGCGGCCATCGGGATATCTTTGAAAGCCCTCTTGCAATAATCCATCATTACATATGAAACGTTTCGTTTTCCTGCTGCCCGTTTTACTGGCGGGCCATTATCTGCATGCACAATCCGCCGATACCATTCACCGCCGCCCGTTGACGGTGGGGCTGGAAGGGATGGCCGGCGTCTCTTTTGGGGATAAGACGGTGGCGTTCAACGTGGGCGGCCCGCACCTGAAATTGAAGCTGGGCCCTTCCTGGAGCGTGGCGCTCGCGGCATTTCCTTCGTTGCTGATCGTAGATGGAAAGGCGGAACCGCGGCTGGGTATCGGTCCGCGGCTGGATTACAGGAACCTTGTGCTGATCGTGCCTGCCTTCTATCATAACAAATCTGAAAAATGGATCTGGACGGCGGGGATGGGGTATAAGTTTCATTAAGCGAGCATATACCCCAGGATGGGCGCGCATTTTTCCTTGCAGGGCTTGTAGTAAGCGCCGTGTTTCCAGGTGGCGGACTTAGGGGAGAGGCCCCACCAGAATTCCGCCAGGGCCAGGGGCTCCAGTTGATGGCGGTAAGCATGCTGTAGCAGCTTGGGCCCTGCGCATTCCCCGGCGCCGGCGGGCGGCTGTTTATAGCCGTGGCCGGCGAAGATGTCGGTCATGTTCCGGGCGATGCCGGCTTTGTTGAGGAAGTTGTATTGTTCGTGGATCTTCCGCTGGAGATCGGCAGAGTGCGCTTTGCGCAGTGTTTTCAGTTGAAGGATGGCCGGTTGGTGGAGCATGGGGTTTTCCTGCTCGAGTGCCGCGATCTGGCGGTTGATGCCGGTTAAGCGGAGCATCCCGGCGTTGACGAAGCTGCCGGCGGCCAGTCCGTCGAAAACAGGCGCCACGAACCGGGAGTGATGGTTGCCATTGGCAAGCTTGCCGGAGAAGGCGGAGAGGTAGCCGAGCGTGCCGCCGGGCGCTCTGGCGACGAGCACACCGAACATCTTGCCGATCACCATTCCTTCACCATCACTGTCCAGCCCGAAATTATGTTTCCATTCGTTTTGCGCGGCCAGGTACTGCTGGAGTTCGGCCACGGCTATGTCGCACAGCGGGTGGACGTCGCCCCAGGGATCAAGGCAGATGCCTCTGGCCAGGGCGCTGGCGGCGGCCTGGTCCGGGAAGCTGCAGAATAATTCCTGTGCTGCTACGATTGGATATTCAACATCACTGTTTGCGGTCATATGCGTTGTGCTGGCGTGGCGTGCCCGGCGGGGCCGGGATTTGCCGGCGCAAAGGTACGCGATTTAAACCGGCGCCCTGAAAAGAAATCCGCTAAAAATTTGGAGTAGCAATATTTTTGTTTACTTTTGCCGCCCTGCAATGCGAAAGCGACGCAGGGGAATGATCTTGTAGCTCAGTTGGTAGAGCAATACACTTTTAATGTATGGGCCCTGGGTTCGAGT
>NZ_CALNBI010000517.1 GCF_937874145.1 uncultured Chitinophaga sp. | reverse complement strand
AGCATTTCCGCATGCGGCTAGTAAAACGATTGCCAACACGGGAGTGGCAGCGGTTTTCAAAAAGTGTTTCATGTGATTTTCAGTTTATTTTTTAGATTGTTTGCTTACATTCCAGCCATGCCAGCCATGGGATCGGCACCTTTTTTCAGGATATATTCCGAGTAGAGCAGATACGCGCCAGTTATCACCACAACATCGCCCGCTTTCAGACCTTCGGTAATTTCCACCAGGTTGAAATCCTCCATGCCGGTTTTTACCATCCGCGGGGCGAATTTTCCCTTTTCTTTTTCGATCCAGACGTGCGCGCCTTTGCCGTCGCGGATCACCGCATCAATTGGCAGGCTCAGCACATCTCCCTTGCTTTTAAGCGGTAGCTGAATGTTCGCCTGCATGCCGGGCTGCCACCTGTTCCCGGGATTGGGAATGCTTCCGCGCACCTGCAGCAACTGGCTGCCGCTTTGCAGGGATGGGTTGATGAACTGGATCGTCATGTTTTGCGGTTCGTTCTCCCAGCCGGCAACAACGACCTTGACAGATTGCCCTACGCGGACAAAGGACGCTTCCACAGGATAGACGTCGGCTTCGACCCAAAGCTGATCGAACGCCTCCAGGCGCATGACGGATCCACCTTCCGACACATATTGCCCTTCCGTTGCGGTCAGTTCCGAAACGATACCGCCGTAAGGCGCCGGATATGTCACGAACGCGCTGACTTTCCCTGACTGTACCAACTGGCTGATCTGTCCGTCGCTTTGATCGTACAGGGCCAGCTTCTGGCGGGCTGCCTTTTCGATTTGCTGAAATTGAGCGTCTTCCGGGAATTGCTTTGCCTGTGCCACGGCCAGAAGGTACTCCTGCTGGAGCGTGGCGAGTTGTTCCGAGTATATTTTATAAAGCGGTTGTCCTTTATTTACTCTTACGCCCGTTTCTTTTATATACAATACTTCAATCCGGCCTGGAACCCTACTGGAGATAATAGTGGTCTTTTCGGGATCGGTTGCGAGCCTGCCGTTTAGCTGCCGGAAATTCGCCAATGCGCCCGTTCCTACTGCCATCGTGGTAATATTCGCCAGTTTTATCTGGCTTTCACCCAGCGTAAGCGAGGCGTCCTTATTGGATTTGTCGAACGGAACGAGATCCATCCCGCAGATGGGGCATGTACCGGGTTTGTCCTGCACGATTTGCGGGTGCATCGGGCAGGTATATGTTTGTTTGTTTTCCCCGGAAGCCTCTTTTTTCCCGGCACCTGAACACGCTGCCAGAAACACTGCCGGCGCAATTGAAGCTAACGCAACTGCTTTTAAAAAACTTTTCCTTTCCATATCTTCAATTGTTGCAATTAGTTATTTGTTTTGATAAAACTTTCGCTATCAATTAAATAGTAGGCATTTGACGCTACTTTCCATGTGCTGATATCTGTGTCTATCTGTATCATGTCGTTCGTTTCAATCCCTGTCGTCACAGTCATTGGAAGGTAGGAATCCTGCTCCTTTTTGAACACCACGGACTTGTTGCCCAGCTTCAGTACCGCGCGCTTGGGAAGCCACCAGCCACCGGAGTATATAACCGGTACGTTCGCGCTGAGAAGCTGGCCTACATGGAACTGCCGATCGTTCAGGTAAACCCTGGCAATGGTAAAGTTCATCCCATTCCGGAAAACCGGTTCGATAAGGCCGACGCTACCGGATAGCATATGATTTTCATCGCTCGTGGGATAGAAAAGCAACTTTTGCCCTTGGCGGATGCGTGCCGCCAGTTGCGGAGGGAATGCAAATTCCGCTACCAGTGCCCTGTTCTGATAAATAGTGAAAAGAGACTGGCCGGCGCTCACATATTGACCTTCGCGGAGCATAACGGGCGTGGCGGTCGGTGCTGCTGGCGCTGGAGCTGCCGCAGCCGGCGCTGCACCGCTCATCCCGCTCATCCCGTCGCCGGAAGCCCCCCCGGAAGGCGCCGGCATTGCCGCTGCCGCCGATGGCGCGGTTGCCGTAGCCGATTTCTCCAGAATGTATCCATCGCTGTTGCTATATACAGGCACCCGGTAAAGTATATTACTGGTTTTCAGCACTTGTTCGATCTGAGCGCTCTGCATACCCAGCAATTGCAGCCGCTGCTTGGCTGCAGATAGCATTTCCCCGCCGTTTCTGGCTACGAGCAGCAGCTCACGCTGGGCGGCCGCGAGGTCTGGAGAGTAAACTTCCATAATCAATTGCCCTTTACGGATAGGCTGGAAGTTATACCTGATATAAAGGCGTTCGATACGCCCGCCGACCCGGCTGGAAATGCTCGTTTGGTTACGGGTATCGTAGGTGATGATACCGTACACGTCCGATGCATAAATTCGTGTCCCGGATTCCGCGCTTATCGCCGGAATGGTGGCAACGACCTGGGCGTTTACCGGTTTGGTCAACGCGTTGATACTGCTGTCCAGGGCCGGTTCGCTGTGGGCGTCTTTCGGTACGAGATCCATACCGCATATAGGGCATTTACCCGGTTTATCCTGAACGATCTGCGGATGCATTGGGCAGGTGTAAGTTTGACCCGCTTTATGCTCGGCATGATCGGTTTTCACACCTTTGCTCTTGCAAGCAGCCAATCCCAATATGGCGAAGGACAAGCCTACTAATATTTTAACGATATAATTGTTTCTCATAATCCACGATCATTTCATAAAGTTTTAACTTTTCGTCGAGCACGTTGGCCTGCATCATAGTGAGCGCCTCCCAGGAGTCGATCACGTTGGATAGCGCCAGTTTGTTCTCCTGGTAATTCAGGAAGTTGGCTTCCAGGGTTTGGCGGAGCGCGGGAACGATCTTGTCTTCCATTGCTTCGATCCGCTTTTGCATGGAAAGTATCTCATAGTGCATACCGTACAGCATGCCCTGTGTTTCCTGCAGCATGGCGGCTCTTTCTTTTTCCATCGCCTGAACTTCATATTTCATTCCCTTGACCCCGGATTTATACATTTTCGAAGACCATGGAGCGATCGGGATGCTTGCCATTACCATAGCACTGTAAGCATTCGGCATCATTCCGTCCAGC
>NZ_CALNBI010000516.1 GCF_937874145.1 uncultured Chitinophaga sp. | reverse complement strand
AATAGCCGCCTTCGCCCATGATGGTATGGCAGCCCATGCAGTTATTGTTTTCCCAGAGCTGCTTGCCGGCGATCACCGAGGGCGTGATATTCTCTTCGTGTGTTTTCTGCGGAACCTCGTTGCTGAGGGAGTGCCACGATAAGCCGATGAATATGGCGAACGTGACGATCGTACCCCCGAGAAAAAATATCCGGGCGCTGCTTTTTGTGAGCATATATATGGATTTAGTTGGTGATACGGTCAGGGATACTGAGCGGAACCTGTTTTAAAAAAGAGCAGCGCCACCATCCCACAATACCCATGCATTCCGGCGCTGCCCTGTTTTTTCGACATGTTGGCAGGTTGAATTGTTAAATAGGATGAATTTGTCCTTTATATAGCTATTAAAATCAGTTTTTGAGTACCGACAATTTCTTTTCCACGTCGATGGTCAGGTTGTTGACCATGGATTCGTTGAGCATTTTGATGATGCCGGCTTTGATGTGTTTGTATTGATGGTGGACGGGACAGGGATTTTTCTCGGAGCATTCCCTGAGGCCCAGCATGCAGTTTTCTGTGATGCCGTTGCCGTCGATGGCGTTGACGATGGTGCAGAGGTTCAGGTGGCGGAGGGTTTTGGCTTCGATGTAGAAACCGCCCTTCGCTCCTTTCATAGAACTGATCAGACCTTTCCGTGCGAGCTGCTGCAGCACTTTGGCAGTGAATGCTACCGGCGAGCCGATGGCTTCGGCGATATCGCGCACGTTCGACATTTGTCCTTCTTTCGAACGTTGCGCCAGGTAAACCGCCGCCTTGATTCCATATTCGCATGCCCGGGATAGCATCTTGCAGATTGATGACACAAAGATAGGAATCGTATAATAAAGGACAAATATATCCGCAATTATCTTTTATGATTTTTGTCATACCGGCAGGAAGCTGCGGTTATTGCGGATTGGACCGGGAATGATACTTGTCAGAACCGGGTAAATCCTGCTCAATTAAGGATATTCGAGTCCTTTTACGTGTAATTTTGTGGTATCAATACAAGGTATATATGAATAGTATTATTAGCGAAAAGCGGGTGGCGGTTTGGGTGCGCATCGGGATGGGGAACTTGTTGCTGGTGTCGTTATGGGGATTGCTGATGCGGTACAAGATCGTTTTCTCCCTCCCTGTCTTCAACCAGAAATATCTCCTTCACGCGCATTCGCACTTCGCGTTCGGCGGCTGGGTGTCGCTCATGCTGATGGTGCTGATGCTCCGCGCCCTCCCGGCAGCGGTTCCACCGGCCTACAGCCGTAAGTTCCACCGGCTGCTGGTGGCCTGGCTCATATGCGCTTACGGGATGCTGGTCACGTTTACGCTGCAGGGTTATGCTTTCTGGTCCATCTTTTTCTCCACGGCTTCGGTGATCCTTTCGTTCCTGTTCGCGGGGATGTATTGCAACGCCCTGCGCAGCGTCCCCTCCTTCCCCGGGAGCCGCTGGTTCAAAGTTGCGCTCGTATGGAATGTTTTATCTACTGCAGGCACCTTTTCGCTGAGTTACCTCATGGCCACGCATACGGCCAGCCAGGAAGCGTACCTCGGCTCGATTTACTGGTACCTGCATTTCCAGTATAACGGCTGGTTCTTCTTCGCCTGCATGGGCCTGCTCCTCCAGTACCTTCACGGGCGCGGCATCGCGCTGCCGGGCGAAAGCGGTATGTTCAAGCTGTTCGCGTACAGCTGTCTGCCAGCCTATGGTTTATCCGTGCTTTGGCTGAACCTCCCTGCGCCGGTGGCGCTGTTTATCGCGGCGTGCGCGGTAGCGCAGGTAGTAGGACTGGCCATCCTGCTGCGGGGGCTTTTCCTGGTCCGCCAAAGCATCGCCGGTCAGCTCACCTGGCTGCCCGGCGCGCTGCTGCTGACGGCCGGACTGGCCTTTACCCTCAAAATCCTCCTGCAACTCGCCTCCGCCGATCCCGCACTGAGTACCCTGGCCTTCGGTTCCCGGACGGTCGTCATCACATACCTGCACCTGGTTTTGCTGGTAGGCGTGAGTTTGTTATTGATAGGGCTTGTAGTGGCGGAAGATATTTTACCCGTTCAGGGCGCCGCCCGCTTAGGGTTGCTGATGTTTGCCGCCGGCGTGGTGATGAACGAATTGCTGCTGGCGGTCCAGAGCGTAGGGGCGCTCTTCTATATACCCATCCCCGCAATATTCGAATCCCTGTTGGCAGTTTCCGTGGTGATGAGTGTGGGATTGATCCTGCTGAATGCGGGATGCGGGCGCCTGGCGCAGCGGGTAACTCCCGTGCGCATCAGCTAAATTCCGGAGTTCACAATTTAAAGACATCAAAGCATTGGCGAACGTTGCCGTTGCGCGGCAGGTGCTGCCCGGCGTGCTGAATATGCTGGATGCGGACGAGCGCGATTCCCGGAAGGCCAATCTCCTCAAACTGAAAAAGGTGCCGATGCGGTGAAGTAATTTTTGATCGTTCATCAAAGTAAAAGCCGCGCTCACCTGCTGACGGGCGCGGCTTTTAGCATCATATGCAATCAGGATTTTGTTTCGGCCAACTTTTTCGCGGGGTCTTCCTGAAGTTTGGATCTGTATAATTTTCCGCTGCGCTGCATCAACCACTTCCGCACCGGCTCATCATACCACCGCAGCGCCGCATACCCCATCAGCATACTCGCCACGAATACGCCGGCAGCTACGAGATACAGTTCCAACGGCTCCGGCTTTTGCTTCGCCATGTAATTGCCGAACAGCCACACCAGCCAGATATGCGTCATGTATAAGGGGTACGACAGCCGCCCCGTGAACACGCAGAAGCTGCGCATCCGGCCGCTTACCGTAGCCCCCGCGCCCAGCGCCAGCAGCAGCGGGAAAATGATCATCACCAGGAACATCTCCAATAGCCAGTCATTTTGAAAGTGCGGGAACACAAACACCCCGATCAGCAGCAGCGCAAGTACCGCGAAAGGCCAGCGGTTCCGGATCACGACGTTAAAGCGGAACACCGTCAGCCCTGCCAGGAATGAGAAGAACACCCGCGCAAATCCATCCGCGAAAGTGGGCGCGTCCCACCCTGTAATGATCCAGCCGCGATGACGCGCCACGGCGCAGATCCACACGGTGGAAATTCCCAGCATCACCAGCAGCCAGCGCCTCGGCAGCCGCAGCAACACCAGTCCGTAAAACACGTTGATGATATATTCCATCAATAACGACCATGCCGGCGTATTGTAAGGAAACAACCCTTCCGCCCTGCCGGGCAACCAGGGATAAGGCAACATCAGCAGGGAACAGAGAAACGCCAGCAGGATTTTGCCATACCCCGCTCCCGCCACGCTTTCCGCGCCGATGAACGGATCCCAGATGTATCCGGCCAACCCGATCACGCTGCCCCAGATCACCATGGGGTGCAAACGGATAAGGCGGTTGCGGAAGAATACCGGCAGGCCCAGCTTCGGCGCGCGCTCGTCGTAGGCGTATCCGATCACGAAACCGGATAAACAGAAGAAAAAGTCCACCGCCAGGTATCCGTGGCCGATGGGGCTTTTCGTATAGTCCGGGATGAGGAATTCATACAGGTGGAATATGACGATCGAAATAGCGGCCAGCCCGCGCAATCCGTCCAGCACTTCGAAATGCTGGCGGGACTGTAAAAGATTTTTGGTTTCCATGCGCGCATAAAATAGCAAGCCGGCCGGTAAAATGAAAATTTGGGGTAAGAAAGTCGGGTAACTGGTGAAAAATGTATCAGCCCAAAACAGCAACAGCCCCCATGCGGAGGCTGCTGCTTTATGGTATGAAATGTTTGCCGTTACTGAAGATCGAAGCGGTCGAGGTTCATCACCTTCGTCCATGCCGCCACGAAATCCTTTACGAATTTATCCTGCCCGTCGTTGCTGCCATACACTTCCGCAATGGCGCGCAATTCAGCGTTGGAACCGATTACCAGGTCGGCACGTGTGGCTGACCATTTCGGTTGGCCGCTGGCGCGGTCGGTTCCTTCATAAATCTCCCGGCTGTCGGACGTCGCTTTCCACGCCGTGCGCATATCGAGCAGGTTTACGAAGAAATCGTTGGTGAGCTGGCCGGGATGGTCGGTGAACACGCCGTACTTCGAACCGTCGAAGTTGGCGCCCAGTACGCGGAGGCCGCCAACCAGCGCCGTCAGTTCGGGCGCGGTGAGGGTGAGCAGCTGCGCTTTGTCGACCAGCAGTTCTTCGGTCGATACCGGGAAATTGCTCTTCCGGTAGTTGCGGAAACCGTCGGCGATGGGCTCGAGGAAGCCAACGGACTCCACGTCTGTCTGTTCCTGCGAAGCGTCCATGCGGCCGGGTGCGAAGGGCACGGTAACGTTGCGGCCTGCGTCTTTCGCGGCTTTTTCCACGGCTGCGGAACCGGCAAGTACAATCAGGTCGGCAATGGAGATTTTCTTACCGCCGGTGCCGTTGAAGGATTTCTGGATCTCTTCCAGCTTGCCGAGCACTTTCTGTAGTTGCGGCGGGCCCAGAATTTCTGGGGCGCCAGGCGGATGCGCGCACCATTGGCGCCGCCGCGTTTGTCCGACCCGCGGAAGGTGGAAGCCGAAGCCCAGGCGGTGGTTACCAGTTCAGAAACCGTCAGGCCGGAAGCGAGTATTTTCGCTTTGAGGTCTGCCACGTCTTTATCATCCACCAGCGGATGGTCTACTTCCGGAATAGGATCCTGCCAGAGGAGGACTTCGGAGGGAACCTCGGGCCCGAGGTAACGCGCGCGCGGCCCCATGTCCCTGTGCGTGAGCTTGAACCATGCACGGGCGAAAGCGTCGGCGAAGGCGTCGGGGTTTTCGAGGAATTTACGGGAGATCTTCCCGTAAATGGGATCGAAGCGCAGCGACAGGTCGGTAGTCAGCATGGTGGGCTTATGCTTCTTATTGGCGTCGTATGCGTCGGGAATGATATCGTCCGCGTCTTTCGCTACCCATTGATGGGCGCCGGCGGGGCTTTTCGTCAGTTCCCATTCGAAGCCGAACAGGTTTTCGAAGAAGTTGTTGCTCCATTTGGTGGGTGTGGTGGTCCAGGTTACCTCCAGGCCGCTGGTAATAGTATCGGCGCCTTTACCGGAGCCATAGCTGTTTTTCCAGCCGAGGCCCTGCAGGGAGAGGTCGGCGGCTTCGGGCTCTGCGCCAACGTGCGTGGCAGGCGCTGCGCCGTGGGTTTTGCCGAAGGTGTGGCCTCCTGCGATGAGGGCAACGGTTTCTTCATCGTCCATCGCCATACGGCCGAAGGTGTCGCGGATATCTTTGGCGGCGGCGATGGGATCGGGATTGCCATCGGGGCCTTCCGGGTTTACGTAGATGAGCCCCATTTGCACGGCGGCGAGGGGTTTTTCGAGGTTGCGGGATTTGTGGGGGTGGCCGTCGGCATCATCGTCGGACGATACTACGCCGTGTTCCTTGGCCACGCCTTCGGATCCGTCGGCATAGCGGACGTCGCCGCCCAGCCAGGTGGTTTCTGAGCCCCAGTATACGTCTTCGTCGGATTCCCATCGGTCCTCGCGCCCGCCGGCGAAGCCGAAGGTTTTGAAGCCCATGGATTCGAGCGCCACGTTGCCGGTGAGGATGAGCAGGTCGGCCCAGGAAAGTTTGTTGCCGTATTTCTGCTTGATGGGCCAGAGCAGGCGGCGGGCCTTGTCGAGGCTCACGTTGTCGGGCCAGCTGTTGAGGGGCGCGAAACGTTGTTGACCGGCGCCCGCACCGCCGCGCCCGTCGGTTACGCGGTAGGTTCCTGCGCTATGCCAGGCCATACGGACGAACAGGCCGCCGTAATGGCCGAAGTCTGCGGGCCACCAGTCCTGTGAGTCGGTCATCAGGTCGTGGAGGTCTTTTTTTACGGCTTCGAGGTCGAGCGAGGCGAAGGCTTTGGCATAGTTGAAGTCTTTGTCCAACGGGTTGGATAAGGACGAATGCTGGCGCAGGATGTTAAGCTTGAGGTGGTTGGGCCACCAGTCGCGGTTCCTGGTTCCGCCGCCGCCTACCGTGTGTTTCAGGCTTCCATTGTGGAACGGGCATTTGCTGATGTCGTTGGATTCTTTCCCCATGTTTAAAGAGTTTAGCGTATTAAAAGGAACAATTTCAGAGGGTTGATGTTCAGGGGTAAAAGTAGATGGTTAAAGTTATAAATAGAATTGATTGATTCTATTATGAAATAGGCTGAGTCTATTAGTGGCGCAATATGGCTGACAGGGTGCAAAAAAAAAATGTAGCCAAATGGCAAAATAAATTTGCGTAGTTAAATAGCTACGCGTACATTTGTAGTCAAATAGCTACACGATGAATCTGAGACGAGACGTTTTCCAGGCTATCGCGGACCCGACCAGGCGGGCCATCCTGCTGCTGGTAGCCTCACAATCCATGACCGCCGGCGCGATCGCCGCCAATTTCGATACGGCGCGGCCCACGGTATCCAAGCACCTGGCCATCCTTACGGAATGTGAATTGCTCGAGCCGCAGCAGAACGGCCGGGAAGTAATTTATCATCTCAATCCTAAAAAAATGAAGGAAATAGCCGATTTCATCGAGCCGTTCCGGCAGATGTGGGAAGAACGCTTCAACAAGCTCGAAGCCATCATGAAAAATTATACACCCAAAAAATAGTAACTTATGGAACGAAAAACCAAACTCTCCGCCGAAGAAGGCAAACAGGAAGTGATTATCACCCGCGACTTCGAACTGCCGCTCGAATTACTGTTCAAAGCCTACGAAGAACCTGAAATCGTGGAACAATGGATGGGCACCAGGGTCATGAAGCTGGAAAACCGCGCACATGGCGGCTGGCGCTTCCAGACCAGCGACCCCCAGGGCAACGTGGTGTTCAGCGCCAATGGCGTTTACCACGAATTCGTGCCCAACAAAAAAATCACCCGCACCTTCGAAATGGAAAACACCCCCTTCCCCGTGCAGCTGGAATACCTGGAGTTCGAAGGATTGTCGGAGCAGGCAAGCCGGCTGGTGATGAAGATCGTCTACAAATCTGTGGAAGACCGCGACCAGATGCTGAAACTCCCCTTCGCACAGGGTATCAACATGGCGCACAACAAACTACAGGAAGTCGTTAACAAGCTAAAATAACCTCCATGGCACACGCAATCATGAATCCCAAAGTGGATGCTTTCATCGGCCGGGCCGACAAGTGGCAGGAAGAATTTGAAGCACTGCGCACCATCTGCCTCGACTGCCAGCTCGCCGAAACCCTCAAGTGGGGCAATCCCTGCTACGTGTATCAAAACACCAACCTGGTGCTCATACATGGTTTCAAAGATTACTGCGCATTACTGTTCTTCAAAGGCTCCCTCATGAGCGACCCGCATGGATTGCTGGTGCAGCAAACGGAAAACGTGCAGGTCGGCCGCCAGCTGCGGTTTACCGGCCTGAAGGAAATCAACAAGCTGAAAAGCGTTATCAAAAGCTATATCCTGGACGCGATCCAGATCGAAAGCCAGGGCTTGCAACCGCAATACAAGAAAAGCGCAGACTTCCCAGTGGCGGAGGAGTTCCAGGCAGCGCTGGACAAAAGCGCCAAACTGAGGAAGGCTTTCGAATCGTTGACGCCCGGCAGGCAACGGGGGTACCTGCTGCATTTTTCATCCGCCAAACAAGCCAAAACCCGTGCTTCCCGCGTGGAGAAATACATCCCGCAAATATTGGACGGCAAAGGGATCGATGACTGATCCGCCTTTCCATTTGACCTAACTATCAAATCACTCTC
>NZ_CALNBI010000515.1 GCF_937874145.1 uncultured Chitinophaga sp. | reverse complement strand
CTATCTCTGCATCGATGTAATCGCTGGCGGAAGCGCGGTTAAGGTAGCTGACCTGGGGTTTGAGGGTGATGCCCGTAGAGCCCCGGTATTGCACGCGCATGGTACCCGGACGGCCCTTCCGCGTGGTGATCACGATCACCCCGTTGCTGGAGCGCGCACCGTAGATCGAAGCGGCTACCGCATCCTTTAGCACCGTGATGCTCTCGATATTGTCGATGTTGATGCTTTCGAGGTCGCCCTGCGTGGGGTAGCCGTCTACCACCAGCAAGGGTTTGGTTTCGGCGTTGATGGTCGATACCCCGCGGATCTCCACGTTCCCTTCCCGGGAAATCACGACACCTGCTGCCTGCCCTTCCAGCGCGGCCCTGAGATCGGGGCGCAGCTTGGCTTCCAGGCGGGTGGGCGAGATGAAGGAGAAGGAGCCGGTGGCCCTTTCGGCGGAGATGGACTGGTAACCGGTGTTCACCACCTGAACGGCCTCCAGCTTGCTGGGAACGGCTTCCAGGCGAAGGGTAACCACAGAACGGCCGCCGAGCGCCACTTCCTGCCGGGTAAACCCAATGGAAGAGAAAACGAGCACCGATCCGGGATCTACGTCGGTCAGCGAAAACTCCCCGTTTTCGTTGGTGAGGGCACCGCGGCTGGAGCCTTTGACCTTCACGGACACCCCGGGCAGCGGCGCACCGTTTACGTCCGTCACACGGCCGGTTACGGTGATAAACTGTGCCACAGGTTCCGCCATTTTTGGCGCCCTCGGCATCGCGAGCAGGAAAATCGTTTTGTCTTCAATAGCGAAATGCAGGCCCTGGGGCTCCAAAACCTGCGCCAGCACGTCTTTGACAGGCGCAGCCTTCACGCTCAGCGTCACGGGAACGGAGCGGGACAGCAATTCGTTGTTGTAAAAAACGATGTAACCGGATTGCCGCTGGATCGCCTTGAAGACGTCCGTCAACGGCGCATTTCTGACGGCCAGCGTCACTTTCTGGGAGCGGGCGGCGGCACTTACATGCAGCGCGCCGATCAATAATAGACTGGTTGATAATTTCATAGCTCTCCACAAAACTTTGTGCTGGTACAAAGCATCAAAAAAAAGCATAGATTTGACTTTGGTGATAAAAATTGGTTAGCGTCAATTGTATCGCCCCCGGCCGGTCATGTTAGCGCATCACCGGCCTTTTTATTTCGGGCTGAAAAGGTTGGTTAGTCGGTTTTCAGTTAATCGATAAGCAAATAGTTTTTAATTGGTTAGGAATATTATGGTATGACGGTGATGACCCGTCCGTCTATCCTGAATTTCACCTGGTATTTCTCCAGTATTTTCAACACGCTGGTCAATGGAAGGCTTCGCTGGATCCCACCGCCGAAGCGGAGCCTGGAAGCATCTGCTTCATATTTTACCTGGATATCGTACCAGCGCTCCAGTTCCTTCATCACCGTTTCAATATCTGCATCATTGAAGCTGAAATAGCCGTTTTTCCAGGCTACGGCCTGTTCGGTATCGCCCGTTTTGATACGGATGCGGCCGTTCTGGCGGATCGCCTGCTGCCCGGGTTCCAGTTGTTGCCGGTTAACGGTTACTGCGCCTTCCAGGAGGGTTACGGTGGATGAGGGCTCTTCTTCATACGCCGCCACGTTGAAATGCGTTCCCAGCACCTGCACGTCCATGCCGCCGGTGGCTTTCACGATGAAGGGCTTGCCGGCGTCTTTCGCCACTTCGAAATACGCTTCTCCGGTCAGCTCCACCACCCGCTCCTTCCCCACAAATGCCGTCGGGAAGCGCAGGGAGCTGGCCGCGTTGATCCAGACCTGCGTACCATCGGGCAGCGTTAGCCGGAATTGCCCGCCACGGGGCGTTGTCAGTATATTCCAGGCTGCTACGGTTGCATCTTCGTCTTCATTATACGCCACCTGCCCGTCCTGCAGCTTGCTGATCCGCGTGGTACCCTGCTGCGCGAGCTTTCCATCTGCCGCCGCATCCAGGTCGATCACCTCGCCATTGGCCAGCAACAGCGAGGCTCGGTTACCGCCGGGCGGAACATCGTTCTTATACCGCCCTTCCATTGAAACGGCCGCCGCCGGCAAGCGCTCCCGGTGCAGGTATTGCCAGGCCCCTGTTGCCAGGAGGCCCGCCACCACTGCCGCAGCCGCCCATTTCCACCAGATGCGCCGCACCGGCGCCGGTTGCACACCGGCTTCCGCATCCAGGATCCGCTGCCGCACCGCTTCCCAGCGGCCGGCATCATATTCCGTACCCGCAGGCGATGCCGCCATCATTTCAGACAAAATGGGTATAAAAAGAGCTTCATTACTTTCGTCCTGCAACAATGCGCCGAGTTCCTCCGCTTCGGCCGCAGACGTACGGCCATGAAGGTGCAAACCAAGTAAATACCTCAGTCTTTCTTCCTGCATAAAATCGTAAGTTCATTTGTGGAATAGTGCCAGTCTCCCAGGGGAACGCAGCCCCTCCGTTATATAAGAATCCGCCCGAAAGGGAAAGGACCTATCATCTTAAAAAAATATTTTCCATCCCCCCATCAACACCAATAAAGGGATCAACCTGC
>NZ_CALNBI010000514.1 GCF_937874145.1 uncultured Chitinophaga sp. | reverse complement strand
TTCCAATGTGACCGACCCGTTCGATTACATCGTGTCGTATGACGTGTACCTGGATAATTTTAATGTGCATTGGGACAATCACAACGTTCACAACTTCGTCATGCTCAAACCCGGGGCAAACGTCGCGGCGTTCGATGCCAAGATCAAAGATTTCATCAGTACGAAAATCGACGTTACGGCGGTGACATTATCCACCCAGCCGCATATCGACAACTACCTGTACGGCAAGTTTACGAATGGCGTGCAGGATGGCGGCCGGATCGAATATGTGCGGCTGTTTTCCCTGATCGCGCTTTTCATCCTGCTGATCGCCAGCATCAATTTCATGAACCTTTCCACCGCCCGCGCTACGCGGAGGATGAAGGAAGTAGGCGTGAAAAAGGCGATCGGGGCGGGAAGGCGCTCGCTCATCCTGCAATACCTCGGCGAATCGCTGCTGCTGTCGTTCATGGCGCTGGGCGTAGCGCTGGTGGCGGTGTATCTGCTATTGCCTTTTTTCAATAAGATTACCGGAAAGGAACTTTCGCTGTTCGCGGATTTGCGGATGACCGGCATTTTCCTGCTGCTGACGATCGTGACGGGCTTGCTGGCAGGCAGTTACCCGGCGCTGTATCTTTCGGGATTCAGGCCGGTAACGATTTTGAAAGGCCAGTTCACATCGTCCATCCGCGAATTGTGGGTGCGCAAGGGACTGGTGGTTTTCCAGTTTTCGATTTCCATCATCCTGATACTCGCGGTGATCGTCGTGTTTCTGCAGCTGCGGTTCGTGCAGAGCAAGAACATGGGATACGACCGGGAAAACGTCGTGTATTTTTTCAAGGAAGGCAAATTGCAGGACGATAGCCGGCAGTTTATGCAGCGGCTCCGTGAAATACCGGGCGTGGTGAACGCCAGCAGCGCCACCGGCAACCTGACGACGCACTGGGGCACCACTACCGGTGTGGAATGGCCGGGGAAGCCAAAAGAACTGAACGTGGAATTCGGCTGCCAGGCCATTGATTTCGGGCTGATCGAAACGATGGGCATGCAGATGGCGAAGGGCCGCGCTTATAATCCTGCTTTTCCGACAGACAGTTCAGCGGTGATCATCAATGAAGTAGCTGCCGCCGAAATGGGTTTCACAGATCCGGTTGGCAAACAGGTGGAATTTTGGGAGGAAAAGGTGACGATCATTGGCGTAGTAAAGGATTTTCATTTCAAAACGATCCATAAAGCGGTAACTCCCTGGATATTTTATTTCCGTCCCGACCAGACCGGTGCGGTGGTGGCGCGCCTTGCGCCGGGCGACCAGCAGGCAACCCTCCTGCGCATCGAAGCCCTGTTCCGCGAAATGAACCCTGGCAGCGTTCCGGATTTCCGTTTCATGGATGACGATTTCCAAACGGTGTACGTGTCGGAATTGCGGGTAGGGGTGCTGTCGCGCTATTTCGCGGGGCTGGCGGTGATCATTTCCTGCCTGGGGCTCTTCGGGCTGGCGGCGTTCACGGCGGAGCGGCGGATGAAGGAGATCAGCGTCCGCAAAATATTGGGCGGGAGCGCGGCGCATATCGTGCTGTTGCTATCCGCCGATTTCACCAGGCTGGTGGGCGTTGCGGTTTGTGTGGCGCTGCCGCTGGGATATCTTATCACCCGCAAATGGCTGGACGGCTTTGCGTACCGGATCGAGCTGCAGTGGTGGTACTTCGCGCTGGCGGGCGTGCTGGCGCTGGTGACGGCCTGGCTGACCGTAGGGAGCCAGGCGGTGAAAGCGTCGCGGGTGAACCCGGTGCAGCATCTCAAAGATTAGTTCACTGTTAGTAATATATGTAAACGGCCCGCGGCATTCTATTGCAGCGGGCCTTCCTTTTTCATAAGCATATTTTATTTGATGACCAGCACGGGGATGCCAGCGTTGAAAGCGAGGCGTTTGGTGGCGCTGCGATGGAAGATCTCCGCGAAGAATCCGTATTCGCCAGGCACGGCCAGCAAAAGGTCAGCATGTATTTCGCCGGCGTAATCCTGGATGGCGGTTACCAGGTCGGTATGCTGGATTTCGCGGTATTGGGCATTGGCAAGTTGCAGTGATTCGGAGAGCGCGGGCGGCGGGGTGTTGTCGGGCTCCCCGGGCGTTACGTGCACTACTTCTATTTGCGCGTCCAGGGTGCTGAGGACGGAGCGGATGGCTTCGGCCTGTGCGGGCTGGAGGGTTTGCTTTCGGTCGTAGGCGAACAGGATGCGCTTTACCTTGCGCAGTTCGGCGCCGGAGGGGACGATGATGAGGGGAACGTGCGTGCCGTGCGCCACGTCGAGCGCGTTGCTGCCGATGAAACGCTGGCCAAGGGGGCTTTTACCAGTTATGCCCATCACGATGAACGTAAAGGTGGCGGCGGTGGTGGCTTCTTTCATGGCATCCATGAAGGGAAGGCCGCTGATATGCGTGTCCAGCTGCACATATTCCACCAGTTCAGCCTGGAGGTCCTGCTTCCATTTGGCGATTTCGCTTTCCACGCCGGCGATGTATTCCGGCGTGTCTGACGGCAGCATGGTCAGCACCGTCGTATTGGCGGAAGGCGGGAGCCCGTAGGCATGAAACAGGGTGATCGACGCCGGTTGTATCTGGCGGGCGAGGGAAATGGCGTACCGTGCGGCATGGAAGGCTGTGTCTGAATAGTCTACCGGGACGAGTATCTTTTGCATGACGGGTCGTTTTCACTATAACAATCAACTGCTCGTATTGTTAGGTGCGCGGTGAATATTCCCGGCATATCTTCGCCGGACATAGTGCGAAAAAAAACTATTTTTGCGGCCGCGGCGATAGCGGCAAACCTAATACATCAAAAATCCAGTATGAGCATCAGCATAGACGTAGTAATTCCTTCCTTCCGGCTCATCGAACATTACCTGGTGCCCATTTTACGGCTGGAAAGGCCTTCGGGTGCGAGGGTGAGGTTCTACCTGCTGTCCGACAACCCGGAGGTGGCGGTGGCGCCTGCTATTGCGGAAATGGTAAATGGAAAAGACGTATTCCTGGAAGTGAACCCGCAGAATATGGGCGCGGCTTATACGCGCAACCGCGGGATTGATTCGGGGGATGGGGATTGGGTGCTGTTCCTGGATGATGATATCACGGTGCCCCCGGATCTCCTGTCTGTTTACGCCCTTGCGGCGGAGCAGGACCCCGGGGCGATGGGGTTCATCGGGCTCGTGCGCCTTCCGCCGCCCGGAAAGCCTTTTTCCGACGCGATCCTGGCCAGCGGCAGCATGGATATCTTCACCATCGCGCAGCATAGAAAAGACTTTGCCTGGGGCGCCACGGCCAATTTTATGGTCCGCCGTTCCGCCATCGGCGACATACGTTTTTCGGAAGTTTATCCTAAATCGGGTGGGGGGGAAGACGTAGATTTCTTCCTGAAGATCCGAGCGGCGAATGACTACCGCAATTACCGCACGCTGCCGGAAGCCGCGGTCAACCATCCCTGGTGGAAAGGAGAGGCGCCGGATTTCAAACGGCCGTTCCGGTACGGAACCGGAAACGCCCTGCTGCCGGAACAATTGCCCCAACATGCCTCGCGCGAACTGCCCAATACCGTGGAAACGGTGCTGCTCGCCCTCGTGGCGGCGGTGGTGGCGGCAATCGTAAAACCCGCATTGCTGGGGCCGATAGCGCTGTTTGTTGCGGGAGTGCCGGTGATTGAATTTATCGCCACCACGGTGCAGTCCGTCAAACGGAAAGCGAAACCCGATATCCGGGTATATTGGTATGTAACGGTACTGCGGCTGAGCCACGACCTGGGATTGCTGTGGGGCAACCTGCGCCGTGGAAAGATCGAAGGGATCACCCGCCGGTTTAACGACAATGGCACTTTCCGGAAAAGCAACCTCTTCCGGACAAACACCTATAAAATTGTAAAGTGGATTTTATACCCGTTGCTGATATGGGCGGCGTGGATAATTTATACTTCGGCGTAGCCGTTCATGCAGGAAATCATATTATACCGGATAGTTTCCATGTAACGATATTCGTTAGCCTCGACTTCAGATTTGGAATTGCATTTATGATGCAGGTGATAACAGTTGGCGGCCAATTTCAGCCTTACTTTCTTGATGCCCGCATTGATAAGCCTGGCGGCAAATTCATTGTCTTCCGAGCCCCAGCCGCTGAAGGTGTTGTTATAGCCGTTTACCGCGACAAAATCTTCTCTCCAGAAAGCGAGGTTGCAACCCCTGGTTTTCGTAGCGTCCTGTTTGGATAGCTGGAACAGCCATGACAGCAAAGGGATTCTCAGGGAATTGAAACGGTTGCTGATGCCCGGGGTAAAGAAAAAGATGGAGTCGAAATCTCCGCTTCTGAGAATCCCTTTCGTCCGGTCTTCTTCGACCATTGTGCGGGCCCCCTGGATGAAAACGCCTTTCTGGGCGTGGCGTACGTGATCTTCCACAAACCTGGGATGCAGTACGATATCGCCATCAATTTCAATGATATAATCCGATTCTGAAAGTTTAACAGCCTTGTTGAGAATAATGCTTTTCCTGAATCCGTCGTCTTTATGCCAGGCATGCCGAAAGGGGATGCCCATCAATGCCGCGTATTTGCGGATGACGGATTCTGTAGCGGCGCCGGACCCATCATCTGCAATGATGATTTCATCCGGCATCCGGGTTTGGCGCATCACACTTTTCAGGACGGCCTCCAGCGCCTTGGGCCAGTTGTAGGTTGAAATCAGTAATCCTACTGTGAATGATCTATTTTCCATTCCAGGTCGATTAATTAATTCGGGTTTTAAGATAAAGACCGGTCTGTTAAAAACCTGCCCTCCTCTTTATAGTCAGGTACATGTTCGCAATACAGGTATAACGGGAAGACAGTCAAAGATGTTACAATCGGTTTTAGGAACAAAATAAATATAAGTTACAAAAAAAGCAAATATATACTATTTATTTAATTGCCAAAAGTTTGCATCTCGATCAGTTTCCGGTAGAGCCCGTTTTTTTCCAATAACTCAAAATGGGTGCCGGTTTCTACTATGCGGCCTCCTTCGAGCACGATAATCATGTCTGCGCTCTGGATCGTACTCAGCCGGTGGGCAATCACGAGCGACGTCCTGTTCTTCATAAGATTGTTCAATGCGTCCTGCACCAGGCGTTCCGATTCGGTATCGAGCGCGGAGGTGGCTTCGTCGAGCAGCATGATAGGGGGATTGCGCAAAACGGCCCTGGCGATGCAGATCCGTTGGCGCTGGCCGCCGCTGAGTTTTACCCCACGGTCGCCGATGCGGGTCTGATAGCCTTCTTCGGAAGCCATGATGAAATCGTGTGCATTGGCGATCCGGGCCGCCGCTTCCACCTGTTCCTGCGTGGCTTCAGGATAAGCAAACGCTATATTGTTGAAAATAGTGTCGTTGAAGAGAATAGTTTCCTGGTTTACGGTGCCCATCAGCCCCCGGAGCGACTCCATGGAGTAATCCTGGATATTTTGCCCGTCGATCCGGATTTCGCCGCTCCAGGGCTGCGTAAACCGCGGAATGAGGTCCATCAGCGTGGATTTCCCCCCGCCCGAAGGCCCCACCAAAGCCACAGACGCGCCCCTGGGAATCGTAATGTTCACATTATCAAGGACTTTTTTGTCCTGGTACCCGAAAGTAACATTCCTGAACTCCAGCGATTCCTTGAAGTCGCGGATTTCAATCGCATCGGGTTTATTGACGATCGCCGGCTTTTCATCGATCAGCGCCAGCACCCGTTCCCCGGCCGCGATGCCGGAGTGGATGGAAGAAAATGACTGTCCGATTGCTTTAGCCGGCCGCATGATCTGGGAAAAAATTGCAATATATGCGATGAAAGCGCCCGGGTCCAGCTCGTTGGCCCCCTCGGCAATCAGCTTCCCGCCATACAGCACGATGCCCGCTACCATGATCACGCCCAACGTCTCCGACACCGGGCTGGCCAGCTGCTGGCGCCGGGCCATGGATCGCATGATACGGCTGTATTTCTGGTTCTCGTCGTCGAAACGCCTGCGAATGAAAGGAATGGCGTTGAATGCCTTGATGATCTTGATGCCCGAAAGCGCTTCATCCAGGTAACTGATCATGTTTCCATAGATTTCTTGGACT
>NZ_CALNBI010000513.1 GCF_937874145.1 uncultured Chitinophaga sp. | reverse complement strand
TTCTATTACATCGAATACGGCATCGCGCAGCTGGGCGCCATCGCCATGTGGAAGCAATACCGCGAACAACCCGAAACAGCGCTCGATAACTACATGAAAGCCCTCAGCCTGGGGTACACCAAAACCCTCCCCGAGCTTTACGAAGCGGCCGGCATCCGGTTCGACTTCTCCCCGGCTTACGTGAAGGAACTGGCGGATTTCGTGCAACAGGAAATCGATCTGCTGACGAAAAAATAATTCCATCCCGGAAAATGGAAAGGGAGCGGCCGGATGGCCGCTCCCTTCTTTTATGCGTTGTAAATTTCGTTATTGACAGGATTTACAAACCCCGCTCACTACTACTTCCACGTTGTGCATGGCATAACCCTGCGGGAGGGCGATGGCCGGCACGTCGGTCTCGTCGAGGCACTGGGTGCTACCGCATTCTTCGCAGCGGAAGTGTACGTGATGGTCGTGATGCTCATGTTCCCGGCAGTCCGATTTGCAGATGGCATAACGCACGCTGGTATCGGTCGTGGGGATTTTATGTACGATCCCCTTGTCGAGGAAGGTTTGCAGGGTACGGTAAATGGTAACCCGGTCAAAGCTTTTGCCGCTGAGCTTTTCGAAGTCGGCATGTTCGAGTGCGCCGTTGCTTTTGAAAAAGAGCTCCAGGATCTTCACACGGGTGTCCGTAACGCTCAGATTGCTGGAACGTAACAAGTGCACGATGATTTCTTTTTGTTTTGCAGGCATTGTTAAAAAATTTACTCATGCATCAGCCGGTCGATATCGGCTATCAGCTTATCAACATCTTTCACTTTCGTGCCTTCATACAACCCGCGGATACGGCCTTCGCCATCGACCAGCGCAAACCATTGGGTGTGGATGAAGTCGTCTTCCCCGGTAAAGGTGCCATCGTCTACCAGGTAGCTTTCGCGGGCGAGCTTGTAGAGCTGCCGTTTGTCGCCGGTGAGGAAGTGCCAGTTCTTCGGATCCGCGCCATGCTTTTCGGCGTAAGCCTTCAGCACGGGGATGGAATCGTAGTCCGGGTCGGAAGTATGGGACAGGATGAGGAAATTCGGTTTGTCCTTATAAACGGCGTATACCTTTTCCATGTTCTTGTTCATCACCGGGCAGATGTTGGTGCAGGTGGTGAAGAAGTATTCTGATACATAGATCTTGCCTTTCACATTTTCCTGCGTAATACGGTTGCCATCCTGGTCCGTAAAACTGAAACCCTGCACGGTGTGGCCGGGGGAGCCGAGTACGGGCAGTTTCTCTTTACCTATCCAGCTACCCCTGCTTTCCTTGATCATGAATGCATAATAGGCCATGAAGCCTACGCTCAGCACCACGAAAAAAGAGGTATATAATATTAACTTTTTGGACATATCGAAATGATCTCCTGTTCTAAAAATGCAAAGTTAGCACAGTTTCCCGAGACGGGCCCTGAGCCAGGTCATTTGCCGGTGATTTCAGCATTGTCGAGATTATAATACAATTCATAGATATTTTTCTCGTTGAGCCTCAAGACACCTTTCACCTTAATGTAATCGTCTGTTTCGAATTCCGGTTTCTTTCCCTTGAAGTTCAGCGACATCACCGACTCCGGGCCCGAGCCGCCGCAGAAGAAGCAGGAGCTGTTGGGGTTGGCGCTGAGTACATACACGGAACCTTTCGGGTCTACCGGCACCATGTACCCGCTGATCTCTACGGTTTTGCCGTTGAGGGCTTTGATGGTGCGGGAGAAGGAAGGATACAGCATGGGCAGCTGCATCTTTTCGTCGTATTTGCGGGTAAAGATGACGTCTGACAGTTGTTTCCAGGTCACTTTCTGCGGCGCTTCGTCGCGATCGGGCACGTCTACGGTGGACATGGGCAGGTTTTCGGAAGTGCGTCCGGCGGCAAGGGCCTGCTGCAGCCAGGGGGCGGCAGACAGGTTATGGCGGCAGACCTGCGAGATGTCGGAACAGGAAACGAGGGCGAAGGCGGCGACGCCCAGTAAAATTTTCTCCACTTTAAGCATTGGCAAGCGTTTTAGCAATATTCAGCCGGAAGGCGCGTACGGCAGGCAGCAAAGCGGCCAGCATACAGGCTCCGACGATAGCTGCCGCGGTTATCCCATCGGCAGCGGTAAGCGGCATAGCGCCGGAAAAATTCAAATGATAGCCGGCAAACAGTTCCTGCTGCAGGAACAACAGGGCCACCCGGCTCAGCGCGATCCCCGTTACCACGCCCAGCACTCCCAGCAGGAACGCTTCCGCGAAAACGAGGGCCAGCAATTTGCCACGGGAGCCGCCCATGGTCCGGATAAGGGCCAGTTCGTAGCGGCGCTCGTGCGTGCCCTGCACCAGCGTTACAAAGATACTGCATGCAGCCAGCCCGGCCAACAGCCAGCCAAGGGCGCGGAGCACTTTGGCCCCCGTACCCAGCAAAGCCTGCAGGCGGTTGATCTCGATAGCAGGCACCGCGGCCTGCATATTGGTGTATTCATTGATCATCCGCGGGAATTGCAGCTGCCCCATCGGGCTGCGGAACTTGATCAGCACCGCCGTTACCTGCTGCTGCGGGTCATGCGCCGGGTCCGCTTTTTCGGCGGCTTCTTCCGCGTGGTCGTGATCATGTCCTTTTGCTTCGTCATGGTCATGGCCTTTGGCGTCCGCGTGGTCGTGTGCTTCCCCTTCGGCGTGGTCGTGATCGTGGCCATCCGCTTTGTCATGGTCATGCCCTTTGGCGTCCTCGTGGTCGTGGTCATGATCGTGGTTTTCCCCTTCGGCATGGCCGTGGTCGTGATCGTCCGGGTCATGGTGCGGGGCATGGATGTCCCACACGCTTTGCAGCGGCGTAAGCAGCAGCTGATCGATCGCCAGGCCCGTGGCGGGAAGGATCCCGGTCACGATATATTCCTCCCCTTCGTGGACATGCCCCGTCTTTCCCAGGCCATGCGTCCCCGCGAAGCGGCTGCCTACTTTCAGCCCGGCCTTGCGCGCGGCTTCCACACCCGCCACCACTTCCATGGATTTGCTGAACACCTTGCCCTCCGCGGGTTTGGCGTTGTATTTATCCAAATAGGCGGTAGTAGTGCCGATGATCCGGAAACCATGGTACGAATCCCCCAGCGAAATCGGTACTGCCGATTCCACCAGCGGGTGCTGCATAAAACGGCTGGCCTCCGAAAGGGGAATGTTGCCGGTGGGATTGTCGAGGTGATACACGCTGCTTAATATTAACTGCAAGGGGCTGCCCTTGGCGCCCAGCACCAGGTCGATCCCGTCGATCTGTTGTTCGAGCTGCTGGCGTGCCTGCCGGTTGAGGGCCCACAGTACCAGGAGCACCGAAGTGCTGCAGGCGAGCAGCAGCCAGCAGAGCGCGGTATATAGCGGTTTATGTAACAGGTTGCGTATGGCGATGCGGAAAATCATGTCAGTTGGATGTGTTGTGGGTAAAGGGAAGTCAGCCGGTTGTCGTGCGTAACGATGAGCAGGGCCGCGTTATGCCGCGCTGCCTGTTCGGATAACAGGCGGGCCACGGATTCGCAGTTATGGTCGTCGAGGCTGGCGGTAGGCTCGTCGGCCAGGATAACTTCGGGCGACTGCAGCACCGCCCGCGCGATGGAGGCCCGCTGTTGCTCGCCCTGGCTCAGGCGGGCGGGGAGCTTGTCCAGCAGATGCCCGATGCGGAGATCGCCGGCCACGGTTTCCAGGCGGGAGCGGTCTACCGGGGCGCCGGTCAGCTGTAACGGCAGAGTAAGGTTGTCGGACACAGACAAGGAGTCTATGAAATGCGACCGCTGGAAGATGATCCCGATGTGTTTGCCCCGGAAAGCGTCCATTTTACGGGTGCCCAGGTTGCCGAGCGCAGTACCCGCTACCTGCACGCTGCCCTCGTTTGGACGGATAAGACCCGCCAGCAAATGGAGCAAAGTGGTTTTCCCGGAGCCGGAAGGCCCCGTGATCAGGAGGGTTTCGCCGGCACGGCAGGCAAGGTCGGGGAATCGGATCACCCGTCCGCCCGGATAGGTATATGCCAGTGCATTCGTCTGGATCATCATGTCTGTCATCACTTTTGTTTTGGCAACATTGTTGCAAAAGGTATGTTGAATTCGGCTAATATAGCGTTCCGCAGATACAAATTTCATTAATTTTTCATTCAATTGCAACAATGTTGCAAAATATCCCTTAGCTTTGTTGCCCACAAACCAACTGAATATGGCCTTTTCTCGACTATTGAACAAGATGAACCTGGACGCTATCGGCATCGGTGCCTCGCTGGCCTGCGCGGTACATTGCGTGGCGCTTCCCCTGGTAGCGGCGGCGTTGCCGCTGGCGGGAGCCGCGGTGCATTATGAACCGCTTGAATATTTACTGCTGGGGGCTACGCCGGTGGTAGGACTGGCGGCCCTGTACCGGGGGTACCGTTACCAGCACCGGCGGATCAGGCCTTCTTTGTTATTCGTGATCGGGTTTGCCTTGTTGATAGCGGGCCACTTCTGGTTCCCGCATTCCCTGGAGCTGACGGGCATCGCCCTCGGCGCGGGGCTCCTGGTAGCGGCGCATGTGGATAACATCCGTTTCTGCCGCAAATGCCAGGTGAAGGCCGAACCGGCCGCCGAAGCGCAAAGCTAAGCATGCCCGCACCGAAGGCGCCTGCATCCCATGCCGCGTAACCATTAAACCCGACTATATGCCCGGCTCTTCTGTTTTTTCCCTGACGGCGGACCACCTCCGCCCGGTTCCCCGTAAACTGCCGGTGACCGTGTTAAGCGGTTTCCTGGGTGCGGGTAAAACCACCCTGCTCCAGCACATCCTCCACAACCGCGAAGGTTTGCGCGTGGCGGTGATCGTCAACGATATGGCGGAAGTCAATATCGACGCGCGCCTGGTCCGCGATTCGGCGGCGCTCCACCAAACAGAGGAGAAGCTGGTGGAAATGTCGAACGGGTGCATCTGCTGCACGCTCCGTGAAGACCTGCTCGCCGAAGTGAAGCGCCTGGCCGAAGAGCGCCGCTTCGATTACCTGCTGATCGAATCCAGCGGCATTTCAGAGCCCCTGCCCGTGGCGCAGACGTTCACTTATCGCGACGATTCCCTGGGCATCGACCTCGGCGCTTTCTCCCGGCTCGACACGCTGGTGACCGTTGTGGACGCCTTCAATTTTTACAGCGATTACGCCAGCCGGCAGTTGCTGGCGGATCAGGGGCTGACGGAAGCTGCCGATCAGCGGAGCATCGTCAACCTGCTGACCGACCAGATCGAGTTCGCCAACGTAATCGTATTGAATAAATGCGACCAGGTGTGTGACGCGCACAAAGCCGAGTTGAAAGCCCTCCTGCGCAAACTGAATTCCAAAGCCAGGATCGTGGAGGCGGTGAAGGGAGCGGTGCCCCTTCGCGAAGTGCTCCACACCCAACTGTTCGACTTCGACGAAACTTCCCAATCCGCGGGCTGGATCGCGGAGCTGGAAAAGGAACATGTTCCGGAAACGGAGGAATACGGCATCCGGTCGTTTGTCTACCGCAGCCGCGCGCCTTTCCATCCCACGCGCCTGTGGGAGATGATACAACATGAATGGCCGGAAGGTGTTATCCGCTCCAAAGGTTTGCTGTGGCTGGCTTCAAGGCCCGATGTTGCGGTGAACTGGAGCCAGGCCGGGCGCTCGCTCATGGCGGACCGCGCCGGAGCCTGGTGGTGCTCCATCCCGGAGAACCAATGGGACCTTGACCCTGCCTCGCACAACATTATACGCGAGCGCTGGCATCCGCTGTTCGCTGATCGTTACAACGAAATCGTTATTATCGGCCGGAACATAGATCCTGCCGGCATTACCGCCCGGCTCGACGCCTGCCTTTGCAAAAATGATGAAGTGCTGGGCTGGACGCTCGGGCAATCCTTCCCTGATCCCTTTCCTGTTTTTTCTTAATGTTTAGGTAATTAGTTCCTGCAAAACCCCAATGCCGCCGCCCCGCTGTGTCCTCGATTAAATTCACGGGCGGCGGCTTCTTTACAATAATCTTTAATTTAGTCTAGCCTAAATAATAATTTAGACAAATATCGATTCTGTTTTTAAATTTGTCTCATAAAATATAACCTAACTCCATGTCTGGATTGCTACGCTCAGTTTTCACATTAATTATTACGGCGGCAACGCTGGCCGCCAATGCACAGGGCCGGTTGAAAGGGACCGTTACCACGGGGGAAGCGCCCGTCCCTTTCGCGACCGTTGGATTCAAAGATTTGAAGACCGGTGTGGTGACCGATGAGACCGGTCAGTTCATCATCCCCAACATACCCGCCGGCAAACA
>NZ_CALNBI010000512.1 GCF_937874145.1 uncultured Chitinophaga sp. | reverse complement strand
TCAATTCGAAATCCCCCATGCACAAGAACGGCCTGGCCAACTCCAGCGGTATGGTCGGCAAATACCTCCACGATTCCACCGGCGCTTCGCGCGGCGCGTATATTCCTTCATTGATGGAACGCAAGCGCTACAACGAAGACGGTGTGGGCGGGATGCACATGTATATTCCCTGGTGGCTCGATAACAAAAAACTCGATTTCGCCCGTGGCTACCACATCGAATTCTGGGGCGGCATGGGCATGCCCGCATACGGTTTCGGTTTCGGGATGGAAGGCATGCATATGATGGACCCCAACCGCAAAGGCACTCCCGCCGGCGGCTACGGCGCCAGCCTCAAGAACGACTACCGCCGCTACTACGGCTCTACAGTGGGCTTTGCCGGCCGCGGCGAAGCCATCGCGCTGGAAAGCAACTACTGCGAAATCGATCCGAGCGTGGTGGATAAATTCGGTATCCCGGTGCTGCGCTTCAACTACAAATGGAGCGAGCACGAGATCAAACAGGCGCGCCACATGCACGAAACTTTCGAGGAGATCATCCACAAAATGGGCGGCATTCCCCTCGGCACCAAACCCGGCGAAGAAACCAAGTACGGCCTCGAAAACCCGGGCAGGATCATCCACGAAGTGGGCACCACCCGCATGGGCGACGATCCCAAACGCTCGGTCCTCAACAAATACAACCAGGCGCACGACGCCAAAAACGTTTTTGTGGTAGACGGCGGCGCCTTCGTTTCACAGGCAGATAAAAATCCCACATGGACCATCCTCGCGCTCTCCCTCCGCGCGTCGAATTACATCGTGGACGAATTGAAAAAACAAAATCTCTGATCACCATGGACAGAAGAGAATCGCTCAAAGCCCTTTTCATAGGTTCCGTATCCACCGGCGTGATCCTCAGCGCCTGCGAAACAGGGACCAAAGACGCCGTGAAGGCGCCCAAAACCGGTAAGTTCTACGGCCGCACGCCCGACGAAGTGCTGCGCGACGAAGCCCTCACCACCGAAAAGTATTTCTCCGACGCGGAAATGAAAACCATCGCCGTGCTCGCCGATATCATCATCCCGAAAGACGAAACTTCCGGCTCCGCCACCGATGCGAAAGTGCCCGAGTTCATCGAGTTCATCGTCAAGGACCAGCCGAAATACAAGCTGCCCATGCGCGGCGGGCTCCGCTGGCTGGACGTGCATTCGCTGAAACAATACGACAAGATCTTCACGGATCTCGAGGCCGACAAGCGCCTGGCGATCGTCGACCAGATCGCGTTCCCCGAGAAAGCGGCCCCGGAGCTGAGCCAGGGCGTGGCGTTCTTCAGCCTGATACGCAACCTCACCGCCACAGGATTCTTTACCAGCGAAATGGGCATCAAGGACCTGGGGTACGCCGGCAACCGGCCCAACGAATGGGATGGTGTTCCGGATGATGTGCTGAAACAGTACAATCTCGCGTACGACGAAAAGATGCTGGCCGTTTGCCTGAAGAAGGAAGACCGCACCAAGATCATGACCTGGGAAGATTAACCCGGTTTGACTGCATAAAAAAAAGCGGCATCGTATGGATGCCGCTTTTTTATTTTCCGGTTGTCGGTATTATGCATGCGTATGCTCTTTGAACACGCGGTTCAGCCAGCGCAGCATCAGGAAGATAGTGCCGGCGGCGAGACCGAGTAGCAGGAAGTTCACCAGGAAATAATTCACTTTATTGTCGTAGCCGTCCCACAGCGCGGCCAGTACGCCCGACAGTTTATTGCCGATCGAAGTGGCGAGGAACCAGCCGCCCATCATGAGCGAGGTAAGGCGCGCGGGGCTGAGTTTGGAAACGAGGGACAGGCCCATCGGGCTGAGGAGCAATTCGCCTGCGGTGATAACGCCGTAGCTGCCGATCAGCCACCAGGCTGAGGCTTTTTCCGCACCATTTCCGCAAACCAATACCGCGCCTACCATGCAGAAAGTGGACAGGGAGGAAATGAGCAGGCCCCATGCGATCTTGGTCATAGTGGTCGGTTCTTTCTGGCGCCTGCGCAGGAAGGTGAAGAAAGCTACCACGAGCGGCGTGAGTATGATAACGAAGAAAGGATTAACGGACTGGAAGAGCTCGGTGTTCACCAGGCTGACGGAAGCGCCTTCTGCCGGCATCTTCTCTGGCGCCACGTTTTTGAAGTACACGGGCTTGCCTTGTTCTTTTACGGGTTGGCCGGATTCGTCTTTGATCACGCGGAACTCGTCGTCATAAGCAACTACTTCGCCGGTTTCGTTGGTCACTATCTGGGCGAGGGAGAGCGCTTTGGCGGGGGCTTCAACGGCTGCGGGAATTTCGCGGTCGGTATAATATTGCGCCCAGGTGGTGAGGGCTGTTCCGTTTTGCTTGAACACCGCCCAGAACATCACCGACACCGCGAAGATGGCCAGCAGGGCTTTCACGGGTTGTTTGTCCGTGGCGGAAGCTTTGCGGAGCAGGTTCACGAAGAAGTAGATGATGGGAAGGCAGGCGAAGATGAAGGCATCTGTTGAATCGGTGCCGAAAATATTCCCCGGGATGAACCAGCCGATGCAACCTACGACGAGCACGGGAACAAAAACCTGTGCGAAGATGGAGCCCAGGGGCATGTCGCCGGGTTGTACGGGTTTGAGGACGTTGGCGTGGCGGTAATGCTTGAGGCCGGCTACGAAAATGATCACACCAAGGAACATGCCGATGCCCGCGGCGATGAAGGCAGCGCCCCAGTTGATGTTATTGCGGAGATAAGCGGCGAAGAACGTACAGATGAAGGCGCCGATATTGATCCCCATGTAGAAGATGTTATAACCGGTATCCTTTCGCTCGCGGTACCGGGGGTCGTTGTAGACGTTGCCCAGCAGGGTGGAAATGTTGGGTTTGAAGAAGCCGTTGCCCACGCAAATAAGCGCCAGCGACAGGTAAAACACCGTCAAATCCTTGACGGCCAGGCCGCAATACCCGATCCCCATGAGTATACCCCCGATGATGATCGACTTGGTGTAGCCCAGCTTACGGTCGGCCAGCAGCCCTCCGATGAACGGCGTGAGATATACGAATGCGATGAATGTACCGAAGATATCGACCGCGGCATGCCGGTCCATGGCCCAACCGCCCTTCTCGGCGTCTGTCAGATATAATTGCAGGATGGCGAGGAGAAGGTAAAACCCGAATCGCTCCCACATTTCGGAAAAGAATAAAAACGGTAAGGCTACCGGATGTTTGCGGTTAGTCGACATGTTGTAACAAGATGTTTGGTAACGCTAAAAATAGGGGAAAAAGCCAATAGCCCCCAAACTTTCATGATGCGCGGTCGGACCGGGAGGCGGTAACGGAAACATAACACCGAAAAAATCGATTTAGCACAGGATAGTACAGGATGCCGCTCGTAGAGAATATTATATTTGCTAAATATTTTTCTATTATATTGAACGAAAATTTATCAAATCATGGTTCAGGGAAAAAATAACAAAAGAAACCAGATTTCACGTAGATCATTTCTAACCAACAGTGCAACAGCAGCTGCAGGTTTCATGATCGTTCCACGTCATGTATTGGGAGGACCGGGCTATACCGCCCCTAGCGACAGGCTTCGCGTTGCCGGCATCGGTGTCGGTGGTAAAGGCGAAAGCGACTTGTCTGAAATTTCGAAAGGGCCGGCAGATGTTACCGTGCTCTGCGACGTTCACGATAGCCGCGCCGCAGGTTCCGTAAAACGTTTCCCCAAAGCAAAATACTACCGCGATTACCGCGAGATGCTCGACAAGGAACACAAGAACATCGACGCCGTAACCGTTTCCTCGCCCGACCACAACCACGCCGTGCAGGCGATGGCCGCGATGCAGCTGGGCAAGCACGTGTATGTTCAAAAACCCCTCACACACGATATCTACGAAGCGCGCATGCTCACGCAGGCCGCGAAAAAATATAAAGTGGTAACCCAGATGGGTAACCAGGGCGCATCCGGCGACGGCGTTCGCCAGCTCATGGAATGGTACCAGGCAGGCCTCATCGGCGATGTACACACCGTGTACTGCTGGACCAACCGCCCCGTTTGGCCGCAAGGTATTCCCTGGCCCGCACAGCCCGGCACCAAACCCGCCGACCTCGACTGGAATCTCTGGCTGGGCACGGCTCCGCAAAAAGATTTCGTTGACAAACTCGTTCCCTTTAACTGGCGCGGCTGGTGGGATTACGGTACCGGCGCATTGGGCGACATGGGTTGCCACATCGTGGAACCTCCCTTCCGCGTGCTCGACCTCGGCTACCCCGTTTCCGCAGAAGCCAGCGTTGGCAGCGTGTATGTAGACGAGTTCAAACAGGGCTATTTCCCCGAAAGCTGCCCCCCGTCTTCCCACGTTATCATGACCTTCGACACCAAACGCGGCCCGCTGAAACTCCACTGGATGGACGGCGGCATCCAACCCGCGCGCCCCGAAGAACTGGGCCCCAACGAAAGAATGGGCGACGGCGGCAACGGCGCCATCTTCGTAGGCTCGAAAGGCAAAATGATGTGCGGTACTTACGGTATGTATCCTTCTCTCCTGCCTTCTTCCCGCAACAAGGAAGTGGATGTGAAACAAACCATCGCCCGCGTGCCCGAAGGCCACTATGTGCAGTGGGTGAACGCCTGCATCGCCGGTTACGGTAAGAAAGAACTGAGCGCTCCGTTCGAGATCGCCGGTCCCCTCACCGAAACCATCCTCATGGGTAACCTCGCAATCCGCAGCTACGACGTGCGCAAGCCGAAAGCCGATGGCAAAGGATTCGATTACCCCGGCCGTTATATCAAACTGCTGTGGGATGGCCCGAACATGAAGATCACCAACTTCGACGACGCCAACCAATTCGTTAAGCGCACCTACCGCAATGGCTGGTCGCTCGGCAAATAAGCGGATTGAAATATTTCATACGAAAAGGGCTGCTTCACTGCGAGGCGGCCCTTTCCCGTTCAAAAAAGCAGGGCTGCCTCCTTCGAGACAGCCCTGCTTCTGTAAAAAACGCGTATATATTTTAGCGGAATAATTCTTTGAAATCCCGCTTGAATTCCTGCCATTCGCTGTCGGCTTTCTTCATGGATTTGTCGATGCCGGCTTTGGTTTTATCCCAGGCTTCGGCGGTGCTGTTCTTCACATCTTCAGCTGCACGGGCCAGATCTTCCCGGGCGGCTTCCAGCTTGGACTGGGCCCTTTTGCTCCTGGCGCTGCCGTCTTTCTTCAGCTCTTCGATACGTGCGTCGAGCGAATCCATTTTCTCCTGGATGGCGGCGGAGGCTTCGTCGCGCTGGCGACGGAAATATGCGCCGGTGGTATCGGCTTTTTGTTCCAGGCCAGATTCGATGGAATCTACCCCTTCGTGGATCCTGGCGTTAGCGGAGGTATCTTCGCCGGTTGTGGCGGTTTGGTTCTGGCAGGAAGCCAGGATGGCGGAGGCGCCGAGGATTAACAGTAACTTGTTCATATATATTGATTTTTAAAAGGTTATCAAGGTTGAACGGCAGCGGCGGAAGCCGTGAATGTGGCTAACACGGTGTCTCCCCGCTGGAGGCGCAGCACATCTTTCTCAATGGTGTATTTGTTGGTGTTCTGCAGCGCCTGGCTGAAGGCGTTTTCGATGTCCAGCACCGGGCAGGCCATCTGGGTGGATATCACGTCGGACACGGCGAGGTCGCCGGTGGGCGTGGCGAGGAATTTACCGCCGAAGCCGTTGCAGCCGAGGTGGCCGCGCACCTGCGAGGAGGAGTCCACGAACTGCATATAGATTTCTTTTTCCCAGTTGCTGGTGTCTTTGGGGCCGTTCACGATTTCTTTCAACACCCATTTGGTGCCCGAAAGCGGCCATGTGGGCTGTCCATCGGTGGTAACGGCCATGGCGGCGGCGGCGGAATCGCTTGCGGCATTGTTTTGTGAGCTTTGGCAGGCGGCCAGGATGGCAAGGGCGGCAAAGGCGGGAAGCAGTAGCTGTTTCATGATAGTGGTTTTATGGTGTATAGTTGTTACATATTATCAATCATCAAGCCATTTTAACGTCGGGCCGCCCGGATTTGTTGACTTCCATGGATGGTAAAGGCCGTTATGAAAAAAATCGGTAGGTTTGGGCCCTTACAAAATCTAACATATGAAGAAAAATCTATTCCTGTTGTTGCTTTTGCTGTCTGTAAAGATTGTGAAGGCGGACGAGGGCATGTGGCTTCCGTACCTGCTCGGGCAGCAAACTTATGCCGATATGGTGAAGAAAGGTTTGAAGTTGTCGAAAGAGCAACTGTACAGCATCAACAAATCATCCATCAAAGACGCGATCATCATTTTCGGCGGAGGCTGCACGGGAGAGATCGTGAGCAATGAAGGATTGATCTTTACCAACCACCACTGCGGATACGGCGCCATCGCTGCGGCCAGTTCCGTTCAGAACAACTACCTGCGCGATGGTTTTTATGCCCGCTCGAAGCAGGAAGAAATCCCTGCAAAAGGGCTCTCCGTTCAATTCCTCGTGCGCGTGGAAGACGTGACCGCCAAAGTGGATGAAGCCATCAAAGGCTCCACCCTGGCCGATCGCGCTCCCAAAATGCAGGCGGTTTACGGCGAAATCATCAAAGCCGCCACCGAAGGCAATGCATACGAAGCCAAAGTAGTGCCCATGTTCAAAGGGAACCAGTTCCTCCTCTTCGTGTACGAGCGCTTCACCGACGTCCGCCTCGTTGGCACCCCGCCCGAAAACGTAGGTAAGTTCGGCGGCGACACCGACAACTGGGAATGGCCCCGCCACACCGGCGACTTCTCCGTGTTCCGCGTATACGGCAACGCCAGCGGCAAACCCGCTGAGTACGCCGCGTCCAACGTTCCCCTCAAACCGAAACATTTCCTCCCCGTATCCATCAAAGGCGTAAAAGAAAACGACTTCGCCATGATCTTCGGATATCCCGGCGGCACCAACCGTTACGAAACTTCTTACGGCGTGAAACTGAAAACAGACGTGGAAAACCCGTCCATCGTTTCCCTCCGCGACGCACGCCTTAAATTCATGTTCGAGGAAATGAAGAAAGATCCGGCCGTGAAACTGCAACTCGCATCTTCCTACGCCGGCATCGCCAACTACTGGAAATTCTTCGGCGGCGAATCCGAGCAACTCCTGAAATACCACGTCTTCGAAGAGAAACAAAAGAACGAAGCCGCGTTCCAACAATGGGCCAAAGGCAAACCCGAGTTCGAAAACGTCTTCTCCCAATACGAGGATATATATAAGAAATGGGCCCCCTACGCCAAGGTCCGCCTCTACGTAATGGAAGGCACCCTCGGCTCGCCCCTCGCCGCTTACGCCAGCTCCCTGCAGCAGCTCGAAGCCACCATCCTCAAAAATGGCGACATCAAAGCCGCCGCAGCAGCAGCCGACGCCGCGCGCACCAATTTCCTGAAAGACGAGAATAAACCCTCCGACCAGAAAATCCTCGCCGCCATGGCGCAACGCTATTACGAAGATATCCCCAAAGACCAACACCCCATTGGCTTCTACGAGGGATTGAAGTCTTTCGGCGACCTGAACGACGAGAAAACCTACCGCAACTGGGCGGCCAATGTGTTCAACAACACCATCATCTTCAACGACGCTAAATGGAAAACTTTCATCAGCCAGCCTGATGCCGTTACCCTCCAGGAAGATCCGGCCTTCGCCTATGCTTCCGCTTTCGTGAAGAACTACTCCCAGAAATACGCGCCCATCTACGCGCAGTTCACCGCGCAGAACAACGAGCTGGGCCGCCTTTACCTGAAAGGTGAAGCCCTCCGCACCCCGAACGCCAACCGCTACCCGGATGCGAACTTCACCATGCGCCTCTCCTACGGCCAGGTGAAACCCTACAAACCCCGCGATGCCGTGTCTTACGACTACGTAACCACCATCGACGGCGTAATGGAGAAATATAAACCCGGCGACTACGAATTCGATCTCCACCAGAATTTCATCGATCTCGTGAAGAAAAAAGACTTCGGCCAGTATATCGACGCCAAACGCCAGACCCTCGTGGTAGGCTTCATCACCGGCAACGACATCACCGGCGGCAACTCCGGTTCTCCCGTGATCAACGCCAATGGCGAACTGATCGGCCTCGCGTTCGACGGCAACTACGAAGCGCTCAGCCACAAACTCCAGTTCGATAAAAACTCCAACCGCACCATCAACGTAGATATCCGTTATGTGCTCTGGTGCATCGACAAACTCGGCGGCGCCAAAAACATTATCAACGAACTGAAAATCGTGAAGTAATATTTCCCTTTTTCGGACATAAAAAAACCCGGCAGACATAGCGTTTGCCGGGTTTTTCTTTTTATACCGCATGCGTTATCCCGCGTTGGCCGTGCGCACCAAAAAGCGCTCTACCGCCCGGCGCACGTTCGTGGAAGTCGTATTGTGGTTATTGACAAGCACGCTGAAGATGAGTGTTTTCCCGGATTTCGTGATCATATACCCGCTGAGGGCCACCACGCCGTTGAGCGTACCGGTTTTGGCGTAAAGCCGGTTCGGCAGCGCCTGGTAATAATTGCGCAGCGTGCCTTTTCCGCCGGAAGGGAACAGGGGAAAGAGGCGCTCTTTTGGATAGGCTTTCATCATTTTCCCAAGCACTGAAACCATATCGCGGGGCGTGAAGAGATTGAAGCGCGAAAGGCCTGAACCATCGACCCAGTTGGGCGGATGGGGCAAATCGTTAAGCAGGCTGTCGAGCATATATTTGATGACGCGGCGGGAGTCGATTTCGTCGTACCGCTGCGAAGAGGCCATCATCAAAATCTGTTCCGCGAAGAAGTTATCGCTGCGGTGCATCATGGGCTGGTAGAGCGTATCCACCGGCAGGCTTTTCATGACCGCTCCCGCCATGGGGCCGGTTGTGCTCATGATCCTCACCGGTTGGCGCAGCGTGTCTTGCAGGCGGCGCGCCAGTTGTGCGATGCCGCCGGTG
>NZ_CALNBI010000511.1 GCF_937874145.1 uncultured Chitinophaga sp. | reverse complement strand
CCGGTCGTGCCAGAGGCAGAGGGTGGCGCCCAGCGCGGAGGCATCGCCGGCGGGTGTGTTGCAGAACTGGCGCTGGTAGATGCTGATGACGCTTTCGAGCGGGTCCATGTGGTTGATGTACAGCTGGCGGGAATCGATGTATTGAATGGAGTCGTTGCCATGATCAACTGTTCCTTCCGACCACAGCTGCCGGATCACACTTTCCGGGAAATTGCCGCCGGGCATCCAGCCGATTACTTTCTTGCCCAGGCTTTCCGCCAGCCGCGTCATTTCCGGCAGGAAGCGCGGGTTGGTGATTTTCACTTCATCCGCGCCGATGTGGAGATACGGCAGATCATATTCCCGGCAGAAATCTTTCACGATCTGCGCCACGATGGCCATCCCGGAATCGCTTTGCATATCGTAACCCATCGCCCTGCGGAATGCGGCGCTGTGGCCGGGCATATCGATTTCGGGCACCAGCTCGATATGGCGCTCGCGGCAATAGCGGATGAGCTCGTGGAGGTCCTTTTCGGTATAGAATTTCCCTTTCTGCCGGATCATGTGCCGGGCTTCAGTGAGTTGCGGGTAACGCTTGAAATGAAGCCTCCAGGCCACATCCTCCGTGAAATGAAAATGGAACACATTCAATTTGTACCGGCTCATTACGTCGATCTGCTGCCTGAGGAGATCCATGGGCTGGTAATTGCGGCCTACGTCCACCATGTACGACCGCCAGGAGAACGCCGGCCAGTCGCGGATCGCGCTGCCTTGCACAAAACCACCGGAAGTAAGCTGCCGGAAAGTTTGCAATGCGTTGAAAGCGCCGTGGGCGGAAGGGGTGGTGATCTTCACGGCTTTTTCGCTGACATCGATGGTGTACGATTCGTTCGTGGCCACCGGTGTGGGGATGGAAGCTTTCTCCAGAACGATCACCCGTTCCCGCAGCCTGCCTTTCGCCAGCAGCCGGATATTGCGGAAACCTTCCGCATGCAGCGACGCTTGCAGGCGCAGGGCTTCGGGGCGCAGGGTGGCATCGGCGCAAATAATCGCGGTGCAGGTGGATAGATCGAATTGCGCTTCGCGCCAGGCCAGTTCCATGGGCTCCGGCAACAGGGCGGGTTTTGGCTTTTCAGTCACCGTTGCGCCGGCTTGCAAATGGAAAGCCAGCAGGCACGCGGCCAATAGTCGTGGAAAAAGGAATTTCATCATCAATAAGCAATATTGGTAAATACGATTTGTTTGTAATCGTCGTACTCGAACAGTACGCCCACTTTCTTTTTGCCGGTCTGCACCAGGTCGGAATACGCCGTATGCGAATTGCGGCGCGGATTATCCGGGCGGTTGGCGATGGTAATCTGTTTGTAGTAAGTTTTCCCGTTGTTGCGGCTCACCCGCAGCACGAGGTTGTTGCGTTGCACGGTGTCGGCGTTGTTGCAGACAATCAGCGTGCGGTTGCGGGCGTTCCCGACGCTCAGCACGGAACCCTGGCACACGGGGTCGGGCAGCTGGCGGTCGAAGTACGTCGTGTCCCAGGATTGGCCGCCGTTGCTGCTCTCGGCGATGATGCGGTAGCGGTCGCGGCCCTGCTGGTTGCGTATGTTCATCACCATCCTGTCACCTTTCAGCTGCGCCGCCATGGCTTCGTTGCCGCCGGGGAAAGTCACGGTTTCGCTGAGGTGGAAAGTTTTGCCGTGATCGTCGGTATAATAACCATGCGCTTTGTAGTCCGAGAAATCAGCGATGGGATTACCGGCGGAGTGGTTGGCGGAAACAAAGATGCGGCCTTTGAAACGGCCATCGGCAAACTGCATGGCGTGGCCGGGTGTGTTGGCATAGCTGCGCCAGTCGTCCTGGAAATTGTACGCCGGGTTTTTATCGGGCCTGTTGGGCCGGTGGGTTTGCAAAGTGATATTCACAGGTTCCGACCAGCTATTGCCGCCGTCGGCAGAGGTAACATACCATACTTCGCGCAACCCTTTCCCCTTGCGGACTTCCCCTTCATGATTGTCGCCCGTATTGTAAAACAGGAATACGCGGCCCCTGGGATAAGCCGGATCAGTAAGATCAACCACGGGCGCGGGATTGCCGGCCTGCAGGGTGCTGTAATCCACGACCGTCCGCAGCGCGCTCCAGGTTTTTCCGCCGTCGGTGCTTTCTTTCAATACGATATTGATATCGCCGAAATCTCCGGCGTGATTGACGCGCCCTTCCGCAAAAGCCAGCAGTTTGCCGCCCACGGAAACGATGGCGGGGATGCGGTAACTTTTATGTCCTTCTTCCCCGCTGGTGAAAACGGGCGTGAACGTTTGCGCCCGGGTAATCCGGGCCGACAGCAAAATGACGATGAATAGTAAATACCTGTTGATCATGATCAGTTTTTAAGGTTCGTACGGAGGCGGAAGGTCGAAGCCGGCAAGCCGGCGGCATTCACGAGGTTCGCGTCCGTATACGGCTGCCATCCGTAATATACGAAAGCAGGCCTTTCCGGCGCAGGGATTTCCACGACATTGCCGTGGACCGCTGCGGCCGCGGCATTCGCGCCATCCAGCGAAAACCCCTTCAGCCAGGCGCTGCCAGCCGGTTTCAAACCTTCCGCCCATTTGAAAATTATTCTCACTTTACCATCGGCATACACCGCTTTTTCGGCAAGCGGGCCGGATGGTACTACGTTTTTCATGCTATAATAATCGTACAACGCCCAGGCCGCCAGCCGCTGCCCGACAGTCCGTTTGTCGGTA
>NZ_CALNBI010000510.1 GCF_937874145.1 uncultured Chitinophaga sp. | reverse complement strand
GCTGATCGACCGTGTCGAGAACGTGAATGCATCCATGTATAACGTTGACCGCCGGGTGGCGGAAGAACGCTGGATGAAGCCGGGCGACCTGGTATTCTTCAAGGGCATCCGCAATGCTTCCGGCGGCAACAACGGCCTGACGCGCGCATCTTCCCGCTTTGTGCAGGACGATAATGAGCTAAGCTGTGAAAGCCTGTCGGTATACTACCGCTTCCCGGACGGCATGTTGGACAGGTATCGCATGAAAAACACCCGCATCACCTTCTTCACGGGCGATCTGTTCCGGTTCTCCAGCATCCGGCGCGAGCGCGGGCTGGATTATCCTTTCTCGAAAACTTATACGCTCCAAATTCAAACTACTTTCTGATATGAAACAATACCGCATATTGATATTGGGCGGAATCCTGGCGGCGGCTTCCATGCTGGGCGCCTGTTCCAAGTGGCTGGATGTGACGCCGAAAACGCAGATGAAGGAAGACGAGCAGTTTTCTACCCGCCAGGGTTACATCGACGCCCTGTTCGGCATCTACCAGCGTTCGGCGGCGGATTCGCTGTATGGCAGCAACCTTTCGTTCGGACTGGTGGAATTACTGGCCGGCCGTTACGAGAACAAGGCGGGCACGGGTAACTGGTACGGCCAGCTCGCGCGTTACAATTATACTTACAACGCCACCGGGCTGAACGTGGAAAGGGAGATCGGGGAAATCTGGGCTACGTCCTATGCCTGCATCGCCCAGTCGAACTATATCCTCCGGAATGTCGACAACGGGAAATCGCTCCTCGGCGAACAAGCCTACCGCATTATCAAGGGAGAATCCCTGGCACTGCGGGCATTCCTGCACTTCGACCTGTTGCGGCTCTACGCCCCCGTTCCCGGAGCGGCGAACAACGAACAGCCCGCCATTCCCTACATGGATGCATTCACGATCATGCCGAAGGAAAGGCAGTCCGTTGCGCAGGTCCTTTCCCGGATCGAAGCGGAGCTGCTGGAAGCGGAGGAATTGCTGTCTGTCCACACCGACATCGACCAAATCGCCAACAACCAGAACTCCACCAGCAGCGACCTGTTCCTCATGTTCCGGCAGAACCACCTGAACTACTGGGCCGTGAAGGCACTGCTGGCCCGTATGTACCTGTATAAAGGCGACAAGCCGAACGCGCTCAAATACGCACAGGAAGTGATCGGCAGCGGCAAGTTCCGCCTGATGACCGCCGCCGACGTGCTCAGCACCGACCCCGTGGCACTCGATTCGGACCTCACCCTGACCCGCGAGCATATCTTCTCGATCTATGTGTCGCACCTCAAACGCGTATCTGATCAGCTATTCAAAGCCGCGGTGTCGTTCAACGACGACGGGCGCGACCTGTACAACACGCAAACGAAGATCAATACCATGTTCGAAGCAAGCGTGCCGGGTTATGGAACGGATATCCGCCTGCCGGTGCAGTCGCGTTCGTTCTGGACGGTGGTGACCACCCAGGGCAACATCTACACCAAGAAGTTCCATGCCGATAACGAGCGCAACGTAAGGCAGCGCCTGGTGCCGGTGATCCGCCTCCCGGAAATGTATTACATCGCCGCCGAAGCATCCGCCAACCCCGACGAGGGGCTGGGATTCCTCAACACCGTGCGCTCCGCGCGCGGCCTTCCCGAACTGGCCACTTCCGCCAACCTGGATGCCGAAATCATGAAAGAATACCGCAAGGAATTCTACGGTGAAGGGCAGCTCTGGTATTACTTCAAAAGAAAGAATACCGCTACGATCCCCGACGGCGTAGGCAACCCGATGACTGAAACGAAATACATTTTCCCCCTGCCCATGGATGAGATCCAGTTCGGCAGATAAATACGATCAACATGCAACTCAGATATATTGCCATATTGTCCGCCTTCGCCGGCCTTGCTGCCTGCAGCCAGGACGACCGGCTGATGTACCAGCAGGATTCGAGGATTTACTTTACCAAAAACGTCGTGAATGCCGACAGCCTGGTGTATTCTTTCGCGGTGACCGACGCTTCGAAGATGAAAGACACGGCATGGATCACGCTGCGGATCATGGGATTGCCGGCTGATAAAGACCGTGCCATCAACATCGCCGTTTCGGATACGTCTACGGCCAAACAGGGTTACCATTTCGAAATCGGGCCGCTGGTGATGCCTGCGGATTCTTTCCAGAAACGCATTCCGGTGATCCTGTACCGGAAGCCGGGGATGAAAGACAGCATCCTGACCATCGACCTCTCCGTACAGGAGTCCGCGGATTTCAAGCCGGGGTACAGTGACAGGCCTGCATCGTCGCCGATCGACCGTTTGCATTACAAGATCAGCGTAACCGACCAGCTGCTGAAACCCGCCCGCTGGGATGTGAGCCTGGCCGGCAGCTTCGGTGCGTATTCAGAAACGAAGTTCCGGTTCATGATCCAGTCTACCGGCAAAACGGACTGGAACAGCACCATCTACCCGGCCGATCAGCAATTCCTGATCCAGACGGTGAAGTACGCCCTGTACAAGTATGAGGAGCAGTACGGACCGATGACGGATGAAAACGGAGAACGCGTAGAATTCCCTTAACCGATTAATCGCATTGCAATGAGAATTCAAATACTGACCCTGCTTTCGGCGGTAAGCCTGGCGGGATGTTATAAAGACAATGGAAATTACGATTACAAGCCCATCAACAAAATCGTGATCGAAGGCGGCAAAGCGCCGGAAGCGCTGAGCGTGGTGTTTAACGACAGCCTGAAGATTACGCCGGATATCGAACAGTCGATGCCGGCAGCGGAGGCGGACCTGATGTATGAATGGACCGTTTATGACAACAGTCCCGCTTCATCCTACGTGGTACCGACCGATACGGTGTCGCGGGAGCGGAACCTGGCCATCAAGGTGGGCAGCCCGGTGTTTATCCTCGGGCAGAATTACCGGCTGGGGTATAAGGTAACGGATAAGCGCACCGGCCTTTCGGGCGTTCACTATTACAATCTCACCATCGGCAACAAATATGCCCGTGGCTGGATGTTTTTGGAGCAGACCGGCAACAGCGGCGATTTCTCGATGATCCTTCCGGACGGGTCGGTGGAGCATAACATCTATTCCACCATCAACGCCGGAATGCCGATTGGGAAGCCGGTGAAGCTGGAGTTGTCGGCCTGGTCGATTACGGATGACATATCGGCTCCCTCGCGCAGGATGTACCTGTTGTATGAGAACGGCGGGATGGAGCTGAACTACCAGACCTTGCAGCATAAGTTCGACTACGGATACCTGTTCTTCCTGGCGCCGGAGGTGCAGAAGCCGGTGGTGCATACCTGGGTGAGCAATACGCCTCCGGCCTGGACGCCCTCAGCTTCCATGGGGATCGCGATCAACGACGGGAAGGTGCATGCCAACCTGGTGGGCGGTTTCCCTGGCTCCAAGAAATGGGGCGGCGTTTTGCTGACGCCGGAAGGCACGCCGAATTATACGTTATCGCCTTACGTGGTGGGCGGTTCCACTTATACGGCCATCGTGCATGATAATGTGGGCAAGCGCTTCCTGTCGGTAGCTACCAGCGGCCTGCAGCGCTTCCCGACACAGGTGAGCACGGAATTCGATATGAACGATACGGGGATGGACCTGGTGTTCATGGATTCGGCCAACGTAACGCGGTATTACAACGCCGTGATGAAAGATGCGGCCGGCGCGCCGTGGCTCCTGCAATTCAAGGCGATCGTGAACACGGGAGAATCGCCGGTGATCACGCTGGGCAAACAGCAGATGAACGCGCCGGGCGCTGCGCAACTGACGGCAGCTGCGGGTTCCACCATCACCCCGCATATCTTTTATGCTACGGGCAACAAGATCTTGCGTTACGAAACCACTTCGAATACCGCGGCAGAGGAATACGTGTTCCCCGCCACGGAGCAGGTGACGAGCATGAAATTCAGGCGCGTGCCTGGCGGCGTTTCCGAATTGGTAGCGGCCACCTGGAACGGTACGGCCGGGCGCGTGTACATCTTCGATGTATCCAACATCGGCGATATCAGCCTGTCGGGCAACGCCTACGGCGGTTTTGGCAAGATCGTGGACATTGGGTATAAAGTTCCTTAAAACGAAAACCACTCAGGATGAAAAGAATAAGCATTTTGATATTGGGCCTCGCCGCAGGCATGCCGCTGGCGAACGCGCAATCCGGTTACACGCTCAAAGGCCGCGTGGCGGCCATCGAAGG
>NZ_CALNBI010000509.1 GCF_937874145.1 uncultured Chitinophaga sp. | reverse complement strand
TTTAATTCCGCATCCCAGCCTTTTTCATAATAGAAGTTAGGAATGTAACCCTGCCGGATGTCTTCGATCAACCCTTCGATCACGTTCACGCGGTCGGCCATAATCAGCGGCATCCAATGGCCGAGGCGCCCTTCGCTTTGGGTGAACGCCTTGCGCCGGATCATCCCGCTGAAGCCCGAGGGCGGAACGGAGGTCCCGAAAACCGCCGGGAGGCCCGGCCTTTCATTGGATTGCAGGATCTCGACGCCGGGCTCCTGCAAGGGCGGGCGCTCATAGTTCAGCCGCAGGTGATCGTCGCCCGTATAGTGCTTCATGGGGTAGGTGGGCTCGTTTTCCGGGTCGGCATCCACGCCCCATCCTTTGATATGCCTGAAATTTTCTTCCATGTTTCCCATAAAAATTCGTTTAAGGAACCAATACCGTTTTGATGCAGTTATCCAGCTTGGAAGAGAAGATGCGATATGCATACGCCACTTCTTCCAAGGGGATTTTATGTGTGATGATGCCTTTCGGATCTATAAAACCGTTCTCAACGTGCGATATCAGCTTCGGCAATAGCCTTTTGACGGAAGCCTGGTTGGCGCGGATGGTGATCCCCTTGTTCACCACGTTGCCGATGGCCACGAGGTTCATCGTAGGACCGTACACGCCCACCACCGAAACGATACCCCCCTTTTTGACCGAGTTGATCGCCCAGTTGAGCGCCGTGGCAGACCCTGCCTGCATGAGCAGCCTGCGCCCCGTGAACGTCTGGATGGCGCTGCCTTCCGCTTCGCAACCCACCGCGTCGATACAGACGTCGGCTCCGTAATAGTCCGTCGCCTTTTTGAGGAACAGCACCGGGTCGCCGATGGATTTGAAATTATATGCTTCGCACTGGGCGTAAGTCCTCACGAAATCCAGCCGGTATTCCACATGGTCGATCACGATGACGCGCCCCGCGCCGAAGAGCCAGGCGCATTTGGCGGCCATGATGCCGATGGGGCCCGCACCGAAAACAACGACCGTATCGCCTTTTTTGATCCCGGCCATTTCCGCGGCCTGGTAACCGGTCGGCAGCACGTCGGTCAGCAATACCGCGTCATCAGGGTCCATGTTTTCGGGGATTTTAACGGGACCTACGTCGGCATAGGGTACGCGCACGTACTCCGCCTGTCCGCCGTCGAACCCGCCGGCCGTATGCGAGTAGCCGAAGATGCCGCCCGCCGCCGAGGCTTCCGCGTTGGATTCATGGCAGTTGCCATAGAGCTCCTGCCTGCAGAAAGGACAGCTGCCGCAGGCGATGTTGAAGGGCACTAGCACATGGTCTCCCGGTTTCAGGTTTTTGACGTCATTCCCCACATCCATCACCACGCCGGTGAACTCATGGCCGAACGTGGTGCCTACGCGGGTGTCGGGGACCAGGCCGTGGTAAAGATGGAGGTCCGATCCGCAGATGCAGGAACGGGTAACACGGATGATCGCGTCGCCGGGATGCAGTATCTCAGGGTCGGGCTTGTGCCTGTCTGCACGGATGCGGTACGGACCGCGGTAGTTCATTGCCAGCATGTGAAATGGGTTGTCCGACACCTGTCCGGCGCGGAGATGAAACAATCAGGTTTATCCGGTTTTTTACGGCCTGCACTGTTGCCGTATAACAGCCATTGGCGCCCGCTTGGAGGGATTTCCCAAAACGTGCCAACGGCCCCCACACCGGCGTTATTGATCCACACCTTTGCATGGCCGCTAAATGCGGCCGCTATATATGGCATGTGTATGACCGGTTGGATGCAGGCTTCCATAAGAGTACCGCCCCTAATACCATGCCACCGGGTCAGGTGGCTTTGCCTTTCAGCTCCCAGTGGTCTTTGATCCGCCGGCCGCTCCGGTCGTATTTCAGGGTCCGCGCGTAACGTTCGCCTTTCACCGTTCCATTTGCCTGCCGGGTGCCAATAAACACCAGGATCGCATTGCCGTTTTCATCCGTTTTGATAGATAGGTCCTTGCCTTTGTATTCCATTTCTACCATCGCGGAGGGCAGGAAGGGCATGCCCAGTTTTTTGATCAGCGGTTCACTTAGTTTCATCGTTCATGGTTTTGGCCGGAGATGTGAAATCAAGCCCCGGGCCAATCATTCGTTACGGAATTTCACCGTTTTTCAAACACATTAAGTCACATGAACATTTCTTGTAGGTTGATTGTTAATGAAGTAAACCGATTGAACAGTAATGGTACAACCTTTGTAACAGTATGAGTCTAATCCTTTTGTGATATGAAAATTATAGCAATATCAACCGCGTTTTTTGCGGTGGCCGTCCTTGGAACAGGATGTGTGAGCAACAAGAAATTCGCAGCGCTGCAAGGTAATTATGGCGAACTGCAGAATGATTACAAGGCCCTTACCGACAAGTACAACGATTGCCAGCGCGAAATGTCGGGTTCGTCTACGCGCGTGCGCAGCCTCGAAGAGCAGATCGCATCGCAACGGGCAGGGCTCCGTTCTTTACAGGAAGCGCTCGACAAGTGCCTGAACTCCTCCAGCCAGGGTAATGTGAATATCTCTAAACTGGTAGATGAGATCAACGCCTCCAACCGCTACATCCAGCAACTGGTGAACTCCAAGAACAAGAGCGACTCCCTCAACATGGTGCTCACCAACAACCTGACCCGCTCCCTGAGCCGCGAAGAAATGCGGGATGTGGACGTACAGGTGCTGAAAGGCGTAGTGTATATCTCACTGTCCGACAACATGCTGTATAAATCCGGCAGCTACGAGATTTCTCCCGCCGCAGGCGAAACCCTCAGCAAAATCGCCAAGATCATCAAAGATTACCGTGATTACGACGTGCTGATCGAGGGTAACACCGATAACGTGCCCATCAACAAACCCAATATCCGCAATAACTGGGACCTCAGTACCCTGCGCGCCTCCTCGGTGGTGCAGTCGCTGCAGAACAACTACGGTGTGGATCCTAAACGCCTCACCGCCGGCGGCCGTGGCGAGTACAACCCGATCGCGTCCAACGATACGCCTGAAGGCAAGACCCGCAACCGCCGCACCCAGATCATCATCACGCCGAAACTCGACCAGTTCATGGAGCTGATCGACAAGGCGCCTGAAAGTGCGGAACCTGCTCCCGGAGCACAGCCCGCACAACCTGCCGAGCCGCAGACCCAGGGGTAACCCGGTTGACAAATAATAAAAAGGAAGCCCGCGCATTTGCGCGGGCTTCCTTTTTATACATGGGGAAATTACACTGGATGACAGGCCGGGCTATTGCTTGTTGTCTTCTTCCCGGCGGAACACCTTCGCGTCGCGGGTGTTCTTTTGCACGGCGATGGCGCCGAAAAGGGCGAGTACGAAAGACATGGCGTAGAACCCTTTCTCACTGCGCGTGAGCTCGGCGTTCCACAACCCGGCCGTCAGCAGTACCACGGCCAGGATCGTACTGAACCAGGACAAACCGTAATAAATCGCGGTAACAGGGATGCCCTCCATCTGGTCGCGCACCGATTTCTGAACCGAAACGGCGGCGAACAGGCCGAACATGAGCACGGTAAAGTAGTAGCCTTTTTCGTTAAGCTGCATGGGGGCGTTCCATAAGCCGATGTTGAAAGCTACGGCGCCCGCGAGCAGGGCGATCCAGGAGGCGGCTACGAAGGCGGCGGAGGGCTGTTGTTGTTTGACAGTTTCCATAAAGGTTTTGAATTTATACTGCCAAGATATGCCCGCCCTTCCGCCAAACTTTTGACATCCGTCAAAAAGCGCCGGGCGAAATGTTAAAGGCGGCTGCGGACCCTGCTGAGGGTTTCCTGCGAAATGCCCAGGTAAGAAGCCACATACCCCAGCGGGGCGCGTTCCAGGATGTAGGGGGCCTGTTCCAGCAGCTGTTCGTACCGCTCCGCCGCCGATTTAAACTGCGCATTGACGTACCGCTCTTCCAGCCGGAGGTAATATTTCTCATACGCGATCCGCACAAGCCGCTCCAGTTCATGGTGCGCGTCGAGCAGGCGGAGGAGCTCCTCCCGGGAAACCGACCAGAGCACGGCGCCCTCCATCAGCTGGATGTTCTCCATCGCGGGCTGGCCGGTGGTGAAGCTGTGGAACGAGGTGACGAAGTCCTGCTCGAACCCGAACCAATGGGTGATCTCTTTTTCTTCCAGGTGATAATACCCCCGCAGGCATCCTTTCTCCACGAAATACAGCCGGCGGCAAACCTGGCCCTGCGCGATGAGCAGCTCATTTTTGGCATGCACCGATTCGGTAAGGCAATCTTCCAGCGCCTGGCGCGCGGCGGGGCTGATGGGATGGTAGCGGGCGAGATGCGCAAGTAGTTGTTGCATATGTAGAAGACAAAAATAAGGGCTGGGCCGGGGAAGTCAAATTTTGGCGCTAACTTGCGACCCTGTTTAAAACTTTCCTATGACAACAAAAAGGCCACGCAATTTCAACATTCCTGCCAATAAATGTGTAACTTAAGACAAACAATGGAACAGTACCGCCCCTGAATGTCTGTTACTCTCATTGTGTCGAAGCACCCCGCGCAGTATAAGATTTTGAGCTACTGACATATCAACCAGAACCAGATCGTAACTATAAAAACTATGTACACCCATGCATATGATGGATACCTATACGGTGGTCCGGGATTGGCTTAAACGGTCCCCGGCAGTCCTCCTTTTATCGCTATTAGCCGCTACGCCACAACCTGCTGAAGCCGCCCCGCATGCATCCTTTTACCAGGATTCCATACCCACGGCACGGGGGCGCGTCATCGACGCGGAAGAAAACATTCCCCTGCCCGGCGTTACCGTCGAAAACCTCGTGAGCCGCAGGGGCGCCATGACCGACGCCGACGGTTACTTCGCCCTCGCCGCCCGCAACGGCGACAGCCTCCGCTTTACTTATCTTGGTAAAAAATCCTCCGTGGCCGTCTACCGCGGGCAAATGCTCAACGTCCGGCTCCAGCAGCTGGAAGGGCAGCTGTCGGAAGTAGTGGTGACCGGTTTCCAGGACCTGGATAAGCGCAAATTTTCCGGCGCGGCCGTTACCCTGAAAGCCGACGACGTAAAAATCGACGGCCTGAGCGACATCACCCGCAGCCTCGAAGGGCGCGCGGCCGGTGTCACCATCCAAAACGTTTCCAGCACTTTCGGGTCGGCGCCCAAGATCAGGGTGCGCGGCGCCACTTCCATCAACGGTGATAACAAACCGTTATGGGTGGTAGATGGTGTGGTGCTGGAGGATATGGTCAATATCTCCAACGATCAGCTCTCTTCCGGCGACCCTACCACCTTGCTCGGCTCTGCGGTGGCAGGGCTTAACCCGAACGACATCGAAAGCTACGCCATCCTGAAAGACGCCGCCGCCACCGCCCTCTACGGCGCCCGCGCCATGAACGGGGTCGTGGTGATCACGACCAAGAAAGGAAAGATCGGCAAGCCCGTCGTGAATTATACCGGCAACTTCAGCACCCAGCTGGTGCCCTCCTACGGGGAATACAGCATCATGAACTCGGGCGAACAGATGTCTGTGCTCGCCGAACTCGAACGCAAAGGCTACCTCAACCCGGCAACGGTTAATAATCCCAACTGGGGCGTTTACGGGAAATTATACCTGGGCCAGCAGGCAGATGCCAACGGCAACTTCCCGATTCCCAACACCCCCGAAGCCCGGGAGAATTTCCTGAAACGGTACGCCGCCGCCAATACGGATTGGTACGACCTGCTGTTCAAGAATAATTTCATGCAGGAACATTCCCTCAGCCTGTCGTTCGGTACCGACAAATCGCAGTCGTACTTCTCCACCAGTTATTACGGCGACAACGGCTGGACGATCGCCGACCGCGTCAACCGCTACACGCTGAACTTCCGGAATAACTACCAGCTGTCGGACCGCGTAACCGTCGGTTTCTCCACACTGGCCTCCGTGCGCCAGCAGCGCGCGCCGGGTTCGCTGAAGCGGAACCCCAACCCGGTGGAGGGCAAAATGGACCGCGACTTCGACATCAACCCGTTCAACTTCGCCCTCAACTCCAGCCGTACCCTCACGGCATATGACCTGAACGGCGACCGCGAGTACTTCCAGCGCAACTACGCGCCTTTCAACATCCTCACCGAACTGGAAAATAATTACCTCGATATCAATGTGGCCGACATCCGGTTACAGGGCGATCTTTCCATTAAGCTCACCAACGACCTGAAGCTTGATTTCGTGGGCGCCCTCCGCTACGTGAAATCCTCCATGGAGCACCAGATTAAGGAAGACGCGAATATGGCCAACGCCTACCGCGCGGCGGGCAATGCAACTATTCAGCAGAACAATAAATTCCTCTACCGCGACCCGGACGATCCCGAGGCGTTGCCGGTGGTAGTGCTGCCTTACGGCGGTTTCTACAACCGTACCGAAGACCAGATGGTGAACTACGACATCCGCCCCAGCCTGAACTATAACAAGACCATCAACAACACCCATTCACTGAACCTCCTGGCCGGTATGCAGGTGAAATCCACTGACCGCCAGAACGCCAATAACACCGGGTTCGGCTATCAATACGGCAACGGCGGCGTACCCTTCGTGGATTACCGCATCGTGAAGCAAACCCTGGAGGCGAATTTCCCGTATTACGGAATGAGCCGCGATTACGACCGCTTCGTGGCGTTTTACGGATCGGCGGGATATTCTTACAAACAGAAATATAACCTGACGGCCACCGGCCGTTACGACGGCTCCAACCGCCTGGGCAGTTCCGCCCGCGCCCGCTGGCTCCCCACCTGGAGCATCGCCGGTTCCTGGAACGCCGACGCCGAGCCGTTCATGCAGGACCTCACCTGGATCGATTACCTGACGGTCCGCGGTTCTTACGGCCTCACCGCCAGCATGGGCCCGGCCACCAACTCGACCATCGTTCTCCGCAATATCAACACGAACCGGCCTTTCCTCAATGAAATGGAATCGGTGATCGTGCTGGCGGAACTGGAAAACGAAGACCTGACCTGGGAAAAAGCCTACACCAGCAACGTGGGGCTCGACTTCGGCCTTTTCCAGAAGAAAGTAAACGTGAGTGTAGACGCCTATATGCGCCAAAGCTTCGACCTGATCAGCGTGGTGCGCACCTCCGGCGTCGGCGGGCAGTCGCTCAAAGCGGCGAACTACGCCGACATGGACGCACACGGCATCGAAGTGCTGGTAGGCGGGCAGGTGATCAAGCAGCAGGACTGGGGCTGGAAAACGAACCTGACCTTCGGTTACAATACCACTAAAATCACGGCCCTGCGCAACCGGCCGAGTATTTACAACCTGGTGGTGGCGGAAGGCGGTGCGCAGCAGGGCTACCCGGCGCGGGGGCTCTTCGCCATTCCCTTCACCGGCCTCGATCCGCGGACGGGCAAGCCTTTGTTCCAGAACGAGAAAGGGGAAGTGTCCGGCTCCGTTTACCTGCAGGATTACAACGTGGGGTTCCTGAAGTATATGGGCCCGGTAGACCCCACCATCGCCGGCGGCTTCTCCAATACCTTCAATTACAAATCGCTGTCGCTGAACGTATTCGTGACCTACCAGGCGGGCAATATGATCCGGCTGTACCCGGCCTTCCACGTCGATTACTCCGACCTGGATGCTTCACCGAAAGAATTCCAGGACCGCTGGGTGTTTCCGGGCGACGAGCAGTATACCCGGGTGCCGCCGATTTACGGGGCGTTTGAGAAGAGTTCGCTGAGTGGGGAATATCCTTATAACAACTACAACTATTCCACCGAAAGGGTGGCCAAGGGAGATATGATCCGGTTGAAGACGGTATCGCTTTCCTATATGCTGCAACCCACGCTGCTCAAACGCGTGGGTCTCAAAACCGCCAGCGTAACGGCCGCGGCGATCAACCCCTGGCTGATTTACGCCGATCCGAAACTGAGAGGCCAGGATCCGGAGTTCTTCAATACCGGCGGCGTGGCCCAGCCCGTGCAGAAACAATTTACGCTCTCCCTGAAAGTAGGCATCTAAAAGTAACGACCATGCAAAAGCATTTAAGCATATTAGCCATAATTACCCTGCTGACTACGGCGGGTTGCAAAAAATTCCTGGAGCAGCCGCCCGACAACAGGGCGCAGCTAACCTCACCGGAACAGGTGTCGCGCCTCCTGGCCACGGCCTACCCCGGCGCCAGCTACGTGCAGTTCGCCGAACTGGCTTCCGACAACGTGACCGACCGCGGGCAGGGAGAACAGGGCAACGAAGTGGTGGACCCGTATACCTTCACCGACGTCCGCAGCGAAGAGCAGGACTCGCCTGAATATTACTGGAACGCCTGCTACTCCGCCATCGCCGCCGCCAACCAGGCACTGGAAGCTTGCGAGAAAGCCGCCAATCCCGGCGCCTATTACGCGCAGAAAGGCGAAGCGCTCCTCTGCCGGGCGTATGCGCATTTCATGCTGGTAACCTTCTTCGCTGAAACTTACGATCCCGCTACGGCTGCTTCCAAACCGGGCGTGCCCTATGTGACGGAGCCGGAAAAAGAAGTGGTGAAGCAATACGACCGCAGGACCGTGGCG
>NZ_CALNBI010000508.1 GCF_937874145.1 uncultured Chitinophaga sp. | reverse complement strand
GCAGCAGGGAACTGGTAAAAGCGTTGCCCGCGCCGTTGCCCGTAAGGCCGCCGCCGTTGCCGCGCTGCTTCTGGCCGAGCGCTGCGAACAGCTGGCCGCTGATGCGCAGGCGGTCGGTAGGCATGAGGTTCAGCTGCATGTTGGCGATGTACTTGTTGAACCCGGTATTCTTGATGATACCCTGGTTCATCTGGTACGAGAGGTTCGCCTTGTAGTTCATTTTTGAGTTGCCGCCGCTGATCTGCAGGTTGTTGTTGGAGTTGATGGTACGCTGGTAGAAAAGCCCCTGCCAGTCGGTACTGTTGTTGTAAAACCCGTTCAGGCTATCTGACAGGAACTGCGCGTTGGCGAACTGTTGCTTTGCCAGGAAGTCGTATTCGCTGTGGTTCAGAATCGTGTATGTCCGGAAATCCCTTTCCAGGTTACCGCCCTGCACTGGCCGCAGCTGGGGCGGGGTGTTGAGGAAAATGCTGTTGTTCAGGTTGATGATGGGAACGGCCGAGTTACCGCGGCGCGTCGTGATCACGATTACGCCGTTGGCCCCGCGGGAGCCATACAACGAAGCCGCCTGCGCATCCTTGAACACCTCGATCGATTCGATATCTTCTGGAGGCAGCAGCGAAAGCGGGCCCGTGGCCGCGCCGGGCTGGAGCATCGACTGGTCGATACCGCCGTCATAATCTACCGGAACGTTGTCGATTACCAGCAAGGGGTTGGAGCTGGAAAGGAAAGCCTCGTCGCCGCCGCCGGAAATATTCAGCTGGGAAATACCGCGGATATTGATGGAACCGCCGAAACCCGGCGCACCGCTGATATTCTGGATGTTCATCCCTGCCACTTTACCCTGCAGCAACTGCTCCAGGTTGGTCACCGGTACGTCCTGGATATCTTTCTTATTGATCATGGATACCGCACCCGTCACCGTTTCCTTGCTGCGCGTCTGGTAACCCACGATCACGGATTCTTTCAGGAATTTTTCGGCGGGCGACAACGCCACGTTCAGTTCGGCCTTGCTGGCTTTGAGCACCCTGTCTTCATACCCGATAAAACGGAACAACAGGTTTTTATTCAGTTCAATTGTGACGGTATAATTACCGTTGGGATCTGTCACGGCAAGACCTTTCTTCAGGTCGGCATCCACGATGCTCACGCCGGGAATCCCCGAATGCGACTGCGCATCCGTGACCCTCCCCTTGATCGTGATCTTCTGCTGCGCCAGGGCTATGCCGCAGGCCAGGAGCAGAAAGACCGTACAAAGCGCCACCGCTTTGGGATATATATTTCGCATATCAGTTTCTTTTTTACTTGGTGTTTACGAAATCAGTCGTCTTCGAATTTGGGCGTCTGCCGGAATTTGACGGCAATGGTCCATTCCCCGGGCTCGAGGATGGCAAACTTCAGGGCTACAAAGCCCAGCTCCTGCCGGCCGAAGTTCACGCGCTTGAAATCGAAATAAACCGTAGCCATGTCCAGCCCGCCTGAAACATCCGTCAGCACCGGGAAAGGGTTCGGGATGTCGTAGGTAACGATGGTGCTGTCCTGGTCGAACCGGCGGTTAAAACCGAATTCCACCTGGGTGTTGGCCATGGGGCTGTAATAGTACATGCTGTCCCAGCGCTGCACATCGAACACGGTCAGGGGAATGACGGAAGAATCGCGGTTAAAGAACCGGAAAGAAACCGTATTGGCGGCGTCGCCGGTTTTCACGAAAAACACGTCCACGCTGTCTTTGGGCAGTACGCGCTGCATGTAGTCGCGGACGTTCCTCGTATCATGTGCTTTCACCACGCCACCGCTGGTCAGCGGTTTCTGGATGCCGGTGATATCGTCGTGGGTGTAAGGCTCAAAAGGGTGCGGGCGGCGCAGGTCTAGCATCAGGTTGGAGAACAGGCGCTCCCCGCCGTTGTTCTTCACCCGGACATCGAAGTAATACACGCCGTAAGGCACCGTCAGCGAATCCACGTTCCAGAAGATGATCTCCCCGGAATTCTCCCGGATGTCGAGAATGGGGCGCTTGGTGGTGAAGGTTTTGTCATAGATCTCCTGGATGGATTTCTCGTTGCCGCTGTACCAGGTCTTCCATTGCCGCGTGTCTACCAGGGCGCGGAGCTGGGGCGCGGGCGACTTATCGCCGCTGCGCACGTTCTCGATCGTGAAAGTGAGCGGCTGGGTGGAATAGTCGGCGTTGAACACGTTGATGAAAGCATTGTTCTCGCCAAGGGTGGCGACGAATGTTTCAGTCGTGTAGTTCATGTTATTGCTGAGGTGATCCTTTTCGTCGGGAATCAAATTCTTGTAACAGCCGGTAACACCCGCCAGCAGGGCCAGCAGCGGTGCGGCAAAGAATATGCGCCTCAGTTCTCGTGTTGTTTTCTTTTGCATGCGGACTGTTTTTATTGGGCGATGAATTTGATTTGATACAGGTTGAAACCGGCATCGCCATTCACATATTTCAGGATGTGGCGGCCTGCGGTAAGGTGTACGATAGGACCGTCAAAGTCTTTATAAGTGCCGTACGCGCCCGTAACGGGCACAGCAACCGTTCCGGTAATATCCACGCCATCCACTTCCAGGCGCAGTTTGCCGGCAGCGCCGGTGCCGCTGGTGCGGAATACGATGCGGTAATCGCCGTCCTGTTTCACATCCACGGAATAGGTAAGCCATTCGCCCTTCACGCCGTGGCTGATAGCGAAAGTGCCGGGCCTTTCATTCACTTTTTCACAGTCGGGCCCTTCAAACACGCGGTGCTCCGCTCTGCCGTTGGCTTTGTTGCCTTCGTCGGAATCGAAATAGGATTCATTGGGCAGCCCGAAATCGAATTCCGTGGCGAAGATCTCACCCGGGATGCTGTGGGGCTGGATGTTGTAGGGCACTCTGTCCATAGGAATGAACGCAAACCTGCCGGCGTTGTAACCGCCTGTTTCCAGGTAGTGGTACAGCGTGCTGATGCCTTCCGTCAGCTGGATATTATCCACCATCAGCGTCCTCCAGTTCTGGTATCCGCCGGATTTCGGCACCACCATGCTGCCGGAAACATTCACGTCGTCTACCTCGATGCGCAGGCGCCCGTGGTCGTTGGGAGATGCCACCTTGCAATACAGGCGGTAGCGGCCGGTATGGTTCACCTGCACGGTAAACCGCAGCCACTCGCCGATGTTGGTGTAACCGGTATTATACAAACCTTCGCTGCAATTGTCCAGGTCCACCCCCTCGTCTTTCCGGAAAGAAGAAGTTCCTCTCGCAGCGATTTCATTGTCGTGATAAGCGAGCCCTTCGCCGCCGTGGTCATAGTAACCCAGCTCGATATGCCCCGGAATGGGCAGCGGATTGGCGAAATAAGGCCGGCGAACGGGCGGGTACGACATGCGGGAGAAGGAAGAGAACCCGAAGATGTGCTTCGGCTCCAGCATATGCGCGATCCCCGAAAGGGTTTTCAGGTTGGCGGCTTCCGTGGTCGCCATCACCCAGTTCTTCATGATGCGGCTTTCGTTCTTGTCCGAAAACTGGATCACCGTAGACCCGCCGCTTTCGATGCCCGAAGCCGTGGTGATGATCGCCTTACCGTTCATTTCATACCCGTAAGGCGTTACCAGGTTCATACCATCCGCATAACGCAAAGTATCCAGGTCGTAACTGCCTTCGAGCATGTAGCGGGAAAGCAGGGTATCCCAAATACCCAGACGGATGCTGTCCACCGTCCAGTTGCCGGGATCGCCGCGTTTCTCGCGGGTGAAATTGACGTCGTACATCGCCGCTTTGATGGAAAAATCCTGCGGAACGAAGAAGGTTACGTTGCCGGATTTCAGCTTCTCGGCCAAACCGGTTTTATCGAGCAGATAGATAAGTGTATCGTACAAGCCGCCTTTGTTGGCGCTTTTGATGAAGTCGTAAGTCGACATGTTCACTTCCCGCGTCGGCTGCATGTCGCGGTATTCGACATTCTTTTTCTCGCAGGAAAAAGTGGCGGCCAGCAAAGTGGCGGCGAGAAGCGGGATACTGAAGGAAAACTTTTTCATTTGTCCGGTTTTTACTTCCAGTAATTGGTTTGGATCAGTTTGGGATTGAGGCTGAGCGCTGCGCGGGAAACAGGCCAGTAGATGGCGCCGTTGTCAACATCCGCCTGCGAAAGACCGGTGAATTCAGGCACTTTGCCGAAAGTCACCAGGTCGTACCAGAGCCAGCCTTCGCCGATGAGCTCGCGGCGGCGCTCCCGGAAGATTTCATCCAGCAGCTGCTCTTCCGAGACGGTATTGAGTACCGGCGTGAGGTTGCGGTTGCCCCGGCGGTCGTTCAGCAGGGTCAGCGCCCCGGAGAAGTTGCCTGTCCGCAACTGGCACTCGGCCTGGAGCAGCAACAATTCCTCGTAACGGAATACCACGATGGCGGAATTGAAGAACCGCAGCGTAGGGTTCTTCACCGCGTCGTTCAGCATCTTGATCTTGTAGAACATCGGCTGCATGGAACCCATGTCGGTGAAGAAGGTCGTAAGGCGCAGGTCCGAAGCCAGGGGGAAGATGTTCAGGATGCTGTCTTTGGTCACGTACATTTCCGCTTCCTTCTTGGACACATCCGGCGCGCGAAGCGTCCAGTTTTCAATTTGCCCCGTCGTTGAAATTTCCGCGTGGTCGAAGTTCATATCCAGCTGGAAGATGTTCTCGTTCCTGCGGCCGCGGAATGTTCCGCTGTTGCTGACAAGGTCGGTAACGCTTACTATGTTGTAACCAGTCTTGCTCCCGTTGTCGCGGATCACCTGGATGATATCCAGCGCGCCCTGGTAGTCTTTCTGCCATACCCGGATGTGCGCCTGCAGCGTCAGTCCCGCGCCTTTGGTAGCCAGGATGCTGCGCCAGTGGCTGATACCCTGGCCACGGTAGTTACCGGTCTGTTCCGGGTGGGTGCCGTCGAACTGCCAGGGCAGCTTCGCGATGGCGTTGGTGGCTTCGTTGAACGCAAATTCCAGCACTTCGTTCTGGGGTGTCCGCGGAAGGGTGGCGAAATCGCCCTGCCCTACTTCGGTGATCAGGGGCACATCGCCCCATACGCGCACCATGTAGAAGTAGGTAAATGCACGGATGTAACGCACCTGCGCGAGGTCCAGCTCCATTTCGGTCCTGGAATAACGCTCGTCCAGCGCGGGGATGCCGGGCAGCTTGGCGATGGCCAGGTTACATTGGGCGATGGTGGCGTAGAACTTGCGCCAGTCGCGCCAGGTATCCATCGTCACATAGTTCGAGGTGAGCCGGTTGTTGCGCACGGCCTGGAGGTCGCCGCGCTTGGTGATGGTGAATTGCCCGGCCCGCAGCTCACCGTGCGCCCAGTATGCGTTTTCGTTGCACATGGCGGCGCGGAGCAGTCCGTAACAGGCGAAGCTGCCTGCCCACGCGTCGTTCTTCGTCGCCCACATATTCTCTTCCGTTACGGCGCGGGTGCTTTCGATGTCCAGCATATTTTTGCAGGACGACCAGCCGGCGGCCATCAATACAACGAGGCCGCCTATCCATATTTTTCGCATGAGATTGCTTTTTTGCATTAGAACTGTAAGTTGAAGCCCATCGTGAAACTCTTAGGCTGTGCCCAGTTGTATCCGCCCTGGTCGTACCCGAAGTAGCTGAATGCCTCGGGGTCGCCACCGCGGTAGCGCGTCCAGGTCAGCAGGTTGTTGCCGGTTACGTAAAGGCGCAGCATCTGCATGCCGCGTTCCTTCAGCCAGGCGCTGCGGAAATTATAGGTAAAGGTCACCGAGCGCAGGCGCACGTAAGAAGCGTCTTCCAGGAAGAGCGTCTGGTTCACCTGGTAAGGGCTCACGGCGCTCCAGGGATTGTAACGGGGAACGCGGTCGAGGTCGCCTTCCGGCTCCGCCCAATAGAATACCTCCTTCACGGCCCCAATATCATCCGCGCCTTCGCGGTTCGCGAAATCGAAACGCGCGGCGAGGCTTTCGTTGATCAGCTTCCGGCCGAAAGCATAGCTGAGCAGGAAGTTCAGCTCCAGGTTGCGGTAACGGACCGTGTTGGCCCATCCGCCCTGTACTTTCGGGTTGTGCGAGCCCTCCATGATCCGGTCGTTATCATCGATAACGTTATCCCCGTTCTGGTCTACCCAATGCGGATCGCCGCCTTTCATGGCGATACCCTGGTAAGTCATGCCCGAAGGAACATCCGCGTCCGTAGCATAGATGCCTTCGTTTTGCAGCAGCCAGAACCGGTCAACGGGCTTGCCCACCTCGAAGCGGCGGTTGCCGAGCACCACGGATTGCTGCCCGCCCGGAAGGGCCAGCAGCTGGCTGCGGTTGAAGGATGCGTTCAGCGCGGAAGACCATGCGAGATCTTTCTGCTGAAGAATGGTCGCCTCCAGCGTCAGTTCCACGCCGGAATTGCGGATATCCATCCCGTTCTGCCACATCCCGGAATACCCGTATTCCTGGGTCACCGGCACTTTCAGGAGCATGTCGCGGTCGGTACGGGCGTACACGTCCACCGAAGCGCGGATGCGGTCTTTCATGAAACCGAAATCCAGGCCGCCGTTCGGCTGGTCGGTATAGGCCCAGCCGATGCCGGGGGCAACGTAGCCCAGTTCGTAAGCGGCGTTGAGGACGGGGTAAGCGTTGTAGGTCGACAGGTTGGGGGTTCCCTCCCATCCTACCTCCACGTTATACACCGGCCCTCCATTATAATAATCGAGCGAGAAGAGCTTGCCCATGCGGCCCGCGCTGCCGCGGAGGCGCAATGTGCTGAGGGTTTTGGATTCCCTGAGGAAGTTCTCTTTTGAAATGTTCCAGGACGCCGTGGCGGTGGGGAACATCTTCCAGCGATTATCTTCAGTCACGTTGGAGCTGCCGTCCTGCCGCAGGTACAGGCTTACGCTGTATTTATCCTTATAATCATACCCGATATTCCCGTAGAAACTGGCCAGCGCTGCGCGGATGCGGTCTTTGAAGTTGGCGGTGAGGCGCAGGTTGTGCGAGCCGTTGTTCGGATCGCCGGGGGAACTGGGCTGGTAGATCTTGATATAATCGCTCTTGCCGCGGTAAGCCTTGCCGTACATGTAGCGCCAGCGGTCCCACTGGTTGTACTGGCCGGCAGTTACCACCAGGCGGTGGTGCTTGCCGAAGTAGCGGTTGAACTCCACCGAATTATCCAGCGTCATGCGGGTTTGCAGGCCGTCGAAGTTGTTGGCGAAGTTATTCCCGTCGTTCACCGTGCTGGGGATGAACAGGTCACGGAAATTCTGGCCGTAATCGATGGAGAAACGCGAGTTGAATTTGAAGTGCGGCGAGAAAGTATACGTCAGGTTGTTGAGCACGCGCACATTGGTGTTGCGGTTGCGGTCAACGCCTTCTTCGAGATAATTATAATATTCATCCAGCAACGTTTTGTTGGGGGAAGGCGGACGGTCGAGGTTAAGGATGTAATCCTGGTCGCCCATCCGGTCGCGCAGCGACTGGTTGCGCTTGCGGTTGATCATGCCCGCGCTGAGGTAGGTGCTCCAGTCGAGGCGTTTCACCGGGGTGATATTGATCCCGAAGTTGACGTTGTATCGGCGCATGAGGGTATTGTCCTGCCCCTGCAACGTGGATTGCCCTACGCCGAACCGGAAGCTGGCCAGGCGGGTACCGCCGCTGACGCCGGCGTGCAGGCCGGTCATGAGCCCGTTTCGGTAATAGGATTCGTCCCAGTCGGCCGCACCATAATATTGTGCGTTGGTGGAATCCGCGAGGTACGCCGGGAAGCTGCGGTATTGTTCCGCGGTGGCGTATTTATCGTAGAACGGCAGCCGGAAGTCGCGTTCCCAGCGGCCGTTGATTACTTTGAGGGTAGGTTTGAGGGAGAGGCCTGCGTAGCCGTTCACTTCCACGCGGAGCTCGCCGGTGCGGGGCCCGCGGGTGGAGATTTCGATGACGCCGGCGGAAGCGGCGGGACCGTATTTCGCGGTGGCGCCTGCGTCTTTGAGAACGGAAATGCTGCGGATGTCGTTCACATCGATGAAAGCGAGGGGATCGATTTCTGTTCCGATGCGGTTGAAATCGAAGCGCTGGATATCGTAGGCAAACGCGTGATCGTACTGGAGCGGCATGCCATCCACTACGTACAGGGGTTGCGCGGCGAAGATGTCGCCGTTCTTCAGGAGCAGGCCGGAGGCGCCGCGGATGAAGATGGCGTTGCGCTTGCCGGGTTCGGCGCTGGGAATGCGGACGTCCACGCCGGTGGCGCGGCCTGCCAGCACGGAATTGATCCCGATATAGGGCAGTTTGCGCGCCTGGTCGAGATCCGGGGAGGAAGTGGCGCCCAGTTGGCGGAGCATCATTTCCGTATTCCGGATATAACCGGCAGAGTCGAGATTGGAAACCGGGAGTTGCTTGAGCCGCTCGGTGGCATCATTGGAGACGGACTTGGTGCTGTCCGACTTGCTGAAGACCTTTTTCTGAGCGGCTGCGCCGGTTCCCATCAGCAACAGCGCGAGCAGGAATGCCTGCTTTTTGCGGGTACATGGGTAGAAATATGTCATATGGAGCAATTGGTTTTTTTAAGCATAGAATACCCAGGCCCGCCGTTGCGGAGCAATGGCAGGATACGGCAAAGCAATGCCTGGACGGGCCGTTTGGGCCGTCATGGGTAATGTATGCCGTCTAGGTTACTGATGATAGATACGAGTGGACCCTCTGGTGCGTACCGGTTAAACCCTCCGGCTTCTCCATCTCCGTAGTGGCAGGCGCGGGTTGGCGCGCGTGCGTTGCTGTTACATCCTCATTTCGATTTAGGGGCCGGCGGTAAACCGGGTCAGGGGGTTATCCGAAGGTGCGGATCAATCTGGCCGCTGGTGTAAAAATGTGCATGTTTTAAACGTGGTTTGAATTATGAAGGGATAATCATCCATTCTTTCCGAAAAATGATCTGCGCGATATACAAGTTGGAATGAAGATACATCGGCAGAATATTCCCGTCAAGCATAGAGGGCATTTTGCATACAAATTAAACATCAAATGTTAAAGTTTCTTAAAAATCCAGCAAAATCACATAACATTTGATCGTAATGGCAGTTTAAAAGTATTTAAATTGCTTTATTTTATCTGCATTTGCAGTATTATTTTAATGTTAACGAAAGGTTTTTGAATAGGATGAAAGGATTGATAATTTCCGCGTCGGCATTTTCATCTAAAGAAATCGATTTCATTTTGAAAAATAGTGGGGAAGGTAGAATTATCAAATGCTGAACCACCATCCAGCAAAGGATTTCCACGATTAAAGCATATAATGATTGCATATGAAAGCAGATTTTCGATAAGCGTCATAAATACACGCTACACTTTGCTAAATCTTACCGGCGGCGGGTTACAGCGAAATCTAACCCATTAAAATAATACCAAGTTTTCGCAATCGAGTACCATAAAATTTTTCTGATATCTTGTCCGGATTTATTGCGCGGACGGCACTATATTGAAAAACAATGCAACCCATGAAAAAATTTATGCTCCTGATCCGGGAAGACTTATCGCGGCTCGCGGAAATGACCGAAGACGAGCTACAGGCCGATATCGCGGAAATGACCGCCTGGGCCGAAGCGCTCGCCGCCAAAGGGCACCTGCTTTCCGGCGAGCCCCTCGAACCGGATACCCGCTACCTGCGCAAAAACCACATCGCGTCCGACGGGCCTTTCGCCGAATCCCGCGAATCGATTTCCGGGTACTTCCTTATCGAAGCGGAAGACCTTGACCATGCCGCCCGCATCGCCGCCACCTGTCCTCCCCTCCGGGAAGATAAAATCGCCATAGAAGTCCGACCTTTGATGATCTATGCCTGATGCGGCCGACATATCACTAAACGCCCTCCTGCAGCGGCTCTACCGCCAATGTTTCGGGAAAATGACCGGTCACCTCCTGTTTATGGACAGTTCGTTGACCCTGGCCGACGCGGAAGACATGGTGCAGGAGGCGTTCACTTCCGCGGCGGCCACCTGGCCCCGCCAGCTCCCCGCGCAGCCGGAAGCCTGGCTGTACGGGGCCGTGCGCAATTTGAGCCGGAGGCGCCTGGCCCGCAAGCCGCCCGTCATACCCCTAACCCACCTCCCCAACGCTCCCGCGCCGGAAGGCCCTCCTGCCAACGGCGACCTCGAACTGCTGCGGCTCCTTTTCGCCTGCATGCATGCGAAATTCCCGCCCAAAGTGCAGCTCATCACGGCTTTGCGGTATGTTTTCAGTTTGCAGGTGCAACAGATCGGCGAGCTGCTCGGCATGGAAGCCGACAGCATTTCCAAAGTACTCTACCGCCAGCGGCAACAGCTCCGCGCGGGCGATATCGCCTTCCGATCGGGTTTTGTATGGTGGAGCGCGGAGAAAGTACAGCTCGCCCTCAAAGCGCTGTATATCATTTTCACCGAAGGCTGGAAAATACAGGACGAATCCCTGTGCGAAGACGCCCTCAGCCTCACCCGCGAAACCATCCGCCGGGCGCGGGTTTGCGTCCCCGATGCCAAAGCGCTCTATGCCCTTATGCTCTTCCAGCTTTCGCGCTGGAATGCGCGCACCGGGCCCATGGGCGAGCTGCTGGAGCTGGAGCACCAGGACCGCGCCGCCTGGAACCACGACATGATCCGCGTGGCCACCGGTTACCTCAAACAGGCGGCCGTCGCCAGCGCCGGGAGCCCTTACCACTTCGAAGCGTCGATCGCGTACTTCCATGCCACGGCGGCATCGTTTTCCGCTACGCCCTGGCTGCAGATCGCCGGGTTATACCGGCAGCTGTCGGCACTGGCGCCCTCGCCCTTCATTACCCTCAATCACGCCATCGCGCTGCATTTCGCGGGGCAAACGCGCGCCGCTTTGGAGATGCTGGCGGCACTCGAAAAGGACACGTTTATGCGGCACCATCATCTCTTGCACGCTACGCTGGCACGGATACACGCCGACCAGGGCCATCCCTCCGCCGCCCTTCTCCATTACCGGAAGGCATTGCAAGGCAAACCCACCGCCGCGGAAGCCGCGTTCATCCGCACACGCATTGCGGGCATTCTCGGGACAAAGTCCTGAAACGCCGGCACACCAAAGCGCTGACGTTTCGATATACGCAATTACTCCCGGGCGCGCTCACGAATATGACGCTCAAACGCGCCATGCGCTTGATTCAAGTAAAAGTTGAAGTGCTCATATCCTTTGCAGATCAGCGTTTTATACTAAATAAAGACGAAAAACCAATACCCGCGCGGATTTTTATTTATTCACTGTGTCTAACATTTTTTTTCTGTTGTGCCCCGGCCCATTATTTTTGCACCATGCAACGCTTCCAGCACCAATCCGTAGTTATCACAGGCGCCACGTCCGGCATCGGCAAGGCGCTCGCCCTCGCATTTCTCCGTGCAGGCGCCAACGTTTCCGTATGCGGTCGCAAAGAGGAAACCCTCCGCGCCCTGCAGGCCGAAGCGCCCGCATTACATGTTTTCAGGGCCGATGTGAGCCGTGAGGAGGATTGCCGGGATTTTATCGGGAGCGTGCTGGAAAAGTTCGGGAAGATCGACATTCTCATCAACAACGCAGGCATCTCTATGCGCGCCCTCTTCCGGGACGCTACGCCGGATGTGCTGAAGACGTTGATGGACATTAACTTCTGGGGCACGGTGTATTGCACCAAATACGCCCTGCCGTCTATCCTCGCCCAGAAAGGCACCGTGGTAGGCGTGAGCAGCATCGCGGGGTACCGTGGGTTGCCGGGCAGGACGGGTTATTCCGCCTCGAAGTTCGCCATGCAGGGGTTCCTCGAAGCATTGCGGACGGAAAATCTCCATACAGGCGTGAACGTGATGTGGGTATGCCCGGGATTTACCGCCTCCAATATCCGGAACACCGCGCTGGACAAGAGCGGCCGCTCGCAGCAGGAAACCCCGCTGGACGAAGGCAGCCTCATGAGCGCGGCAACCGTTGCCGAACACACGCTCAACGCCATCGCCAAACGAAAACGGACGCTGGTTTTGACTTCGCAGGGAAAGCTCACCGTTTTGTTAAGCAAACTGTTCCCCGGGCTGACGGACAAACTGGTCTTCAACCACTTCCGGAAAGAACCCGGTTCGCCCCTCTCCTGACGAGTCTGGCCCCGCTTTTGCACCAGCTTACAATTATTCCTTTTTTTTAATCATTGCACTGAAATAATGCCTTTCTTTGCAGGGATCAAACCCCTGTTACAGAACGAGCTTCGGTTGAACTCATTATGCCCATCGTTACGCTGACATCAGACATTGGATTGCAGGATTACCTGACAGGCGCTATAAAAGGCCTGCTGCTGCAGCATTGTCCGAATGCCCAGGTCGTGGACATCTCGCACCACATCTCGCCCTTCAACCTGCCGCAGGCTACCTACATCTGCCGCAGCGCTTTCCGCTACTTCCCGGCAGACACCTGCCACCTCGTGCTCAACAACCTGTTCGACCGCAAGACCGACTTCATCCTGCTGGCGCGCCACCAGGGGCAGTATATCTGTTGTGCAGACAATGGCCTGCTTACCATGATCGCCGGCGGCATGCCCGAAGAAGTACACCGTATCTCCATCGCTTCGCTGGAAATCCGCAACACCCTGGGGATCGTGACGGTTATGGCCCAGTCGCTGGCCCGCCTTTTCGGTGGCGAAACGCCTGCGCAGATCGGTACGCCGGCAACGGACATCGTCGTGAAGAACAACCTGCAGCCGCTTACCGGTGAAGACTATATCGAAGGGCAGATCCTCCACATCGACAACTTCGAGAACGTGGTGGTCAACATCACCCGCGAGCAGTTCCATGCCCAGCGCAACGGGCGCCGCTTCGCCATCTTCTTCCGGCGCGACGAGATGATCACCCATCTCAGCGAAACCTACGCCGACGTGGCCGAGGGCCAGAAGCTCGCGCTCTTCAACGCCGCGGGCTACCTCGAAATCGCCGTGAACAAGGGCAATGCCGCGGGCCTCTTCGGCCTGCAGGGCTTCAGGAGAGATCAGCTGCAACAGGGGGCTTACCAACAACTGTCTTTCTACCAGACCGTCAGAATCCTCTTTGAATGATGATCCGAATCGTACAACTCACCTTCGCCGACGCGCACTGCACCGGTTTCGAAGCCCTTTTCGAGACCCTCCGCAACGATATCCGCCAATTTCCCGGATGTTCCCACCTCGAACTGTGGAAAGACCGCTCCCGGCCGGGCGTTTATTGCACCTACAGCATCTGGTCGGGCCCCGACGCCCTGGACGCCTATCGCCACTCCGATTTGTTTGCCCAAACATGGTCTACCATAAAACCCTGGTTCTCAGCAAAACCCGACGCCTGGAGCCTCGACCGCATCGCTTCCGCAAACTTGTGAATATGTTAAAATATTTATAAAAAGTTAAAACTGTACCGGCGGTTACCTTAATTGCTTAGATTTTCTATTTTTGTCGGAATTACCTAAAATCGACTTATGCATTTTAACAGGATTAATAACATTACAGGCTGGATCGTGTGTATTATCGCCTGTGTTGTTTATTTAATGACTATGGAAGCCACGGGAAGCCTGTGGGATTGCGGTGAGTTTATCTCCGCGGCCTATAAAGTCCAGGTTCCCCACCCTCCCGGCGCACCCTTGTTCGTGCTGATCGGCCGGATCTTCACCTTGCCCTTCACGCCCGGAAACGCGGCTCTCGGCATCAACATCATGAGCGCCCTGGCCAGCGGGTTCACCATCCTGTTCCTTTTCTGGACCATCACCCACTTCGCCCGCCGCATCTATACCCAGAACGGCGCTGAGCTGACCAACAGCCAGCTGATCGTGGTAATGGGCGCCGGCGCCGTAGGTGCCCTGGCCTACACTTTCTCCGATTCTTTCTGGTTCTCCGCCGTGGAAGGCGAAGTATACGCCATGTCTTCCCTCTTCACCGCCGTGGTTTTCTGGGCGATGCTGAAGTGGGAGCATGCGGCAGATACCGAAACCGGCGACCGCTGGATCGTGCTCATCGCTTACCTGATGGGGCTTTCTATCGGCGTCCACCTGCTCAACCTGCTGACCATCCCGGCCATGGTGCTGATCTGGTACTTCAAGAAAAGCAAGAAAATCTCCGGATGGGGCGCTTTCTGGGCTTTCGTGATCGGATGCCTCATCACCGGCGCCCTGCAGAAGTTCGTGATCCAGGATACCATTAAAGTGGCCGGTATGATGGACGTTTACTTCGTGAACTCCCTCAGCCTTCCCTTCTTCTCCGGTTTCACCTTCTACTTTATCGGCATCCTCGCGCTGCTGGTGATCGGTTACTTCAAACCGAAAGTCGGCCTCTACGCTCCCCTCATCCTCATCGCCACCGTGCTGATCATCCCCGCCTTCCCCGAAGGTTCCAGCGGTGGGGCACGTGCGGCCAGGATCGTATTGGCCGTGGCCGTACTGGCCATCCCGTATCTCGTAAAGGCATTCGGTTCCAAAATCGATTACAACAAGCTGAAATATCCCCTGCAGCTCGTCAACGCCTGCATCTTCTTCCTCCTCATGGGCTACTCCACCTATATCACCACCATGATCCGTTCCTCCGCGAACCCCACGGTAGATATGTATAACGTGGACAACCCCGTTTCCCTCGTGGGCTACCTCGGCCGTGAACAATACGGCGACTTCCCGCTGATCTACGGCCAGGTGTTCACCGCCCGCCCGACGGAATACAAGGAAACCAATAATATTTACGCCCGTGCCGGCGACAAATACATCGTGGCCGGTAAAAAACAGGTGCCGGTATATGCTTCTGAAGATATGATGCTGTTCCCCCGCGTGTGGGACGCCTCCAACGACCAGGGGCACGCCGATTACTACAAGGCGTTCCTCGGACTGGCGGATGGTGAAAAACCCTCCTTCGGCGACAACATCCGGTTTTTCCTCGGTTACCAGGTATGGCACATGTACATCCGTTACTTCGGATGGAACTTCATCGGAAAGCAAAATGACACCCAGGGCTTCGGCAACCCGCGCGATGGCAACATGCTCTCCGGCATCACGCCGCTGGACAATATCTTCCTCGGCGACCAATCCGCAATGCCCGACAGCCTCAAGCACAACAAAGCACACAATACCTTCTTCTTCCTGCCTTTCCTCCTCGGCCTGATCGGATTCCTTTTCCATTACAGCCGCCACCGGAAAGACGCACTCATCGCAGGGCTCCTCTTCTTCTTCACCGGCCTCGCCATCGTTCTCTACCTCAACCAGGCCGGCAACCAGCCGCGTGAGCGAGACTACGCCTACGTAGGCTCCTTCTACGCCTTCGCCATCTGGATCGGCCTCGGCGTGATGAGCATCTTTACGTTCTTCGAAAAACGCAAACTGCCCGCAGCCGCCGTACTGGCCGTAGTGATCAGCCTCCTGGCCGCCCCCGTGCTCATGGCACAGCAGGGCTGGGACGATCACGACCGTTCCAAGAAAGTAATCGCCCGCGACGTAGCCAAAGATTACCTCGAATCCTGCGCGCCCAACGCCATCCTATTTACCGTGGGTGACAACGATACATACCCGCTCTGGTACGCCCAGGAAGTGGAGGGCGTCCGCCCGGATATCCGCGTGATCAACCTGAGCCTGCTGGGCGTGGACTGGTACATCGACCAGGCCCGCAACGCCACCAACCAGAGCCCGGCCATCCCCATGACGCTCAAGCCTGAACAATACCGCGGCGAAAACCGCAACTACCTGATGTTCTACGACAACGGGAAAGTACCGCAGGACCGCTTCTACAACCTGAAAGAAGTGATCGCGTTCCTCGGCGACGAAAGCGAAGGCGCCAAAGTGCCCCTGCAAACCGGCGAAAGAGTGAACTACCTGCCCACGCAGAAACTCTTTATCCCGGTAGACAAAGCCGCCGTGCTGGCCAATGGAACCGTGGATCCCGAAGACAGCGTTCGCATCGAAGCGCAGGTTCCCTTCCAGATCAGCAAACAAATGATCTTCAAGAACGACCTCGCCGTATACGACATCATCGCTACCAACGAATGGAAGCGCCCGATCTACTTCACTTCGCCGGTAGACCTCGGCTTCAACGACTTCCTGTCTGTTGAAGGCATGACCTACCGCCTGGTGCCCACGCGCCGCAATACGCCCGACCAGATGCTGCCCGGCCTGAACGACCAGGTAAACACCCGCCGCGCGTTCAACACCATCATGGAGAAATTCCAGTATGGCAGCGTAAATGTTCCCGGCGTTTACTTCGACGAGCCCAACCGCCGTATGCTCCAGACTGTCCGCAACGCCCACACCAAAGTGGCCGTAGCGCTGGTAAATGAAGGCAAGAAAGATAAAGCCCTCACGATCCTCGACCGCCAGGACACGATGTTCCTCCCCGGCAACATGCCTTACGCCGCAACCTCGCCCGGCAACATGCACAACCTCTGGAGCATGGAAATCGTGTACGCGTACTACCTCGCAGGCAACCCGAAGAAAGCGCAGGACATCTCCAGCCAGATCATCAAGGACCTGGATCAGCAAATGCGCTACTACCGCGCACTGCCGGCCTCCAAGTTCACCAACGACCTGCAGGACGACGCCCGCCGCGCCGAACAGTTCAAATCCATGCTGCAACAGTGGCAGCAACAGTTTGGTGCCGACAGCGCCAAACAACTGGAAGGCGGCCAGCAATTCGGCAACGCTCCCGCCCCCGCGGATTCGCAACAAAGCAAATAAGGTTCCATTCCAGGATAAAAAGAAAAAGCCGGTTGATGTACGTCAACCGGCTTTTCTGCTTAAAAACGAGCTCAATAGTTAGTTTTCGCACCCCGCATCCGCTGCCATACGTAAGCTGTTCCACAAGCCACCAACAGTATTGCAACACTTAACACGGCCAGTGTTTCATAAAAACCAATTATGGTATAACTCCATGAAGATGGTAAATAGTCACGGTTAAAAACGGTGTAGAGAATATAGATATTTTCAATCCATCCCGCGCCCGACAGTAGCAATAGATATACCACCGCCCCCCACACCGTTATATGTTTTCGTGCAATCAGCAAAGCCAACATTCCTGCAACGGCAAACAGCAAGAAAAGCGGGATTCCTATCAAGAAACTGAATGTCAGTCTG
>NZ_CALNBI010000507.1 GCF_937874145.1 uncultured Chitinophaga sp. | reverse complement strand
ATCAAATTCAATGATCTTGTTTTTCGCGTATGTGAAGTTGCCGCGGAACGAGAAAACGGAATGTCCGCCGACGGGCTGGCGATAAGTGAGCATGGTTTCAAACCCCTTGTTGCTCACTTTCCCGAAGTTCTGGAACGGCGACTGCCGGAAGCCCGCCGCACCGGAAACCGTACGCCGTTGCACGAGGATATCGTAACGGTAGTTATCAAAGTAATCTGCCGTGATGTTCAGCTTGCCGCCGAAAAGCCCCAGGTCGGCGCCGTAGTTGCGCTTGGTTTCCGTTTCCCAGGAAAGCTCGGGCGACCGGAACCGGTCTTCCATCAATCCACTCAGCGCATTCAGTGCACCGCCCGCATTATCCCCCAGCGAAGCACCGGAAGCCCCTACGTAACCGCCGCGGTACAGGAAGCGGGAACCGCCGTACTGGTCATTGCCCGTAAGGCCGAAGGAAGCCCTGAACTTAACGCTGGACAGCACGTTGCGCAAGGCATCCGGATAAAAATCCTCGTTGCTGAGCGACCAGGCCACGCCCATCGCCGGGAACACGCCGTAGCGGTATCCATCCGCAAAAGCTTCGGAACCCGTGATCCCCACGTTCGCCTCGATAGAATAGCGGCGGTCGTAGGCATAGCTCAAACGGCCCACATACGCCATTTTCCGGAACGGCAGGCGGTCGCTGGTGAGCTGGCTTTCCTTTTTATAAAACAGCGCCATACCCGTTACGTCGTGCTTCTGCGCAAACATGCGGTTGTAGTTGAGGGACGCTTCCAGGTAAATATTTTTTGTCCCGGTCTGGCTGGTAGATCCAGTCGTAATCTCGCCGGTTCCGGTTTTGATCTGGGTATACTTCAGCCCGTTGTCGGCATCCCTGCCAGTAGCGTAAAAGGAGTTGATGGATTTGCCCGTACCTACGATGTAGGTGCCGTAAAAGTCATAGCTGGCGCTCACTTTCGCGGAAAGCCCCTGGGTCAGCACGTCCAGTTTCTGCTCCAGGTCCACCCGCGACTGGATATTGGTGCGGTACTCGTTGGTATACCCGGAATGGTTGAGCCGGTTGTAGGGATTGGAGCGGTTGTCGCTGGGGCGCGGGTGATCGGCCAGCGTTCCGTCAGAATATATCGCCGGGAACAAATACGGCGGCGCAATGGTGGCGATTTCGAAAATCCGGGCGGTTCCGGTGCCGGGATAATTGGTTTCGAGATACTGGCCGCTGATATCTACGCGCAACAGTGTTGTGGGCGATACATCGATGTCCACATTGCTGCGGAGGTTATAACGCTTCAGGTCGATATTGCTGCTGTACTGGGCCAGCGCGTTATCCTTGAACAGGCCGCTTTCCTTGTAGTAAGCGCCGGAAACGAAGAAGCGCGCCTTGCTGGTGCCGCCGCGGAAAGTGAGGTTGTGGCGGGTGTTGTAGGTGTGTTTCCGAAGGAGCATGCCCAGCCAGTTGTTGTCGGGATAGAGATCCGTATCTACGTGGCTGCGGTATTTGTCGATCAGTGCATCGTCAAAAATCGGCGCTTTGCCTTCGTTGGCGAGGGCTTCGTTGTAGGTAGACAGGTACTCGGCCGCGCCGGCGAACTGGGGCATGCGAAGCGGCGTGAGGTTGGAGTACTCGCCGCGATAAGTGATTTCCGTTTTCTGCACCCGGCCGCGCTTGGTGGTCACGAGGATGACGCCGTTGGCGCCCTCGGCACCGAATACCGCCGTCGCCGCCGCGTCTTTCAGTACGCTGAAAGTGGCGATTTCATTGGGGTCGATGTCATTAAAACTGCGGGGTACGCCGTCAACGAGGATCAGCGGATTTTGTACGCCGTTGTAGGTGCTGACGCCCCTGATCCAGAAGGTGGCGTTGTCGTAACCCGGCTCGCCCGTCCGCTGGAAGGAGATGATCCCCGGCAGCTGGCCCTGCAGGTTGTTGCTAAGGTTGCGGCCGCCGAAAGTCAGTTCTTTACCGCTGATGGTGCTCACGGAGCTCACCATGCTCGTTTTCTTCTGCTTGGCATAGCCTACCACCACCACATCGGTTCCGACGGTGATGGATTTCTGCGCCAGCTTTACGAACACATCGTCGTTGCTGGTCACTTCGTAGTTGACATCGCTGTAATTGATATGAGAAATGAACAGTTTGTCGCCCAGCGCCACGCGGAGGGCAAAGCGGCCGTCTTTATTGGTTTGGGTGCCGTTGCCGGAGCTCCGGTTCAGGATGGATACCCCTTCGACGGGGGTATTGTCTTCCGCGTTGGTGATCACGCCGCGGATGGAAAATGTATCTGCGGCGGCGGTTTGCGCCTTGTTGCGGGAAGCGCCGGCTTGTTGCGGGTCGCGGACGATCGTAATGGTTTTGCGGGAGATAGAATACCGGAGGGCCTGCCCGTCCAGGCACTTATCCAGCGCAACTTCCAGCGGTACGTTGGTAACGCGGATGCTGACAGGTTTTACATGTGCGAGGAGGCTCGCGTCATAGAAAAACACATACCCTGTTTGTTTTTTGATCTTGCTGAAGATGCGCTCCAGCGCAACGTTCCGCTCATCCAGCGTCACCTGCTGGCCTAAGCCGGATGCGCTGGCGGAAAGGCATAAGGATAATAAGAAAAGGGGAATGAGCCTGGCAAGGCGACGGACGGCATACGACAGCCATCGATGCTGACAGAACATAGTTAAGTTCATGGCCTTCATTTGATTTTTGGTTGAAAAATGCGTATCTGTTAAAGAATGTGGTGTGCGTTTTTCTTGACAAGGGCCGGCCATTCCGGCAAAGGAATCCCCTTACCATCATTTGGTGATGGCCGGCCCGATCATGTCTCATGGAATTACAGTGAATGAATTGACTTACCGATACAATCAATATGCGCGGTGTGGCGCTTTACTTTCTTACAATTATTTTATCGCCGTCGATTTTAAACCTGACTCCGTTTGTTTCCAGGATCTGCAACGCCTGTACCAGGCTCAAATCGCGTTCTATTTCTCCCATAAATTGTTTGGCCGGGATACCCGATTCATACTCGAACTCGACGTTATACCATCTGGATAATTGTTTCAGGACTTCGGGCAGGCTGGATTTCGAGAAATGGAAGTACCCGTGTTTCCAGGCCACAACAGCCTCCAGGTCCACACTATCCACTACTTCGATTCCCCCGGCCCCGCGCTGGTTGTTGCCGACAATCGCCTGTTGCCCGGGTTTGAGCAAGCTGCTGCCTTCCCCTTTATATACACTAACGGCGCCTTCGATCAGGGTAACCTGCATATTGGGATTGTCTGCATGCGCGTTCACATTAAAATGCGTACCGATCACGCGGATGCTGGCGGCGGCGTTGTCCACGAAAAATGGCTTTTGCGCGTTGCGGGCCACTTCGAAAAATGCTTCACCCGAAACGGACACCCTCCTTTCCGCGCCCGGGAAAGAAACGGGATAGGTGAGCGAAGAGCCTGCATCCAGCCAAACCCTCGTACCATCGGACAGCATTATTTTCACTACCCTGCTGCCTTTGGGGTTTGTAAGAGAGTTGTATTGCATTGTCTCGCCAGCGGGCGCTGCACCGGACTCGTAGGCCAGGTCGCCGCTGCCGTTCTTTATGAGGTTAACGTCGCCCTGGCTGGCCAAAGTGCCAGTGCCGGCACTGTCGAGAAAGATGACATCGCCGTTGGATAGCGTGATGGTGGCTATATTATGTTGCGGTGCGGATAACTCCGCCAGCCTTGGCTGCCTGTCGCCGTTACCCTGGCGGGATATCAGCAGCAGGCCGCCGGCGCCGATCAGCAAGGCGATAGCGATGGATGCGGCGATGGCGCGGGAGCGGGTAAAAAGCCGCCTAATTTTTGGTGCAGCGGCTGGTGTGCTATTGATTTGCCGCATGAGCCGCGCTTCCATCAGCTGCCCCAGGGCTTCCTTTTCACCTTCTTCCCATTCCTCCTCTCCTGTTTCCACTAATTTCAGGTACCAGCGTTCCACCCACACGTTTTCCGCGGCGGTGGTTTTGCCTTCCCTGTAGCGTTGCAAGATTTCTTTAGCCTGTCCGACGTTCATGTTTCAAGTGCTTGTACATAATATTGTCCGGCGAAAATGAGAGAGGGGGTATACGCCGGAAAGATTTTTTTTTAATCAAGCAAGGTGAGGATTAAAAGCGGTACGGAAACCGAGCTTTGCTCGAGTGCGGACCGGACTAACGACAATGCGTGCCGGATATGCTTTTTGACGGTTTCAGTGGAAATGCCCAGTTGGGCGGCAATTTCTTTGTGGCTAAGATTTTCCTGCCGGCTGAGTTTATATACCGTTTGCATTTTAGACGGCATGCGGGACACGGTGTGGCGGATGAGTTCCTGCACCTGCTTCACCTGTAATCCTATTTCCCCGCTTTCTGAAAGCGTGTCGCCGGAGGCGTCGGTCAAAAGGGAAATATAATCGTGGCGGACGATATTCTTTTCGATATAGTGAATCGCCTTGTATCTGACGCTGGTTTGCAGGTAAGCCGCCAAGGAGCCCTGGATATCCAGTTCGGCGCGACGGTTCCAGAGGGAGAGGAATACGTCCTGCACGATGTCGGCGGCTTCGGTTTTGCACCGGATGGCCCTGGCTGCGGTAACAAGGAGCGGTTCCCAATAGCGCCGGTAGATGGCGGTAAAAGCGTCGATTTCGTCCCTGGCGATCAATGCCAGCAGGTCATCATCAGCATATTGTAGGAGCGCTTTTCTCACCGCCATTCAGATTTCATGTCAATAGGAGAAGGCAAAATAACCTAGCTACGTATACTCATGCTTACCTTATTTTCACATTTGTTGGTATAAAATTGTCTTGAAGAGGTAATTACCGGGGTAGATAAATGAACAACCGCTTGACGGTAACAGAGCTGCAGTGATGTTCAAAACCCAATAATGTGCTATTTTAGTTGCCGGCGAATTAATCCTAATTTGCATTTGCTTCCGACGGCTTCTTGTTTTGACACATTTACTTATCAAATGATAGAACTGTTTCCAAAATTAACAGGAGGTCCGGTCCTCATAGTTTGAGCAATCCGCCCCAACGCAAAACCAAATGCGCAAAGTGACAAGAAGATTCAACATCGCATTAAATAGCGCCGTATTGACAACCAGGTTTGTTCTTCATGAAAATAAGCCAATATTATCCGTCTTTCATCATGAAGAAGATGGCATCTGGGAATTTATCGGAGATGATATTTGCGCCGATGACAGCGATTACCTGGTCATCTCACTGGACGAAATAATTAACCTGGATACGTCGATTCTGGAGATTTCCGAACTTCCCGCAGGTAAATCCGCTCAAAGAGCTGGGAAAAATCAACCATGGATCATCCGGTAATATTAAAACACGCCAATAAAACAGATTAAGTTTATGGATGCGATCGTATCACAACTCACTGCCAATGTGGAACCCAATGAAATACTTGACGAAATCGCAGCGCAACAAATATTGAAAGAAATGGATTTCGCCGTCCCCGCAGATTATGTAGAATACATGTTCCTGAAAAATGGTGGAGAAGGAGCTATTGGCGAAGAAGGATACATCCGGCTCTGGATGTTGCAGGAACTTATGGAAGCAAACCAGGACTATGCAGTTCAGGAATTTGCGCCCGGTCTATTCTTAATCGGTTCCGACGGAGGAGATGCCGCTTATGGACTTAGAAAGGACGACCTTGCCTTTATCGAAGTTCCCTTCATCGGCATGTCTATTCATGAGGTGAAAGTGCTGGGTTACGATTTCGCCGAATTCTTACAGGCGATCGCCAATCGAGGTCTGTAATAAAAATACATACATCTTTATGTCAGTAGAAATCTTATTAAAAAACTTTGGCTTGACCGCAGCTCCTGATACTTCGGAAGTGTCAAGATTGTGTGTAAAGGCGGATTTTAAACTTGATTCGGATTACATCGATTTTATATCGTCGCATAATGGCGCCTCAGGCATATTAGGTATTCAAAATCTAATACTTTGGAATATAGAAGACGTATGTGCGCTAAATCCTTACTATGATCCAGTACAAGACAAAGGACATTCAAATCAATTTTTCTTTATTGGCTCAAATGGAGCGGACGCAGGATACGCAATCTGGAAGGCAGACGGCGTTTTTATTGAGATCCCTTTTATCGGCATGGAAGACGAGGTACCGAATGAATTGGGGATCGGCTTCAAGTCATTCTTACAACTCTTATCAAAAAGCGTATAGTACTCTGAACTTTCGTTGCATTATAGTCCGGATTGCGATTTCTTTTCAAAATCATCCATTCAAGGTTAATTTTTGATAATTGCGGCATCTTCATTCCATTATCTTTATAGGCGATCTCAATCTACCAATATGATTCGCATCTTTGCTGCTTTATTTATCACGATCGCCTGCTGGCATTCAGCCGCAGCGCAATCCCCTGTCCGCATCGCCTGTGTGGGCAACAGCATCACGTACGGTTCCGGCGTGGCCGACCGGGATCACAACAGCTACCCGGCGCAGTTGCAAAACATGCTCGGGAAAGGTTATACGGTCGGGAATTTCGGGCAGAGCGGTGCCACCGCGTTAACAGAAACCAACAACTCGTACAGGGATTCGAAGGCGTATGCTGATGCCATCGCCTTCCGGCCTGATATCGTTTTCATCAAGCTGGGCACCAACGACAGCAAGCGCCGGTACGCCGGGGAGCATGGCAGATTTGAAGCCGATTACAAATCGCTGGTGGCCGCCTTCCGGCAGCTGCCTTCAAAACCCAGGGTAGTCGTGTTATTACCGGTAGCCTCGTTCGTGACCGATACGGCGTCCGACAATGCCATCTACCAACGTTCGATTCAGCAAAATATCGTTCCGTATATCCGGAAGATCGCGTATGAGGAAAAACTGGACATCATCGACCTGTATCCCTTGTTCGCAGACAAGCCCGATCTCTTTCCCGATAAAATCCATCCTTCCTCACTCGGCGCCACGCTGATCGCCAAACGCCTGTACGAACAGGTGACCGCCAAACCCGGCACGCCTTTCGATATTTTCACGCGGATAAAAGAGCGTAAGCAATTCAGTTCCTTCCACGGGTTCGAATGTGCGGACTTCATATCCGGGAACCGCGCCTGCAAAGTGGTAAAACCGAAGACGGCCGCGCCTGGCAGGCCCTGGATCTGGCGCGCGCGTTTCTGGGGGCATGAGCCGCAGCTGGACATTTCGTTACTGGAAAGAGGTTTCCACGTGGCGTATTGCGATGTAGCCGAGCTCTTCGGCAATCCCGCCGCCATTAACGCCTGGAATCGCTTTTATAAACTGCTGACGGGCGCAGGGTTATCGGCGAAAGTTTCGCTGGAAGGCATGAGCCGCGGTGGCGTATATATTTACAACTGGGCGCTGGCCAACCCCGGAAAAGTGGCCAGCATTTATGCAGACGCGCCGGTACTAGACCTGAAAAGCTGGCCAGGCGGCCTCGGAAAAGGCCCCGGCAGCAAGGGAGACTGGGATACCTTCAAAAAAGATTACCAACTCGACGAAGCTCAAGCCACTGCATTCACCGGCTCCCCGCTCGACAATGCCGCCAATATCGCCCGTCTCGGCATTCCAATGCTGCATGTTGTGGGCGACGCGGATGAAGTGGTACCGGTGGATGAGAACACAGGGCCTTTCGAAGCGAAAATAAAAGCTGCCGGCGGCAATATCACCGTCATCCATAAACCCGGTGTAAAACACCACCCGCATAGCCTGCAGGACCCCACGCCTATCACCAATTTCATCCTCGCTTCCTCCGGCCGTAAAATCAACTTCGCGGCGATCCCCGCTCCCGGCGCGGAATACAGATCCGGCGCCGGATGGGCGGAAGGCAAAGGCTGGTGGCAGCAATTCGCCAATATCGACAGCCTCATTTCCGCGGGTGCACGTAAGGATATCGTTTTCCTGGGAAATTCCATTACACAAGGCACCGGCGGCCACCGGACCTACGTTCCTCAGAAACCCGGCTTCGCGGTATTCGACAGCCTCTTTGGACAATTCAAATGGGAAAGCGCCGGCATCTCGGGCGACAAAACGCAGAACGTACTCTTTCGCCTGCAGCAGGGCGCCATCGCCGCCGCGCCGCCCAAAGTGATCGCAGTATCTATCGGCGTCAACAACCTGCCCGCCGGCGACAGCCCGCAGGAAATCGCAGCGGGCATCCAGGCGATTGCAGAGTGGATCAACAAACGCCTGCCCAAAACGCAATTGATCCTCTCCGGCCCCTTGCCGACCGGTTTGCAGAAAGATTCGGAAAGGCGGAAGCAATACGATGCAATCCATGCCATCCTCGCTAAAAAAGCCGCCACGCAAAAGCGGTATACTTACTTCCCGCTGACAGCGGCTTTTGTGCAGGCTGATGGGAGCCTCAGCCTGGGTGACTACTCCGCAGACGGCATCCACCTTACAACAGGCGGTTACCGCAAATGGGCACTGGCATTGCAACCGGTGATCATGAAATACCTTGAAAAAATAAGGTGATAACAAAAAGGCCCGCTGATGAGAGCGGGCCTTTTTAATCACTAACTATCCTGCATGAGGGCAGACCGCCCTCCGTCTATGACATACGTTGTTCCCGAAACGAAGAAGGCTGCATACGGGCTTGCCAGAAAAGCACACCAGGCTCACGCCCTTGCCATCGCGCTCCAGGTAAGGCTTGCATAACCTGCCGAGTTGCCAGTGCGAGGTAAGGTTCAGGGATTGATTGCGTTCCCAATCCGCTTCCCCGCAATCGCTGGCGCCGGTAAATACATTTGCGCGTGCGCAGGAAACAACGATATCGATCCTACCATGCCTCGCGGCTACCTGTTCCACGAAATGTGCGAGCGCCTGCGTGTCCGTCACATCCAGCCGGGATGTTCCGTTTCCTCCGGAGAGATCGCATCCTTCCACCACGGCGTCAGCCTGCACGAGCGCCCGGCTGATCCCCGCCCCGATGCCTGATGCGCCGCCTGTTACGATGGCTACTTCGTTTGATAAATCGATTTCCAGTGGCATATCATTCCTTATTTGCAGGTAAAAACACAAGCTATCGTTTATTCCATCAGACGTAGAACCCCGGCTTTGGCTGGAGGATCCCCGGATGCTTTTCCATTTCTACTTCTAAAAGGTCTACTCCTAGCCCCGGGCGGTCGCTGAGCCGGAGATAACCGTTGCTGACCATATCAGCGATAGGATGCGTGATGACTTCATCGCGCCAGGGTACGTCGTTAAACATAAATTCCTGCCGGAAGAAATTTGCTACCGATGCGTAGACGTGCGCCGAAGCCAGTGTCGAAAGCGGGCCATTCGGATTATGCGGAGCGGTACTTTATTTCGCGCCGGCATTGGTGCTCAGTCTTATTTCCGGCACGCAGGAAGCGGAGGCCGTGCAATCGCTCTTTGCCAAAGCGTCGCGCGGGCTGCTCATCCAACATACCACGCACGACCTTATGCTGGAACTCCTGGATAAGATCACGGCGACAGAAGGATTGAGAAGATTCTCACTTTTCCTGGAAGCCATCGATCTGCTTTCCCACACCAGCGATTACGAATTCCTGGCCAGCGAGCATTACCACAATCCCATGACCGTAAAAGATGCAGGAAGGTTCAACGATGTTTATCACTTCCTCATGGCAAATTATCACCGCAAAATCTCGCTGGACGAGGTGGCAACCGTCGCAAAAAGGGTACCCACCGCCTTCTGCCGCTATTTCAAAGCCCGTACGCAAAAGTCGTTTGTCAGCCTTCTGCAGGAAATCCGTATCGCCCATGCCGTAAGCTCCTCCGGCAGGACGAACTATCCGTTATGCATGTGGCACCCGAAAGCGGTTATAACAATCTCGTCAATTTCAACAAATGTTTTCGCAACATCACCAGGAGGAGCTCCGGCGCGAGGGGCTGGAAGTTGACCTGAGGACCGTACGCGGCTGCCTTATTTCGGCAGCTAATTATTTCCTAACACGAAACTAATTTTCTTATTTGTTAATTTCGCAGTATTGAGTTTAATTAATCGTTAAAGAATATGCACCAGGAGCCTTCAACCGAAGCAGTCAACAGCGGCCAGCTCGTTTACCATAAAATCGGCGGCCTCATCCGCCGGTACCGGAAAGATAAAGGATTGAAGCTGCTCGACCTTTCCGGCGTCACGGGCATCAAATCCGCGATGTTGTCCAAAATCGAGAACGGGCGGATGCTGCCAACGATTCCCACGCTGTTTACCATCATTCAAAAGCTGGGCGTCAAACCGGAAACTTTCTTTGCTGAACTTAGCGCGGAAAACCATTTTCCGGGGTTCCTCCTCATGCGTAAAGAGCAGTACGCCAGTTACGAGAAGGAAGAAGGCGCGATCGGTTTCGAGTACCAGTCTATCCTCGAATATACATTCGAAAGCGGCGCGTTCCAGCTGTCGTTGCTGACGCTCAGGCCCGGCGCGCATCGCCCTGCCGTTACCACCGCGGCCTTCGAGCTCGTATTTGTGCTGCGCGGCAACCTTCAATACCAGTTGGAAGACCGCCAATTCGATCTGTCCGAAGGCGACACGCTGTTTTTCGACGGCAATATTCCGCACATGCCGGTGCATACCGAAAATACGACGGTTCAGTTGCTGGTGATGTATTTCTTTGCCGAAATCAGCAGATAAGCTGTCTCCAGCAATGTTTTAAACCGTTCGAAGATGGGGGGCGCTGGCGGCCTGTTTATCTTCCGTGTACGTCCGCAACACGGCATCGATGGCCTGGAGCTTTTCTTTCCCGGCGCCTTCTGCCAGCACCGGCTCCAGCGTTACGTAGTTGCAATGTTCGTTGATGGCCTGCTGAACGGTTTTGTACACCACGTTATCCTCGTTCACGGTAGTTCCTGCCAAGTCGAATATGATCATCTTAGTCATTGCTCTTGTTTTCTTAGGTTGATGCCAACGCGCAGGGGTTTGTGAGCCAGGGAATACTGAAAAGCCTGTTCCACGCCGCGTGCAGCCGCCGATCCCCAGGACCGACAAGCCCGCTTCCATGGCATCCGGCGAGCCGCTCATATCGAAAACGAGGTCGATGCCTTTGCCGTGGGTCCTGCTGCCTAGGGTTTCCTCCAGCGTGGCGGCGTTCTCCCGGAGGTTGAAGGGCTCATCTGCCCCGAAGCGGTCGTACGCTGCCGGAGGTAATCCGGAAAGGAGTGCCCGGGCCTTCGAAAAACGCCAACCGGCCTTGTAACGGTGTTTTCTCGTTCATTGCATATTTCCTTAAACGAAAGGAATATTTCTTATCAAGAAACTACTCTTTCGCATGTTAAATATTTGAATTGCCAGTTTAGTGTAAATTCTAATCCTCGTCGGGAAAATCCGGCACTAACAGAATAATGGCATTTCCTAAGTGTATTTTGACATTCAGGACATTAAGCGCTTGAAGGTTCGCCATTATTCTCATGGTCGGTTATCTTTATGGCTGTCTTTATTTGTTTTGTATGAAAAAATCACTCTTTCTACTGTGCGCCTGCGCTACTTTGCAGGCTTTGGGGCAGCAAACCAGCAACACCGTCGCCGTGGCGCCCGGCGATTCGCATGACGCCATTATCCGGAAAGCGGCGCACGTCGTTCCTACCCGGAACCAGTATGCCGCGTTGCAAAACGAGTTCATCGCGTTCATCCACTTCGGGCCGAACACCTTTACGCGGATGGAATGGGGTAACGGGAAAGAAGATCCCACCATCTTCTCCCTGCAAAACCTAGACACCGACCAATGGTGCGCGGCGATGAAAGCAGCGGGCATGAAAATGGTGATCCTCACTGTCAAGCACCACGATGGATTCGTGCTCTGGCAAAGCCGTTACACGAAACATGGCATCATGAGCACGG
>NZ_CALNBI010000506.1 GCF_937874145.1 uncultured Chitinophaga sp. | reverse complement strand
GCGGGCAGAGGCACTTATTCTTACAAAGGCCGCTATTTCGGGGAGTTGAATTTCGGGTATAACGGCTCGGAGAATTTTGCTCCCAGCGAGCGCTACGGATTTTTCCCCTCGTACGGCATCGGCTGGGTGGTTTCTGAAGAACCGTTCTTCGAAGGCGCAGGCAGGTTCATCCAGTTCCTGAAACTCCGTTTCTCCGACGGTACAGTGGGCTCCGGCAGCGGTGGCCGCCGTTTCGGTTACCAGACTTTCGTGAACGGATCGGCCGCGGGCTACACCTTCGGCGGGCCAACTGCCCGCGTAGGGTATAACGGCGTCGCGATTTCTGAATATGGTGTGGATGTAACCTGGTCCACCGCCCGCAAATCCGACCTGGGCATAGAGTTCAAAACACTCAACAACAACCTGTCGGTAGTGGTGGATTTGTTCAAGGAACGGAGAACGGGGGTGTTCCTCCAGCGCGGCACCCTGAGCGATATGGTGGGCGTGATCAGCAATCCTTACGCCAACCTCGGGGTAATCGAGAACAAAGGGATCGATATGACGGTAGAAAGCCTGCCGCTGAAGATCGGCGCCACAACCTGGAACCTGCGGGGCAATCTGACATTCAACCGCGATAAAGTCATAGAGAACGATCAGCCGGACGCGGTGCACCCCTGGATGAACCGCCGCGGTACGAACCTGAATGCCACCTACGGCCTCATCGCCCTCGGCCTGTTCACCGACGAGCATGAGATCGAAACCAGTGCCGACCAGAGTGCGCTGGGCGGAAGGCCCAGGCCCGGTGATATCCGGTATAAAGATCTCAACGGCGACGGTGTGATCAACAGTTATGACGAGGCGCAGATTGGCCGGGGGACTATTCCTGCTGTAACATATGGTTTTGGGCTGAATATGAACTGGAAAGGATTTTCCATCGGTGCGTTTTTCCAGGGAGCCGGGCAGGTTGACCGGTATATTTCCGGGGATGGGATCATTCCTTTCGCCAACGGCGCGGCGGCAGACAGGAGCAATCTTTTCGCCATTGCGGAGGATCGCTGGAGCGTGGATAACCCCAACCCGAACGCATTCTATCCGCGGCTGGGCTGGGGTGCGGCTAACAATAACAACAACCGGGCAAGCAGCTGGTGGGTGAAGGATGTTTCTTACCTCCGCCTCAAAACCGCCGAGCTGACTTACACGATTCCCGCATCGCTACTCGAGCGTTTTTCTGTGAAGAACACCCGCATTTACCTGCAGGGATACAATCTACTGACCTTTAGCAAATTCAAGCTCTGGGATCCGGAACTGGGTACTTCTAACGGTGCCATGTACCCGAACGTGACAACGGTTTCGGCCGGCATCCAAATGAACCTGTAGCATTCACATCCAAACAACAAACATGAAACGATACATATTGGTTTTTGCCACCGCATTCAGCTGCTGCGCGATGTTCAGCGGCTGTCAGAAAGGCTTCCTGGACCAGGTGCCCGACGACCGGCTGACGGTGGAAGACATTTTCAAGTTCCGGAATACGACTGAGAATTTCCTCAATAACGTTTACAGCGCGATCCCTGATGAAGCGGCGCAACGCTTCGTGACTACGCGGAATTCAGGCCCCTGGACCGGGGCGTCTGACGAGGCGGATTACAACTATTCCTTCGTTACCAGCAATAACCTCAACCTGGGCGCCTGGGGGGCAACGGACGGGTTCGTCCGTTCGTACTGGCGCAATTATTACCAGGCCATCCGCAATGCCAGCTTCTTCATGGCCAATGTGGAGAAATGCCAGGAGCTGGGGCCGCAGCTGATTTCGCAATACCGTGCCGAAGCCAGGGCGTTGCGCGCCATCTATTATTTTTACCTGGTTCGCACCTACGGTCCGGTGGTACTGCTCGGCGATTCGCCCATCCCGCTGGATGCCCCCAACGACCAGCTGCAGCTGCCGCGCAATACGATGGACGAATGTGTAAAGTATATTTCAGATCAGCTGGACGCCGCGGCCAACGACCTGCCGCTCAAACCCTCCTCCGAAGGCAATTACGGGCGCATCACCCGCGGTATCGCGCTGGCGTTTAAAATTGAAGCGCTCATGCTCAACGCCAGCCCCTTATTCAATGGCAACACGGATTATGCGGCGCTGAAAAACAAAAACGGCGTGAACCTGATCAGCCAAACATACGACCCCGCCAAGTGGGCACTCGCAGCAACGGCCGCCAAAAACTTCATCAACGAGCTTGTTCCGTCAACTTATAACCTGTACCGCGAAACCGTCAATGGATTGCCTGATGCTTACCTGTCGTGCCGCAATGTGGTGCTGACGGAGTGGGGGGCCAGTTCCAATGCCAACCAGGAATGGATTTTCGCAAGGCCATCGGCGGATATCAGCATGATGCAATTCGAGCGGACGCCCCTGCATATCGGCAACATCAACGAATCCACCGGCGGTGGCGCTTTAGGCGCAACCCAGCAGATGGTGGACGCATTTTTCATGGACAACGGCCTTCCGATCACGGACCCCGCCAGCGGATACCAGTTATCCGGCTACTCGAACTTCACGGCGCCGGGCGACGTTGCGGCAAGAAGCACCTACAATCAATGGGTGAACCGCGAGCCCCGCTTCTACGTGAACATTACCTATGACGGAAGCCGCTGGCTCAATACCAATGGCGGCCAGATCATCACCGGCACCCAGGCTTCCGGCAACTCCGGGCGCAACGCCTCCGCTTCCGACTTCAGCCCTACCGGCTACATCGTCCGTAAAAACATGATCACCGGCCCCTGGCAGACCAGCAACCGTTCGTGCGTACTGCTGCGCCTGGCGCAGGTGTATCTCAACTACGCCGAAGCCCTGCAGGAATCAGAGCCTGGGCATGCGGATGTTCTAAAATACCTCAACCTGATCCGCGAGAGGGCAGGCATCCCGCAATATGGCGCCAATCCGGGCCAGATACCGGTGCCCGCCGACCTGAAAGCCGCGATCCGGCAGGAGCGCAGGGTGGAACTTGCATTCGAAAATGTGCGCTATTTCGATACGCGCCGCTGGAAAATTGCGGAAACGACGGATAACGGCGCGTTCAAGGGCCTCAATATCGTCGGCAACGGCGCTGACTTCCTGAAAGTCGTGACTTTCGAGACGCGGTCATTCGCCAAAAGACATTATCTCTTTCCCATCCCGCAAAACGAAATCAACATCAATAAAGCGCTGGTGCAAAACACCGGGTGGTAATCCCTTCATGTTAAAAGAAGCAAAATGAAAAGACTTATCTATATATGCATGCTTTCATCGCTGCTGCCCGCTATCGGTTGTAAGAAGGAGTGGGATATCCCCGGCATGGGAGATCCCGAATACACCAACGTATACCTGGTGCAGGCTTCCAAAATACAATCTTACCAGCTGGAAGTCACCGAAACACCGGATACTATCCTGCTCAGTGCGGGCTTCGGTGGCGTAGGTACGCCAGACGGCAACCTGGAAATCACCCTGGCATCAGCCCTTCAGCTGGTCGACAGCTTCAATAATGCGCGTAAAACTGATTACCTCCCGCTGCCCGAACCGGCTTTCACGCTGACGGGCAAGGACAGCAAGCTGTTGATCTCCGCGGGGAAAACGACCTCGGCCGGCAGCCCCCTGGTTATAAAAGCATTCGGAAAACTGCGGATGGACAAAGAGTACCTGCTTCCGGTGAGCATCGCCGCTGTAAATGGCGGTGTGAAAGTGAACGAGCCCCTGCGGACCGCGTTCCTGGTTATCAAACCGAAGCCGGTGCTTTTCAATCCCGCGGGCTGGCAGATGCTGAGCTTAACTTCGGAAGAACCGGCGGAAGGCAATTCCTCAGAGCCGGATAACGGTAAGGCGATTGCAATGTTCGACGGGAAGAACAATACTTTCTGGCATAGCCAATGGAATGGCGGATACGCCGTGCCGCCGCATATCCTGGCGGTTGACATGCAGGCATCGAAAACATTGAGCGGCATATCCGTAGTACCCCGCCAGGGCAGGGTTGGAGCGGGAGGAAATTTCAAAGGAGTAAAGGTGGAAGTGAGCGCCGATGGCACCAGCTGGACGGCCGTTAACGACGGAGCGCCATTCGAATTGCCTAACAACGACGACCGCAAATTCCTGTTTTTCCCAGAACCTGTGTCCTGCCGGTATTTCAGAATAGTAATTGCCGAAACACAACATATATGGGGCGGCGTGATATTTACGCATTGCGCGGAAATGACCGGTTTCTGACAGCGATTCACCAAACCGTTCCGCATGTGGCGGAACGGTTTCCTAAAAATTTTATCATGAAAAAAACCATTTGCCTACTGACTATTTTAGGGCTCGTGGCGGCTACGGGCGCCTGTTCCAAAAGCGGCGCCGCGGCACAACCCGAAGAGCGGACGGAAACGCCCGGTCCGCCCAAGCCCTGGGCGCCGACCACGGAAATCTTCACCCGCCAGGGATCGCCCTATAGCTTTAAGCTTATCAACAAAAGCCAGCATCTAACGGAGGCCCGCAAGAAGGCCATGATCGATCATTTCTTCAAAGTCTATCCCATCATGGTCGAATTCCTGAACCCAAATGCCCTGAAGCAGCTGGTGGTAACGCTGGACCCTGATATGGACGGTATCGCTCACGCCATCAACGGGGAAATATTCATCAACGCCGCCTGGTTCATGGAAAAGCCGGAACATATCGACGTGATCACCCACGAAGGCACACATATCGTACAGGATTACAAGAAAAGCGCACTGTTCCTCCAGGAAGGTATCCCGGATTTCCTTCGCCATAAAACCGGCCTGCCGAATGTGGAATCGACCTGGAATATCGGCCCATACAGCCAAAGCCACAGTCTCGCCAGCGGTTATACCCCGGCCTCGCGATTCCTGGTGTGGCTCGACGACCGGATCGAGAAAGGGATCGTACTGGATGCGGATAAAGCCTGCCGCGCCGGTACTTATACGCCCAAATTCTGGTGGACGCGCACCGGCAGGAGCGTAGATGAGCTATGGGACCTGTATGCCGCCAATCCCGCGCTGGACGGCCCCGTCATCGCGCTGCCGGTATATACCCCGGTTCCCGGCGGAGCCATCGCCGACGGCGTGTACAGTATCATCAGCGCATTCAGCCAGCTGGCGGTGGATGTTCCCAGCGCGAAAGTGGACGACGATGTAAAACTCATCCAATGGAACTTCGAGCGCAATGCCAACCAGTTCTGGCAATTCATTCACGTAGGCGAAGGATGGTACCGCATCCACACAGGGCACAGCGGTAAAGTGGCGGAAGCCCCGGCGCAGCCAGGCAGCGGCATCGCGCAGGCTACACGCAAAAATCTCGACAGCCAGCTGTGGAAGCCGGTAAAAAACGCGGACAATACCTGGCAGCTGGTCAACAAGCTGACCGGGCTCTGCTGGGAGATCAGCGGTAGCCAGGGTGGTGCTGCCCTGCTGCAGCAGGCCTGGGCGGGCAAACAGAACCAGAAGTGGCAGCTTGTCGCCGAGTAGCGATTGTGCAGGAAGAAAGAAAATTATGAAACAAATGAACGATAAAAGAGCCTGGCTGATCGGCCTGATGATTTCGGCGGCCTGTACGGCGAGCGCGCAGGATTACGAATTGTTTTCTCCGGACAGGAAAACGGTGGTGCATATTTCCATGAAAGACAGCGTGCGGTATTCCGTATTGCACAACGGTAAAACGATTTTGCAGCCTGCGGCGATAGGATTGAAAACGACCTTTTCCGGCGGCCCGCTGAAAGTTGCCGGTGCGAAAAAAACCTCTGCTGATGCGTTGTTGTACCCGGTGGTGCGGCAGAAGAACGCCGTGATCCGTGACCATTACCGCCAACTGGAGATCCGCTTCCGCGACAGGATGGCGCTGCAATGGCGCGCCTACGACAATGGCGTGGCCTGGCGTTGGGTTTGTGAAGAGAAAGGGAAATATGAAGTGCTGGAAGAACGGGCGGATTTTGCCTTCGGACCGGAAGGCCGGTCCTGGTATCCCCGGGAAGACGGTTTCTTCTCTCACAATGAAAGGCTATACCAGGAAATGAGCATAGACAGCATCGCCCGGCAAAAAACGCTGGCCAGCCTGCCGGCGCTTTTTACCACCAAAGGCGTGCGGATCCTGGTCACCGAATCCGGGTTGCAGGATTACGCAGGGATGTGGCTCAGAGGAGATAGCTTGACAGGTATGATCCGGGGCGCATTCCCGCATTATCCCCTCAAAACGGAATTGCAGGGCGACCGGTTCGAAGTGGTGAGGGAAAGAGCCCGGTACATTGCGAAGAAGAGCGGCCCGGCGGCTTTGCCGTGGCGAATCCTGATGATAGCGGAGGAAGACAAGGCGCTGCTGGTAAACGAGCTCGTATACCAGCTGGCGGCGCCGGCTACAGGCGATTTCAGTTGGGTGAAACCCGGCAAGGCGATCTGGGACTGGTGGAACGATAACAATATTTCCGGAGTGGATTTTCGGGCCGGCATCAACACCGAAACGTACAAATACTACATTGATTTCGCCGCCAGGTACGGGCTCGAGTATGCCGTGCTGGACGAAGGATGGAGCGACACCCGCCGGCTGGAATGGATCAATCCTGCCGTGAATATGGATGAACTGGCGCGTTACGCGGCGGAAAGGAAAGTAGGGCTCGTGCTCTGGGTGAACTGGGAAGCGGTCGCCAAACCGGAACGGTTGCAGGCCGCCATGCAGCAATTTTCGAAATGGGGGGTGAAAGCGATCAAGGTAGATTTCATGCAGCGCGATGACCAGGTAATGGTGAATTATTATGAAGCCGTAGCCAAAGCGGCGGCGGCGCACCGCATGCTGGTGGATTTTCACGGGGCGCACAAACCGGCGGGCCTGCAGCGCACGTATCCCAACGTGATTACATTCGAAGGCGTTTACGGACTGGAACAAAGCAAAGGGGATAAAAGCAAGTCCATCGATCCGGACCATAACGTCACCTTTCCCTTCATCCGCATGGCCGCAGGGCCGGCGGATTACACGCCAGGCGCCATGCGCAACGCGCAAAAGGAGCATTGGGCCCCGAATTGGAGCAAACCCATGAGCATCGGTACGCGTTGTCATCAGCTGGCGATGTACGTCATTTATGAAAGCCCCCTGCAAATGCTCGCCGATAACCCGACGCACTACTACCGCGAACCCGGCTGCATGGAATTCCTCGCTGCCGTTCCGGCGGTGTGGGATACGACGATCGTGCAGCAGGCAGCGATCGGCAGCCATATCATGACGGTCCGCAAGGCTCCGGATGGCAGCTGGTACGCTGGCGCCATGACCAATTCGAAGGGCCGTTCGCTCACGCTCGAAACATCTTTCCTTCCCGCAGGGAAATATAAAATGCAGATCTGGCAGGATGGGATAAATGCCGACAGAGATGCGGAAGATTTCAAGATGTCCGAAATGGAGATAGACAGCCGCAGCCAGGTGCCGGTGGTATTACAGCCGGGCGGCGGCTGGGTAGCAAGGATTGTCAGCAAGTAATTGAATCAGCCATTCTCAATGGATGAGGAACCGTTCCGGGGTGACCGGGCGGTTTCTCTGTTTTAGAACGTTACGGTTGTTTTCCGAACCGGGCAATTTTTTATCTTAGCACCGTAAACCCTTACCTCCTATGCGCAGGATATTCCGCATTCTCCTCATTATTATGGCCTTGCTGGCCGTGATTTACCTCCTCGGCCCGAAGCCCGCCCCGCCCGACTTGCATGGCTCGCTGCCGGCAGTGCCACAGGGACTGGCGCAGGTGGAAGCGTTTGTGGATGCGAAAGAAGCGGGTTTCCCGACGCGGCCCGGCAACAGGGCGAGGATCGTCTGGGCGGGGGATTCGATGCACAAGACGCCTTTCAGCGTGGTGTACCTGCATGGATTTTCGGCCAGTGAGCGGGAAGGGTTCCCGGTGCACACGGATTTCGCGAAGAAGGACGGGTACAACCTCTTCCTGGCCCGGCTCGACGGCCACGGCCTGAAGACCCCCGAGCCGTTGCTGGATATGACCGCCCAGGGGCTCTGGAAAGATGCCCGGGAGGCGCTTGCCATCGGTAAGCAGCTGGGGGAGAAGGTGATCGTCATGGGAACGAGCACCGGCGGCACCCTGGCGCTCATGCTCGCAGCCGAATACCCGGCGGATGTAGAAGCAGTCATTAACATGTCTCCCAATATCGAAATCAACGCTCCCGGCGTCAAAATGCTGGACGAGCCATGGGGCCTCATGGTAGCCCGGTTGGTAAGGGGCGGCAAATACAACGAATCCCAACCGCAAAACCCCGAAAAGGCGAAGTACTGGTACACCAAATACCGCCTGGAAGCCGTGGTGGAGCTGGAAAACCTCGTGGATTACGCAATGCGGCCCGAATTGTTTGAAAAGATCCGCCAGCCGGTCCTCAACCTGTATTATTACAAAGATCCCGTGCGGCAGGATTCCACGGTAAAAGTTTCGGCCATCCTCGATATGCATCTAAAACTGGCCACACCCCCCGCAAAGAAGCGCGCAGTGGCCATTCCGGAAGCCGGCAGCCATGTAATTGGCTCCAGTATTACCTCGCGCGACGTTCCCGCCGTGGAAGCCGCCATCGACCGCTGGTGGAAGGATGTATACGGAAATTGAAAAAATGCGTAATTTGGGAAGAAGATATCAATAACCAATACGTTCCAGTGCTTCGTTCAGCGGTATTCTGCATGCTTTTCATCCTGTGCCTGACAGGCCGGTCCCTTGCCCAGCAACGGACTGCGGGAGATTCCATCGCCGTCCGCGCCATTGTTGTTGGAACGGATACCGTCCCCTCGATCACCCTTCGCATTTTTGATGTGTACGATAAGCTGCCGAAGCGCCTCCGCAAGGAGCGCGAACGGTGGACGCGGCTGCGCAACGCCGTTTATGTGACCTATCCCTACGCCGTTTCCGCCAGCAGGGTGCTCAAAGACGTGAGCCGCGACCTGGCTCTCTGCAAAAACAAAAAGCAGCGCAAAGAGTACCTGGCCAGCAAGGAAAAGGAGCTGAAAACCCAGTTCGGGGATAAGCTCGAGAACCTGTCGGTCTACCAGGGAAAGGTGCTCATGAAGCTCATCCACCGCGAAACGGGAGAAAACTGTTACGAGATCATCCGGGAGCTGAAAGGAGGATTCAATGCCCGCATGTACCAGACCGTGGCATTTTTCTTCGGCGGCAACCTCAAAAGCGAGTTCAATACGCAGGACGACCGGGATATCGAGCTGATCGTCCAGGAGATCCAGCTGTACAGCCGCTTCAACTGATCCCACCCGGGATTTGGTACATCCCTTCCTATACCCGAACTTTGCCGGGCAAAAATCTGAGAATCATGAAACTGGATATACTGGCAATCGCCGCGCACCCCGATGATGTGGAACTTTCCTGCGCAGGCACCCTGATGGTTCATGCCCGCCAGGGCCTGAAAACCGGCATCGTAGACCTTACCCGCGGCGAACTGGGCACGCGCGGCACGCCCGAAGGCCGCATTATCGAAGCGCAGGACGCCTGCAAGGTAATGGGGCTCGACGTGCGGGAGAACCTGGCCCTGGCCGACGGCTTTTTCCAAAACACGAAAGAAGACCAGCTGGCCGTGATCCGCGCCATCCGGAAGTTCCGTCCCACCATCGTACTGGCCAACGCCACCGACGACCGCCATCCCGACCACGGCCGCGCCGCCCAGCTGATCAAAGACGCCGCCTGGATGTCGGGCCTCCGCAAGATCGAAACCTTCGGCGACGACGGCCAGCCGCAACACGCCTGGCGCCCCGCACAGGTGTACCACTTCCTCCAGGACCGCTTCATCCAGCCCGACTTCGTGGTGGATATCACCGACGTGATCGAGCAGAAGATCGCCGCCATCAAATGCTTCAAGACCCAGTTCCTGGCCGAAAAAGACAACGAGCCGCAGACCTACATCTCTTCCCCCGAATTCTTCGACAGTGTGATGTACCGGGCCAAAATGTTGGGGAAAATGATCGGTGTGCCTTATGCAGAGGGGTATACGAGCGCGAAAATGATCGGAGTGAAGAGTTTGATGGATCTGATTAATGTGCCGACTTGATAATTAAATTGTCTTTACCGCAAAACCATTTACCGAAAATTTCATCGTGAATAAAAAATACTTCGGGTATGGTAAATTCATGGCTTTGATGACTTTACTAGGCGTTCTTTGCATCCCGGCCAAGGGGCAAATGCAGGAAAACAAACGGCAGGAACAGATCGCAGCGCGATTCCTCAAATTGATGGAAGAGAAAAACATCCAAGCCGCCCAGTCGATGATCGGTCCGGCTGAAAGCACGGAGGTGGCCGCCGCGAAGCGGAAACTTCCGGTAGCGGTGAAGGCCGTTACATCCCTTCTGCCGGGAGCTTATCATACCATCATGGCCGTAGGTGGAGATGGTAAATTTTACAGGAAATATCGCTGCCGGTATCATATTGATGGTGAGAAACAGCGGGATTTTTACCAGGTAGATGTGTATTTTGCCAATGCCTCCTCCACGAAAATCGGTAAACTGGTGTTCAAGGACCGCACGCAATTATGGAAAGAGCAATTGCGCAGGGAGCAAAACGGTGCAACGCCGCCACCGGTTACGCCGCCCGTCATCCGCCAATAACGAAAAAGCCAGGAAATTATCCTGGCTTTTTCGTTATTCTTTCACATGTTATTTTACATTACTTCACCAACCCCCTCAAATACGCTTCCTTCACCAACCCTGCCGTGTGCTTGACATTCAGCTTCTGCGTGATATTCAGCCGGTGGCATTCCACCGTCCGCAGGCTGATGAATAATTTATCCGCGATCTGTTGATTGGTATGTTCTGATGCGATCAGGGTGAGGATTTCGATTTCTCTTTTAGTCAGCTGCACTTCCCGGCCCGATTGCCTTTTGCCCATAATCATTTCGGACAGCATCGCTTTCTCCAGGCGCTTGTCGAGGTATTCTTCGCCTTCGTAGGCCCTGGTGATGGCTTCCAGGAGGCTTCCGGGGTCGGTGCTCTTCAGGAGGTAGCCCAGCGCGCCGTTGCGCATCATCTTGCGGACGTACATCGTTTCCTCATGATTGGTCAGCGCAATCACACGGACGTCGGGGAACTGGTCGGAGATTTGCTTGCAGAGCTCCACGCCGTTGGCGTCGGGCAATTGGATATCCAGCAGCAGGACGTCGGGCTCCTCCTGCTCCAGCGCTTCCAGCAAAGCGGCGCCTGTCAGGGCTTTGAAGATTAAACGGTGGCCCGGAGCCGATTGAAGCATCGTTTCCAGCCCGTTGATAATTAACAAATGGTCATCCGCGATGCCGATCCTGATTTCCATGCGTGCTCGATTGAAAAGTGTGACAGTAAATTTATGCAAAAAAACAGCATCCCGCCGAAACAACCCCCAGTAGTACTACGTAGTCACTGAAATCACGTACTACACCCGTTTTCCGGCATCAGCAAGCGATATACTTTTGTACCGTTAATCGGAACATATGAATCAGTTCATCGCTTCAATTCTCTTCATTAGCCTCGCCGCCGCTGCATGCAAAAAAGACGACGGTGAAAATAATAACGGCGACGCCAAAAAAGGATACGTCACCGGGAAAGTCCGTAACTCCGCCGGCGCGCCGGTCAAAGGCGTGAAAATCCTCATCGACCACAGCATTTTTTACAATTCCAACATGAGCACCAGCACGGGCGACGATGGCTCCTACAGCATCAGGATCCGAACCGGCTCCTGGTATGCCTTCGCTGAGCATTATCCCGTCTACAACGGCAAAAAGTACCATATCTATCTCGAACCCGACAATTCAGACGGCTTCGGCGGCGAAGGTGCCGTGCGCAACTTCACCTGGAAACTGACGGGAGAGAAGGAAGCCCCGCTTTCCGGGTACTTCGGCGGGCTCGTCACCTTCGACAATTACATCGGCGAAAGCGTGCCCAACGAAGCGGACATCACCTGGACCTTCACACCCGTTGGCCCGCTGATCGACGGTTCCGCCGGGCAAACGCTCACCCTTAAAGCCGCCGACGGCTGGCAGATCAAAGACGTGCCCATGGGCCGCTACAAAGTAAAGGCCACCTACGGCGGTAATATCCTCCAGCTCAGGAAATGGCGGACCGAAGACGCGTTCGTGAACGAGCTGACCATCGACTTCGAACCCGAAATCGCCGCGCAGTGCAACAATTGCGCGATGCTCGAATACAGAAAGACATGAGATACCGGTAATCCGGCCGCATCCGGTGCGTTCCCCAAAAACTTTCGCCATCCATAACCCCGGAATCATCGATCGAAAATGGCGTCCATTGTCCCCAAAAACAGCCAAGGTTCCTGAAGATCGTGACCACGCAAGGATATATTTATCCCTGTAACAACAGGTCCCTTTGATGATGAGCCCGTTCTTCCCGCTTCGTGCGGCGGAGAGCGGGTTTTTTTATGTGGTAAGGCCGGCGAATTCAGCGTAGATGCTCGTGCCTTCGCCCGGGCGGCTGCTGATCTCGTAATGGCCTTTCAGGAGGCTGATGCGCGTGACCATGTTCCCCAGGCCGATCCCTTTGGCGGGTACCGTGGAGGGGTCGAAGCCTTTGCCGTTGTCTTCCACGGTGAGGGTGAGGATGCCGTTGTCGTACCCGAGCTGCACGATCGCTTCGGTGGCGGCGGCGTGGCGGATGATGTTGTTCATCGCTTCCTGGATGATGCGGTAAATAAGCAGTTCCTGGTCGGAGGTCAGCCGGGGCAGGTCGCCTACCGTATAGAGGTTGATGGACAGGCCGGGATGGGAGATTTTGGCGAGGAAGGCGCGGAGGGCGTATTCCAGTCCTTCTTCCAGAAGGATTTCCGGGTCGAGGCTATGGGAGATGTTACGCACTTCGCGGGCGGCGTCTTCGATGAGGGAAACCACGCGGGCGGAGGCTTCCGGGTCGCTGCCTTTTACCGAATGCATATGGATCTTGGCGGCGGAAAGGATGCTGCCTACGCCGTCGTGCAGCTCCTGCGCGGTGCGGGCGCGTTCTTTTTCCTCGCCGGACAGCTGGGCGAGCAGCAATTGGGTGCGTTTGCGGTCGTTGGCGGCTTTCTGGCGCTGGCGGAGGAGTATCCAGGCTACGGCGCCGGCGCCTACGAGGAGGCCCACGATGGTCCAGGATACCCAGATCCAAAAGTCCTTTTGCTGCAATTCCAGTTGCTGCTGCGCGAGTGCTTGTTCCTTGCGGGCGGTGGCGTATTGGATCTCGAGCTCGTTGATGGCAGACTGGGTGGCTGTGTTGTTCATGCTGTCGTTCAGTGCCATGTATCTCTTCCAGTAATCCAATGCGAGAGCCGGCTGGTGTTGCATTTCATTAAACTCCGCCGCCAATTTCAGGATTTCACGCAATTCACTTTTGGGAAAGTAGGATTCTGCATCGCCGATGACGTTGTAGAAATACGGCGCTGCTTTGGCGGGTTGCTTTCGGCGGATCCAGGATTCGGCGTGATTGTAATCGACGTAGATTTTATAATCCGGGGATAGGGCGGGGGTAAGGTACTTGTCGGCTTCCAGGCTCCAGATATCAGCCGAATCATATTGCCCGATGCGGTTATAAATATGGGACAGGTTGATGAATGCGGTGAGGATGAGGACCGTGTCGCGATGGGCCTTTCCGGTGTCGAGTACTTCGCGCGCATGGTGGATCGCCTCGGGAAACATTTTATTCAGCGTTTCGCTGGCGATGAGGTTGACGAGGCTGCGGGCATAAATGACGGGATCGTTGAGTGCAGCGGCTACTTCATGGCCTTTTCGGGCATACAGCAGGCTCTTGGGCTTGTTGCGGAGGTCGACCATGATGGAGGCCAGGTTGGTAAGGTATTTCTGCTTGTTGAGGGGATCGTCGAGGTTTTCCGACATTTCGAGCGCTTTGATCAGGTGGTCGGCCGCCTGCTGCAGTTTGCCCATGGCCTGGTACTGCAGGGCCATGTTATTATAAGCGGCAGCGGCCTTGGCGGTGTGTTTTATTTCGAGGGATTTCTCGAGCTGAACAGCGGAAACGGCCAGGGCTTCCTCGAAGCGGAGGTTGTTGTAGAGGAAAAGGGTGTAGCGGCGGGTATAGTCGAGCAGCCCGTCGGTAAACCCTATCTTTTGGGCCAGGTCGCCGGCTTTACGGAAATAGATATCGGCGGAGTCAGGCTGGCGGGCCGAGAGCGCGATGGCGTTGGCGATGTATCGGCGGACCGTGGTGGTGTCCTGCGCGGAGGCGTTGCCGGCCGTTAGCAGCAGGATTGAGAAGAGGACGGGGAAGAGGTATTGGCGGATATCTGGCATGGTTCGGGGGAAAGCGGGACAAATATAATAAAAATGCCTGCCGGAGGGAATGGCAATGGATATGCGGCGGATGGCGGGGTTGGAGAAGGGGCGAGGCGTGACTGGCGGCCTGGGGTGGGGGTGAGGGAATGATACGGGTAATGAAAGTCCTGCCGCTGATGCCGGCCGGGCATGCGGGAGGGGTTGGGGTATGGCGCGAAGGGATGGGTAGGGATCGCGGCCTGGGTAGGGCAAAACGGTCCCTTGAGCCCTGAGGGTTGTTCAGGGCGGTTTTGATCACGGTACAATGGAGCCCGCTGCAGTCATGTGGGTGCCTGGGGATGGGGGCATCTGTCCAAGGGGTGTCATGACTTGCCGAAACTAGATGAATAAATCCTGTGTAGCATCAAATTCATCCTGTTTGTTGATGGCGTTTTTGATAAACGGAATCAAAGCAAGGCCAATCGTTACAATCGCGAGTAAAATGTTTCTAAGTTTCATATCCAATCAATTTTTACCTGTGTACTTATAACTAAAATACGTGCCAAAAGGTTAAATGGTTCCGCAGTGAAAAAATCCGTTTCCCGTAGGTAAAATGCGCCATTTCCGGGGGAGCCTTGCTGGGCTTGGATTTAACCTTATGTTCATCTATGGGGATTCAAAACAATATAGATACAAACAATATCAAGGTGCAATAAATCTATTTGATTTATCCCTTTTTGCAATGGAACTTTGCGGCGGCAATCACCCGATAGCGCAAATTGAAAATCAATAAACAGAATATAGTACTTATTATGAAAAATGCAGTTTTATCAGTAGGAGCCCAATTCCCTGAGTTCGCAAAAAAGGCAGTAGTTTCCATCGAGAAAGGCAAGGAGTTCTACGACATCTCTTCCGAAGAGATCAAAGCTTCCGGAAAATGGATGGTGATGTTCTGGTGGCCCAAAGATTTCACTTTCGTGTGCCCCACCGAAATCGCCGAGTTCAACAGCCATTACCAGGATTTCGCTGACCGCGACGCCATCCTGATCGGCGCTTCCACCGACTCTGAATTCGTACACCTCGCCTGGAGAAACAACCACGACGACCTCCGTGGCCTGAAATTCCCCATGCTGGCCGATACCTCCAAATCCCTGGCCGATGAGCTGGGTATCCTGGAAGCCAACGAGAAGATCGCATACCGCGCCACTTTCGTGGTAGACCCTCAGGGTATCGTGCGCTGGACTTCCGTGTACGACCTCTCCGTAGGCCGTAACGTGAAAGAAGTGCTCCGTGTACTGGACGCGCTGCAGACCGACGAGCTGTGCCCCTGCAACTGGCAGAAAGGCGAAGCCACCCTCACCGCGTAATGTCGTGACTTTATTTCGTGGCCGGGCGGCAGGCGCTTGCCCGGCCATTTTTCTACCATCTCAAAGCATACAACCGATGTTTGGAACCAATACAAGCGATACCGCGCAGCAGATCATGCAAACGGTAGGACTGGGCGCAGCCGAAGTGCCCGCGAAGCTGGCGGCCCTTTCCGCCGTGGACGCACGCTATCTGAAAGACCTGAAAATCAACATCACCAACGCCCTGGAGGCTTCTACCCTGGAAAAGAAGGAAGCTTACCTGATCGGCCTGAGCGTGGCGGTGAACGAGAAACTGGCCGCTTTGCAGGGCGGGTTCGAGCAGCTGGCGCTGGCGGCCGGGGCTACGGACAAGGAAGTGGCCGACGTGATCAGCTGCACTTCCCTCATGAACGCCAATAACGTGTATTACCGTTTCCGCCACTTCGTGGAGAAGGAGTTTTATACCACGGCTCCCGCCGGTATCCGGATGAGCATTATGGCCAACCCGGTGATCGGGAAGGAGTTTTTTGAGCTCCTGAGCCTGGTGGTGAGTGCGCTGAATGGTTGCCAGATGTGCGTGACCAGCCACGAAGAGGCGCTGCTGAAGCATGGCACGTCCCAGCAGCGGATCCTTGATTCGGTGAGGCTGGGCGCGGTTGTCAAGAGCCTGGGTGTCCTCATTTGATGTTACTTTTGTCCACTTTTTTAGACAGTCAATTTCAGGTGTGAATAAAATCGCTACCTTTAATTTGATATTTACATAAATAAATGCGACTTTTGCAGTCCAAAATTTTTAGAACATGGCTAGAGTATGTCAGGTGACTGGGAAAAAACCTATTACAGGTCATCACGTATCTTTCTCGAACATTAAGACAAAGAGAAGGTTTCTGCCCAATCTGCAAACCAAGCGTTTCTTTTTGGCGGAAGAAGACCGTTGGATTACACTGAAAGTGTCTGCAGACGGTCTGAGAACCATTAACAAGCGTGGTCTCTACACTGTAGTGAAAGAAATGCGCGCTGCAGGTAGAAAAGACGTTTAGTTTTAATTCATTCGGTATCAACTTAACCAGCATAAAATGGCAAAGAAAGGTAACAGGGTGCAGGTAATCCTCGAGTGCACGGAGCATAAGACCTCCGGTCAGCCCGGGACTTCCCGCTACATCACCAACAAGAACAAGAAAAACACTCCGGAGCGCCTGGAGCTGAAGAAGTACAATCCCATTCTCCGGAAGGTGACTGTGCACAAAGAAATCAAATAAGGTCGACTTAATTGCCTGGCTGTTAATCGTATACGTCTATTCGATTAGCGCTTGACGATTGACAACCTTTACAATTAACGTTTAACATTTATACAAGATGGCAAAACAAGCTTCTAAGAACTCGAAAGTAAAAGACGCTAAAGCTGCAGCAGAATCGAAAGTGTGGACCAAAGTGATCAAAGCTGAACGCTCTCCGAAATCCGGTGCGTACACCTTTAAGGAGCAGATCATCCACAAGGATACTGTACAGGAGTACTTCAACAAAAAGTAATCCGGCTTTACTCATCATACTACACGGGAGCTGTTCGTACTTGACGGACGGCTTTTTGTGTTTATAATACTTATCTTCGCTCCAGTTTTTTAACCACTAGCAATCACCAGTATGGGATTTTTCAATAAGCTCTTTTCCCGCGAAAAGAAGGAAAGCCTCGACCAGGGCCTGCAGAAGACGAAAGAGAGCTTCTTTTCCAAAATAGGCCGCGCCATCGCCGGCAAATCCACCGTAGACGCCGAAGTACTCGACAATCTCGAAGAAGCCCTCGTTTCCGCAGACGTTGGCGTTGATACCACCGTCCGCATCATCGAAAGGATCGAAGCCCGTGTATCGAAAGATAAGTACATGGGAACCAGTGAATTGAACAGGATGCTGCAAGAAGAAATTGCAGCTATTCTCGTGGATGCCCCCGACAGCGGTTTCCGGGATTTCTCCACCCCCGAAGGCAAAAAGCCCTATGTGATCATGGTGGTAGGCGTGAACGGCGTGGGTAAAACCACCACCATCGGCAAGCTCGCCTATAATTATAATAAAGCCGGCAAATCAGTGCTCCTGGGGGCCGCGGATACCTTCCGCGCCGCCGCGGTTGACCAGCTTACCATCTGGAGCGAGCGCGTAGGAGTGCCCATTGTAAAACAACAAATGGGTTCCGACCCCGCCGCTGTGGCATTCGATACCGTGCAAAGCGGCGTTTCCCGCGGCTCCGAAGTTATTATCATCGACACCGCAGGCCGTCTACATAATAAACTCCACCTGATGGACGAGCTTTCCAAAATCAAGCGCGTGATGAACAAGGTGATCCCGGACGCCCCGCACGAAGTGCTGCTCGTCCTCGACGGCTCCACCGGCCAGAACGCCCTCGAACAGGCCAAACAGTTCACCGCCGCCACGGAAGTGACCTCCCTGGCCATCACCAAACTCGACGGCACCGCCAAGGGCGGCGTGGTGCTCGCTATTGCCAACCAGTTCAAGATCCCCGTGAAATACATCGGCATCGGTGAAAAAATGGAAGATCTGCAGGTATTCGACAAAGAAGAATTCGTGGATTCACTGTTTAGTTTAAATGGCTGATTATCAAAATTATAATTTGAATGCCGGAAGTTGTGCTTCCGGCATTTTTTTGTGTCTGAATCTCCAGGTGTCAGCATGAAGCGATTCAATGGCTGGCTTTAGCCCGTCGATCGGTTTGTGGCAGTGCGACTTTTACAGCATTGTTGGAGCCCGGTTAAAAGCAAGGTTAGCATATGAATCCATATCCCGGCTCCACAGTATTACAGTTGTTGCGGCTGGTAACTTATTCGATGACGACCACGGATCTTCCAATTTTCCACCAATCCTCCCGCTATGCGCTCCGAACGCAGCAATTCCTTAAATTTGGGAGAGTCATTTGTTTTCACCCATTAAAACAATTCGCGTTTATGATAGTACAATCCATAGATCGAGTTGACCATATCACACCGGAAGAATTCAGGAAACACTATTACGAGCCCCGCAAACCCTTGATCATCACAGGATTGTCCAAACAGTGGCCGGCTTATGAAAAATGGACCTGGGAATATTTCAAATCCATCGTCGGCGACAGGACCGTAGGCGTCTACAACAACGAAAGGGCAGGGGCCAAAACCCTCGTCAACGGCGCGGACGAATACATCACGTTCGGCCAGTACCTGGATATGGTGGCCATGGGGCCCGTCCAGCTGCGCATTTTCCTGTTCAACATTTTCCAGCATGCCCCGCAGCTGACGGACGATTTCAACTGGCCCGACTTCCTGGCGAAGGGCTTCCTCAAAAAGTATCCCATGCTCTTCGTGGGCGGCGGCGGGTCGGTGGCGCATATGCATTACGACATCGATCTCAGCCATATTTTCCACACCCAGTTCGTAGGCCGCAAGCGTGTGCTGCTCCTGGAAAACAACCAGTCGGAGCTCATCTACCGCATGCCCATGACGGTGGAGAGCGCGGCGAATTTTGTGGGCTGGGCGGAGCGGCTGGACGAAAACCGTTTTCCCGCCCTGCGGTACGCAAAAGCCTATACAACGGTGCTGGAACACGGCGATACGATGTTCATGCCCGGCGGCTACTGGCACCATATGGAGTACCTGGAAGGCGGGTTTGCCATGAGCCTGCGCGCCCTCGACCAGTCGATCTCCGGCAAGCTCAACGGCCTCTACCATATCGCGGGGTTGCGGAGTATGAACAACCTCCTCATCAAGATGGCGCCGGAGTGGTGGTACCATTACAAACGCAGGATAGCCAACCAAAGAGCCGAAAAAGCCATGCGCCGTTTGCTCGCCTGAGCAGAAAGTGTAGTAATTCAAATAATTTGTTTACCTTTGCGTCTTCTCAATAGCTCCACTTAGGCTCATAGTCACTTCAAACAGCTTGCCTGCTGTAACATTAGAGCGTGTCTGCGTGTCTTCGTGGCAATTCCGGTAACGAAACCGGGAGAAATTAAAAAATTGCTTTTTGAAGACGAGAACTTTAAAGAAAGACAAGGTTAATATTATTACGCTGGGTTGCTCCAAAAACATGGTGGATTCGGAGGTATTAAGCGGTCAGCTGAAAGCCAACGACATCAACGTGGTGCACGAAAATGCCAAACGCGATCACAACATCGTGATTGTCAACACCTGCGGATTTATTGACAAAGCAAAGGAAGAATCCATCAACACCATCCTCGACCAGGTAGACCTGAAGGAAAACGGAAAGCTGGACAAGGTCTATGTGACCGGATGCCTCAGTGAGCGTTACCGTGGCGACCTGGAGAAGGAGATCCCGGGCGTGGACGCCTGGTTCGGTACGATGGAGCTCACTTCCATCCTGAAGAAATTCGACGCCGATTACAAGGCGGAGCTGATCGGGGAGCGTTTGTTAAGCACGCCTTCGCATTATGCTTACCTCAAGATTTCGGAAGGATGCAACCGCACCTGTTCCTTTTGCGCCATCCCGCTCATGCGCGGCCAGCACGTATCCAAGCCCATCGAACAGGTGGTGGCGGAAGCGGAGCGCCTCGTGAAGATCGGCGTGAAGGAAATCATGCTCATTGCACAGGAGCTGACTTACTACGGCCTGGATCTGTACAAACAGCGCCGCCTGGCCGATCTGCTGCATGCCCTCGCCGACGTGAAAGGGCTGGAGTGGATCCGCCTGCACTATGCGTACCCCACCAAGTTCCCCATGGAAATCCTGGATGTGATGCGCGAACGCGATAACATCTGCAACTACCTCGACATCCCGCTGCAGCATATCGCCGACCCGATGCTCAAAGCCATGAAGCGCCAGATCACCCGCAAAGAGATCGTGGACCTCATCGCCGGCATCCGTGAAAAAGTGCCCGGCATCGCCCTGCGTACCACGCTCATCACCGGCTTCCCCGGCGAAACCCTGGAAGACGTGGAAGACGTGAAACGGTTCCTTGAAGAAGTCCGCTTCGATCGCGTAGGCGTATTCACCTACAGCCACGAGGAAAACACTTCCGCTTACGAGCTGGAAGACAACATCCCGGCTGAAGAGAAAGAACGCCGCGCGCAGGACATCATGGAAACGCAGCAGGAAATCTCCCTGGAGAAAAACCAGGAGATGGTTGGCAAAGTCTTCAAAGTAATAGTAGATAAAAGAGAAGCCGGCCGATACCTGGGCCGCACGGAGTTCGATTCAGTGGAGGTGGATAATGAGGTGATCATTAACACGGACAGGAAGTTGAAACCCGGAGATTTTGTACAGGTTAAAATTACCAGGGCGTTCGACTACGACCTGGAAGGAGAGCTGGTTTAAAACTTTTTGTACCGGCAACATTGATCACCCGGTCCGGTTTCTAAAACAACCCCGGGCCACACCGAAAAAATTTACATGACTACATTCGAATCATTAGGCTTACAGGAAAATCTGCTCAAAGCCGTTACCGATCTTGGCTTCGTTTCCCCGACTCCCATCCAGGAGAAAGCCATCCCGGTGCTGCTTGGCGGCGACCGCGACTTCGTGGGCCTCGCGCAGACCGGTACCGGTAAAACGGCCGCTTTCGGCCTGCCCCTGCTGCACCAGCTGGATACCAAAGTGCGCAACGTACAGGGCCTGATCCTGTGCCCCACGCGCGAGCTGTGCCTGCAGATCGCCAACGACCTCAAGAACTTTTCCAAATACCTCGGCGACGTGAACATCGTTGCCGTATACGGCGGTACTTCCATCGGCATGCAGCTCCGCGACCTTAAGCGCGGCGCCCACATCGTGGTAGCCACCCCCGGCCGCCTCCTCGATATCATCGAGCGCGGCGCCATCAACTTCGACAACGTACGCTACGCCGTACTCGACGAGGCGGATGAAATGCTGAACATGGGCTTCCAGGAAGACATCAACAGCATCCTCTCCAACACGCCGGAAGAAAAAACCACCTGGCTGTTCTCCGCTACCATGCCCGCTGAAGTGCGCCGCATCGCACAGAAGTACATGGAAGATCCGTTCGAACTGACCGTAGGCGGCAAGAACACCGGCAACGCCAATATCGAACACGAATACTACGTGGTGCGCCCCCGCGACAAATACGCCGCGCTGAAACGCATCGTGGACTATAACCCCGATATCTTCGGCATCATCTTCACCCGCACCAAGATCGAGTCGCAGGAAATCGCGGAATCACTGATCAAAGACGGCTACAACGCTGACGCACTGCATGGTGACCTTACCCAGCAGCAACGTGACAAAGTGATGAAACGCTTCCGCGAGAAGAACCTCCAGGTACTGGTGGCTACCGACGTGGCCGCGCGCGGTATCGACGTGGATAACGTTACGCACGTAATCAACTACGAACTGCCCGACGACGTGGAGAACTACACCCACCGCTCCGGCCGTACCGCCCGTGCAGGCCGTTCCGGTGTATCCATCGCCATCATCAGCGGCCGTGATATCGGAAAGATCCGCCAGATCGAGCGCGTGATCGGCAAGAAGTTCGAAAAGGCGGAAGTGCCCGATGGCTTCGCCGTTTGCGAAAAACAACTCTTCGCACTCGTACACCGCGTACATAACGTTACCGTGAACGAAGAGCAGATCGATCCCTATCTCACCCGCATCTACGAAGAATTTGCGGACCTGAGCAAGGAAGATATCATCCGCCGCTTCGCTTCCCTCGAATTCAACGAATTCCTCGAATACTACCAGGACGCTCCGGATCTGAACGTGAAAGAAGGCCCCCGTGGCGCCGACGAGCACTCCATGACCCGCCGCAATTCCGGCAAGTTTACCCGCTTGTTCATCAACCTCGGTTCGGTAGACAATTTCACCCGCGGCGACATGCTCCGCTTTATCTGCGATAACGCAGGCATCCGCGGCAACAAAATCGGCCGTATCGACCTCAAAGGCGTTTATTCCTTCTTCGAAGTGGAGAACGACGCAGCGCCCCAGGTACAATCCGGTTTCAAGCAGGTGGAATACAATGGCCGTTCCGTAAGGATCGAAACTTCCCAGGATGGCGACAAGCGCAAGCCCGGCGGCGGCGGTGGATACCGCAGCTACGGCGATCGCCCGAAGAAAACCTGGTCCGGCAGCGAAGACGGTGGTTTCCGTCCGCGCCGCGAGTATTCCAAAGGCGGTTCCGGTGGCGGTTTCCGTCCCAAACGTGGATAAACTCTTTTCTTATCAAGAAATATTATACCCGCAAGCGCCAGTTTGCGGGTATTTTTTTACCTTGTACGAAAGCACCCAAAGCCCAGATATGACGACCCAACATCCGAGCAAACAGCTCCCCGCAGACGAGGAACCCTTCAGGAAACTGCAGCCCGTAGAGCCTTTCTCCCTGTTTTCGGCCAGGGACATAGAGCTGTTCCAGGCCGGGCTGCACGACCGGCTGTACGAAAAGTTCGGCTCCCACGGGCTTACCTACGAAGGGAAACACGGTACTTATTTCGCCGTGTGGGCGCCCAATGCGGCTTTTGTGTCGGTAATCGGGGATTTCAACGGGTGGAATGCATACAGTCATACCCTGTTCCCCAGGTGGGACAAATCGGGCATCTGGGAAGGGTTTATCCCCGGGATGAAGGAGCAGCAGCTTTACAAATACTTCATCCGGTCCAATTCCGGGGAAGAACTCCGCAAGGGCGACCCCTTCGCCAACAGCTGGGAACTGCGGCCCAAAACGGCTTCCATCACCTCGAAGCTGGAATATAAGTGGAAAGATGCGGCGTGGATGAAGAAAAGAGGGGAGAAGAACAGCCTGAAAAGCCCGATTTCCGTGTACGAAGTGCATCTTGGCTCCTGGCGCCGGCCCGACCCCGACGACCACGAGCGTTTTTATACCTACCGCGATATGGCGGCGATGCTGGTGCCGTACGTGAAGGAAATGGGCTTTACGCACGTGGAGTTCATGCCCGTGGCCGAGCATCCGTTCGACGGGTCGTGGGGGTATCAGCTGACGGGCTTCTTCGCGCCCAC
>NZ_CALNBI010000505.1 GCF_937874145.1 uncultured Chitinophaga sp. | reverse complement strand
CGCCGGATTCCATGGCGTCGCCGTCTTTTTTGAAGGGGACGAAGCGGGTGGTATCGTCGAGCAGGCGGAAGATGGCTTCCGCTACTTCCATTCCGGCCAGCACTCCGTCCTCCTTGATTTTGAGCCTTGCGGTGCCGGCGGTTTCGGCGGGGATGGAGGCGAGGGTGCTATGGTCGCCGGAGCCGATGTCTTCCGCCAGGGCGGAATGTATGAATTGTTCCAATGCTTCTTTCTGTAACATGACACGATCGGTAATGAGCAGGCAAGTTACAAACAAAAAGGCCATCCGCCTAGGAGCGGACAGCCTTTCGATACGTTCGTCTTTTGCTGTTGTGCTATTTATTTTCGAAACGCAGTTCGTTGAGCACGAAGGCATTTCCTTTTTTCTGGAGGAAGAAGGAGGTGCGGTAATTGCCGCCGCTGGTGGTGAGGTTGCCCACACCAAACTGGGAGCCGCCTTCGGGGCCGCCTTTGTGGAGGAGTTCGAAGGTTTTTACGGCATTTTTCCCGAAGAAGTCTTTCAGGATGATTTCCGCCTGCGCTTTGCTGTAGGAATTCGATTTACCAGCCATGTTGATCTCGACCGTGTTGTCCAGGAGCTTGCTCAGGTTACCCGAATCTCCCTTTTTAAGGGCGTTGACCACGTCATCGAAAGGACCGGCGAACAGCGTAAAAGCTGTCAGCATCCCCCCGGCGAGGAGCACCCCCAACACTACGATTAACTTTTTCATTATCCGTTATTTTGATCGCAATACATTTATCAACCGTAGAAGACGCCAAAACTATGCCAAATTGCTGTGTTTCAATAAATATACCATTATTGTGCTATGCTTCGGGAGCTTTTGAATTACAACAATTTAATATACAAAAATCCCTTGAGATATAGCTTTTCCGGAAAAATTTTAGGCACTGGAAAAGATAGTATTATTAATTTCACTGCCCGATTCATTCATAACGCACAACGGAATACAAGTATGGAAACTAAAAGAGCGATCCTGATTATCATGGATGGCTGGGGACAGGGCCAGGTTCCTGCCGCCGACGCTATCGCACATGCGAACACCCCTTTCGTGGACAGCCTCTATGAGCAATACCCCCACAGCACCCTCATCACCTGCGGCGAAGACGTGGGCCTGCCCGAGGGGCAAATGGGCAACTCAGAAGTAGGCCACCTCAACATCGGGGCCGGAAGGATCGTTTACCAGGAGCTCCAGCGCATCAATGTAGCCGTAAGAAGCGGCGAGCTCGCCGCCAGCAAGGTTTTGCAGGACTCCATGGAATACGCCCGCAACAACAATAAAGCCCTCCACCTCATCGGACTGGTGAGCGACGGCGGCGTTCACTCCCATATCACCCACCTCAAAGCCCTCGCTTCCATCGCGAAAGAACGCGGGCTCAGCAACGTGTTCATACACGCCTTCACCGACGGGCGCGACACCGATCCCAAAGGCGGCCTCGGCTACCTGGACGACCTCCAGCAGCACCTCAACGCCACCACCGGGCGCATCGCTTCCGTTACCGGCCGCTATTACGCCATGGACCGCGACAAACGCTGGGAACGGGTGAAACTGGCTTATGACGCACTCGTTAACGGTACCGGTACGCCTACGCAGGATGTGCTGACTGCCGTGAAAGCTTCGTACGCAGAAGGGGTTACCGACGAATTCATCAAGCCCATCATCGTGACCGACGCGCAGCAGCAGCCTATCGGGAACATCCAGCCGGGAGACGCTGTGATCTGCTTCAACTTCCGGACCGACCGCTGCCGCGAGATCACGGAAGTGCTCACCCAGCAGGCATTCCCCGACTTCGGCATGCAACCGCTGGCCCTGCATTATACGACCATGACCGAATACGACAAAGCCTTCAAAGGGGTGCATGTCATTTTCGAAAACGATAATCTTTCCATGACGCTCGGCGAAGTCCTGGAGAAGAACGGTAAAACCCAGATCCGCATCGCGGAAACGGAAAAGTACCCGCACGTGAGCTTTTTCTTCTCCGGCGGCCGCGAAACGCCCTTCGATGGCGAAAAGCGCATCCTGGTGCCTTCTCCCAAAGTGGCGACTTACGACATGAAGCCGGAAATGAGCGCCCCCGAACTGGCGGACGCCATCCTGCCCGAACTGGAGCAGCGCACGGCCGATTTCGTGGTGCTGAACTTCGCCAATGCCGACATGGTGGGGCACACAGGCGTATGGCCCGCCGCCATCAAAGCCGTGGAAACGGTGGATGCCTGCGTGTCCAAAGTAGTGTCTACGGCCCTGCTCAACGACTATACGATCTTCCTCACGGCCGACCACGGCAACGCCGACTTCATGATCAACGAAGACGGTACGCCCAATACGGCCCATACCCTGAACCTGGTGCCCTTGTTTATCATCAGCCAGGAATTCAAGGGAGAGATCAGGAGCGGCAAGCTCGGCGACCTTGCGCCTACCATCCTTCACTTCATGGGCCTGCCCATCCCGAAGGAAATGACCGGCAATGTTCTCGTATAATCCCAACCGGATATATCGGAAAGGGGCTGCTATGGCGGCCCCTTTTTTATTTTGCGCCCCGTGTAACTTTCCAGTCTGCCCACCCGTTTAACACCTGATAAAGCCGTAAGGCTTTCCCGGAATTGTCATATCTATTATCACCATAAGTTTTTTAGTGCTCTCGACAGATTTGCTCATGCATCAGATGCGCCGTATTCACGGTGCATTTTTTTTATAGGCCGATTGGGGCGGCACCGTTAATTTTGCAGGTATGAGAATCGTATTCCGGATCGCAGGGCTTTGGGCGTTGCTGGCCGCAGGATGCAGTCTTCCCGAGCGGGAAGGGCCTCCGGTGGCTGATGAAAAGGATCATAGTTACAGGGCGTTAGGCAATTATTGCTGGGACGAGATCGCAAGGATGCGCAAATCGCCGTTCCAGATCACCAAAACCATCCGCCTCAACGGCGAAACGGTTACCGCTCCCGTGCAGGACAGCGCGGGGCTGGAAGCGCTCTTCCGCCCGCTGATGGATGCGGATATCAGCCGTCCTTCCCTGGCCGACGCCTACGTGACCGATACCATTCCCAATCATTTCACCGGCGACACGACGTTTATCCACCGCAGCCGCGGCAAACAAACCTGGCCGGCACAGCTGATCGTGGAGATCGACAGCAGCCGCCGCATCCGGAACGTTCAGGCTTCTTCCTACACCAAAAATCCCGTGTATGAATACCGGCAAGAGATCGCCTATGAACGCGACCGGCAGCTTACCATCACCTCCATGCAGAAAATCATTTTTATGAAAGCGGAAAACATGGAAACCACCGCTATCTTCCGACCTTTAACAGCACATCAACCATGACTTCAGCGGAGTTTTCCCAGATATCACATACCATACCCACCCAGGCCGGCATCTACAAATACTTTGACGCCGGCGGGGAACTGCTGTATATCGGGAAAGCCAAATCCCTCCGCAAACGCGTTTCCTCCTACTTCGCCAAACACCACGACAACTATAAAACCCGCAAGCTGGTGGACAACATCCACCACATCGAGTTTACGATCGTAGACAACGAGAAAGACGCGTTCCTGCTGGAAAACGCCCTCATCAAGCAGTTCAGGCCGAAATACAACATCGATCTGAAAGATGATAAAACTTACCCGTTCATCGTCATCAAACACGAACCCTTTCCCCGCGTCTTCCTCACCCGCCGGGTGGTCAAGGACGGCTCGGAATACCTCGGCCCGTTTACCTCCGTGGGCCGCGTACGGGAAGTGCTGGAAGTAATCCGGTACAACATCCCCCTGCGCACCTGCAACCTCAATCTCACCGAACAGAACATCAGAAAAGGCAAGTTCAAAGTCTGCCTGGAATACCATCTCGGCAACTGCAAAGGTCCCTGCGAGGGACTTCAATCCGCCGACGATTATCGCGAAGGTTTGCAATCGGTGAAGGAAATCCTCCGGGGCAACCTTTCCCCTGTGCTCAATGTGTTCAAGGCGCGCATGCAGGAACACGCGATGAATATGGAATTCGAGAAAGCGGAAATCGAGCGGAAGAAGATCGCCAGCCTGCAGGACTACCAGGCGCGTTCCACGATCGTGAGCAGCCGGGTGGGCAATGTGGACGTGTTCACCATTCTTTCCGAAGGCAATTTCGCTTATGTAAATTACCTCCGCGTGCTGAACGGCACCATCGCCGATACCAAAACCGTGACGCTGGAAAAGAAACTGGAAGAAACGGACGTGGAAGTGATGGAATATGCCATCGCATACCTGCGCGAAGCGTTCCAGAGCCTGGCACGCGAGATCGTGGTGCCCTTCGACGTGGAATTCCCGGAAGAGCATGTAGAGATCACGGTGCCGAAGGGCGGGGATAAGAAAAAACTGCTGGACCTGTCCGCCAAAAACGTGAACTATTTCCGTGAAGAGCTGCACAAGAAAAAAATCCTGCACCTCGAAGGCAAGAGCGATATGGAGAAGAAGAAAGTGCTGTACCAGCTGCAGGCTGATCTTGAGCTGCAGGAGCTGCCCGTACATATCGAATGCTTCGATAACTCGAACTTCCAGGGGAGTTATCCTGTTTCCGCCTGCGTGGTGTTTAAAGATGGCGTGGCATCGAAGAAGGATTACCGGCATTTCAATATCAAAACCGTGGAAGGCATCAACGACTTCGCATCGATGTCGGAAGTGGTGTACCGCAGGTATAACCGATTGCTGAACGAAGAGCAGCCGTTGCCGCAGCTGGTGATCATCGACGGCGGCAAAGGCCAGCTGGGTGCGGCGATGGACAGTATCCGAAAACTCGACCTCATCGGGAGTATGACGGTGGTGGGCCTGGCGAAGAATGAGGAGGAGATTTTCTTCCCTGGCGACAAGGATTCCATCAAACTGCCGTACGACAGCTAGAGCCCGAAGCTGATCCGGCGCATCCGTGACGAGGTGCACCGTTTCGGTATTACGTTCCACCGTCAGAAGCGGAGCAAGGGCACGTTCAAGAATGAACTCGAGGGGATCAAAGGGATCGGCGAGAGTACGGCAACGCAGTTGTTGCAGAACCATCGATCTGTGAATAAGGTGAAGCAGCTGAGTAAAGAGGACCTGGTGAAGGAAGTGGGTCAGAAAAAAGCCCAGCTGATCTGGGAGCATTTTCACGGGGAAGGCAATGGCCAGGCAGGTGCGCAAGCCAATACACCGCAGTAACGTTTGCATTTCCCGCAGTTGAAACCATCGTTCCAACAAGCAAAACGTGCAATGATAATTTCCTTCACTTGCCACAAAAAAGGTAGCCCGGTTTGAGAACCAGGCCATTTCCCCAAGTTAACCATTAAAAGACACAGATTTTATCTTTGACAACCGGCAAATACCGGGAGATCTTCGCTGTAAAAACTCACATTATCAGGCAATGCAATAAGTGCATTTTTCACATTACTAAAATAGTGCGAATGGGGCTCTGCCGTTGTTAAGTATTTGTTATCGAAAGGAAATTACATTTCGCCACAACCTGCAACAGTATTGAGTTTCAAGAGATTTCGAAGGAATGGTTTTTTGTTAGCGGACCGGTTCGGAAAGGTACTGCAAAGTCACCGCAGCGGCATCCCCGCCACGCACATTTTCCACACTGCGGATAGCCTGCAGCATATGCCGCTGCGCATGCGCAATTAAGAACCGGAACGTATCACCCGCCTTCAACGCCACCAGCTTCGATAACGTAGTCGGAATGCGGATGCCGCCGATATCCACCCGCTTCGCCGCCTGCAGCAACGATAACATCCACTCCTGCTGCGCCTGGAATTCCTCCATGATCTGCGCCGCATCAAGCGTCGGGGAAGGGCGGTGGTTCTTCGGAGATTGCATCTTCATCTTCAGCCCGCCGTCTGCCTTCGGCATCATCGATTGCGTGAAGTAATTTCCCAGCCACCCGCTCCGGAAGTTCTCCGGGACAGGTCGGTTTTGTGCCAGGAATTTCCGGAATGATTCGTCGATGGCGGGAAGGTAATACCGGCCATAGCCGTTGAGGTGCTCCAGGCACTGGATGGCGGACCAGCTGCCGGGAGCGGGTTGCTGCAAAAGGATATCATGGGGTTGGGGCGCCAGGTAGCGGTCTGCCGCCGCAAGCAGATTGTTAACGTCGCGCTGGAGATCGCCGAGAAGCCTGGCGGAATGGAAGGTAGGCATGTTGCATTATTTGTTGATCCGATGCAAAGGTAAGCCGGACTTTTGCACGAAATCTTTGCCTGCGCCAAGATTTACAAGCGAACGCCGCCCAGCAGCTTGCTGAATGTGGCGGGGTCGATGCCGAGGTAGGATGCCAGGTATTTGTGGGGAATCATCTGTAGGACGTGAGGGCTCCTGGCCAAAAGGCGCCGGAACTTCTGCTCCGCCCCCAGCGTCTGGATTTCTATCAGCCGTTCCATCACACCTGCCATGGCCGCCATCGTACCCACATGCACCCACCTGGCGATAACGGGGTATTGCTGCATCAGCCGCTGGATGTCGTTGAACGAAATCCGTAAAAAAGCGCTCTGCGTGAGGGTTTCCAGGTAATATTTCGACGGCTGCTGCAGGAAAAACGAATCGATGATCCCCGAAAACGAACCGGGGTACGAAAACATCAGGGTGGCTTCCTTCTGCCCTTCCGCCAGCGCAAACGCCCGCTGCAATCCCTCCGTGACATAGTAACAATAACGTTCCGTATCCCCGGCCGCCGTCAGCACCGTTTTCCGCTTGCAGGCCAGCGGATGGAAGCAGGCGGAAAGATCTTCCCAGGCGTCCTCAGGAAGGGGAATAACGGCCTCTATTGCGGTTCTGAGTTGCTGCATACCTGCAAGATATAAAAAAACCGCCCCCTGTGCAGGAGGCGGCTTCTCATTATCGTTCGCAGGATCTGAACGAAAGGGATATTAGTATTCCCACAGGTCCTGCTCTTTGTTGAAGATCTTGTCTTTAATCGCCTGGCCTTCCAGCAAGCGCATCACACCGTCTTTGATGTAATTGCTGATCTCGCGGTTGTAAGCGTTCTTTTCCTTCACTACGTAGCTGGCGAAGAAACGCATCTCGAACAGGTCTTCCCAGGTCATGGTGGACGCGTCGTTGTTCTGGTTATATACGTCGTATTTGGCCAGAACGGGGCGCAGATCGGGATAGTAAAGCCAGAACAGGGGAATGGTGGCGCGTACGGAACCATCGTCGTTCAGACGGGATACCATGGGGGCGATACCGAGGATGCGCACCTTCAGCGCGGAGGCTTCCTGGTCAAACACCCAAACTTCCTTGATTTTGTACTGCTTGATCGTTTCAGGGTTGAACTCGTCGCGGATCGTTACGTTTTTTTCCTCCCCGGTCACCGGGTCGATGCTGCGGACGGTCCTTTCCTCGCCCGAAAGCTTGGTCATGATCTCGTCGTAAGGCATGAGGGTGCTGAAACGGTCGTCGATCGGGCTGAACGCTTCCACTTCCTTGTTTTTGATCGCAGCAAGCAGGATATTGATCAGGAGCTGGTTCACGCCCGATTCGTCTTCCACGTTGTACTGGAAGGGAAGGTTCATCTTCTCCCGCACATCGATGATCTGCCAGATCTGTTTTTCCCAGAACTTGTCATCTTCACGGATGTGGTCGTAGGCGATGGGCACACGGTCGCGGATAGGGCTCTTTTCGGATACCCCGTCTACCCGCAGCGACTTGCGCGGCGTGTCTACCGGTGTTCCCACGCCGTCCTGGCGGAGAGATGCGGGCGCCGTGCCGGAGGGGTCTCCGGCGGGAGCCGCGGGCACATTAACAGGGTTGCCGGTAGCCGGGTTGGTTACGGGCGCCTGCTCCTGCGGAGGCGGTGTTTCGGTGCCGCCTCTTCTCCGGCGCGATTGCGCGTCGGCGGTAGAAGCGATGAAAACCAATAACAGCGCACTCAGGCTGATCCTTTTCAATATTACTGCTTGCATAGCCAGTAACGGTTTTTGTTCGTTAATTGATCTTGAAGTTTACGTTCGGCATCGAGCGAACCCTGCCGTCCGGTCCTTTCACCTTGATATTGTCGAAATATACCTGGTCGCCGGGTTTGATACCGCGGATCGCGCCCTGCAACTCGGGGTTGTTGGGCCACAGTTCCGAAGTAGCGTCGCCTTCGGCATACGGACGGCTGCGCGATTCGATACCCATACGATAGCCTACCACGGCGTAGCGAACGCCGTCGAACACGAAGTCTTCCAGGTCGGCGCGGAGGCCTTGCTGTACTTTAAACTCTGCGGCTTTCATGGTGGGGCCTTTGGTGAGGCCTACCTTGATGGACGGGTCGGGAACGTTTTTCACACGGAACTCTTTGGAACCGAGGCTTTCCACTTTACCGTCGATTTCGGCGGTTACGTTGATGATGGCCTTGCCGGTAGAGCTAACGGTTACTACGAATTCGCCGTTCCCTCTGCTGGTGATCTGGCCGCCGCAACCGGAGATCGTTGCTTTCACCTTGTCGGACGGAACGCCGGCGGCGGTGATGCTGATCGGGTTCTGGAGGGCCACGTACATTACGTTCATTTTATCCGCAGAGATGGAAGTAGCGGCGGAGCTCACCTTATATATTTCTTCGAACGGGCTGTTCACCACCTGGCCGTTGGGCTTTACCAGCTGGATGGTACCGGCGATCTTGTGTTCGCCGATGGTGTTGACAGGCATTTCGAAGACACCTTTACCGCCGGAAGCCGTAACGGAAGTACCGTTGATCACGATCGTCGGGTTTACCGTACTGCTGTAGGCGCCCATTACCACGGTGGCTTTGAGCGTCTGCCCGGGTGTAAAGTTTTTAGAGTTGAGGGACACGAATGCTTCCAGCTTATCGAAAGCGAGGTCGTTTTCAGAAACTTCGGTCATCAGTTTATCGATGATCATGGCTTCCGAGTTGCGGATATCGTTCTGGAATTTGCTGAGCAGGGTTACCGCCGCGATGGTCGGCACCATGTTGAAGTGATATTCGGTCCAGTTTTTCTTCACGGGCCCTTTCTGCGCCGGTAATTCTATACGGAGCGGGAGCGTGGTATCGAAAACGTTTTTATCCCTGGGATTGATCTGTGCGAGCACCTGGTTACGGAAAGATTGCAGTTGCTTTTCGAGGGCGTCGCCTTCTTTCTGGTTTTCCATTACGCGCGTGGGCGCATCGAGGTTGTCTTTGCTTTTGATCTCACCTTCATCGGTAAGCCCTCCGCTTTCACGGATAATTTTTTGCTTGAGCGTGTCAAGATAATCATAGGTAATCTGGGAAATCTTACGGACTTCATCGGCCTTTGCTTTCAACGGGCCCACTTTCCCTTCGTCGTTGGCCATCAGTTTTTCGAACTGGCGGTAAGTTTTGCCGTTCTTATTATTAATGGATTCGTTAGACGTTGTGATGGAGTTGTTTACTATATCGAATGCGTTCAGGATCTCGGCGGATACGTTCAACGCTAACATTGCAGTAAGTACCAGGTACATGAAGTTGATCATCTTCTGCCTGGGATCTTTTGGTAATGCCATAGTAGTCTACAAGTTTTAGAATTGAATGTCTCTTGTTATCGTCACTATTGCGTTACCTTATTTGCCTTGCATTGCGGTGAGCATATTGCCGTATACGGTGTTCAGGTTGCTGAGGTTGCGGGCCAGCAGGGTGATTTGCTCCTGTGTTTTCTTCGCATCGTCAACGCTGCCGCTCATGGCCTTGGAAGCAGTGAGCAGGTTTCCGTAGAAGCTGTTCATAGCTTTCAGGTGGTTATTGGTATCCTGCAGTTCCAGTTCGTAGATCGCGTTCAGGGATGCCAGGTTTTTGGTCATGGACTGAACCTGCTCGTGGAAGTTGCGGGTGGATTCGGAAGCGTTGTTGAAGGTAGACACGGCAGCTGCTGCGTTGGTATATGCCTGCGTTACAGAACCGATAGCATTGGCGGCTTCGCGGGTCTTGGCGGTGTAATCGCCGGTTGCGGCTACCACATCGGAGATATCGCGCATCTTGTCGACAGTTGTGCCCAGTTTGGAGAAGTTATCGCTCAGGCGGCTGAGATTGGCCGGAGTGATGTCGGCTTCTTCCAGCATTTTGTCCATTTTGGCGAGGGTTGGGCTGCCGGCAACGGCAACGCCGGCTGCGGGAGCGGGTGCGCTGCTATCAGGCACGAATGCGTAAATAAAGAAGATCAGGGCTTCCACGCTCAGGCCCACGATCAGGGCAACGTCTGCGCCAGGCCAGTGCTGCAGTTTGAACATAGCCCCGATGATCACCACTGATGCGGCGATACATACGAAGAAATTAAGCCATTTCGCTGTGTTAGGATTCATAGCCATAGGTTAAAATTTAAGTTTATGGGTGATTAAAAGGTAAAAAGCTCGATGCATGCTTGCTGTGCTCATAATGATATGATTTTGTGTCAGGTTTATCACCAAGATTCAGCTATTTATTCCTATTTCCTTTTGTTGAAATCGTTTTTGGACCGGCTCAGGAACGCGATGGTGCAACGGAAGCCGATGTAAGACTTCGCGCTGTCCTGGTACTCGTAAGAGCGCGTACCGTTCTGCAGGAAGTGCCCGATATCCTTCCAGCTGCCTCCGCGGATGGTTTTCCGCTTCATCTTCGGCGGCGCGTTGTCGGCAACGTCCATCCGCAGATAAGGGTTCATATCGGAGGTGAAGGAATAGGCATTCTGATAGTAGATGTCCATCGTCCATTCCGCTACGTTGCCCGCCATGTTGTACAGACCGTAGTCGTTAGGCCAGTAAGCGTCGGCACGAACGGTATAAAAACCACCGTCTTCCGGATAGTTACCGCGGCCGGGCTTGAAGTTGGCGAGCAAACAGCCTTTCTTGTTGCGGATGTAGTAACCGCCCCAGGGATACGGCGCCTGTTCGCGTCCGCCGCGGGCTGCATATTCCCACTGCGCTTCGGAAGGCAGCTGGAACTTATCCTCGGTGAACTGCTTCTTGGAGGTCCGGTAGTCTTCCCAGAATTTGGAACGCCATTCGCAGAATGTATTCGCCTGGTGCCAGTTTACGCCCACAACCGGGTAGTTGTCGAACGCAGGGTGCCAGAAGTACATGCGCGTCATGGGCTCGTTATACGCATACGAGAAGTCGCGGATCCAGCAAAGGGTGTCCGGGTAAATGGGCACGTCTTTCCGGTCGATGAACTGAGAACGCGGCTTGTCCTTGTTCTCGCGCAGCTTCGCCTTGTCCCAGTTAAACCGCTCTTCGTGGTATTTCAGCTTGCGCACGTCGATCTCCAGGCGGCCGTATAAACGGTCTTCCGGAGCGTACATCATCGCGTCCAGCTTTTCGTAAGTCGATTTGTCTTTCCAGTTGATCTTCTGTTTCCAGTCCACGTAATCCACCCCATTGTCGTTTTTCACATGGCCCATCAACACATGCGCCATGGAATCCGTTACCCAGTTCACGAACTGTCGGTACTCGTTGTTCGTGATCTCAGTAGCGTCCATGTAGAAACCGGAAATCGAAATGGATTTATTCCTTGCTGTAAAGGAATAATTCACATCCTCGTCATTCGGCCCCATGTGAAAAGTCCCGGAAGGAACATATACCATTCCATAAGGTACGGGGGGTGAGTACTTCGGTCTGGGACTAACGCCTATTAACTGACCCTGCGCGTTCTTAGCGGATTTCCCGCCGCCGCAACTGGCCAGCAGCACCGCCAGCAGCATGACCAACAGCCCACTACAATAATTAAGCTTCATAAGGGTGACTTTCATTAGAATACGTTTTTTCTTAAACCCGCCAGATGCTTCTGCCAAACGACAAGTCAACTGCTACAGTCACGCTTTTCACCTGGTTGTATCACAGAAAGATAGCAAATGTATTATTTTTTTTTAATCCGTAGTATGTTTTCTTCCAACTTTTTCAACCGCACATTTCCGGGGTACGCAATATAGTAAAACGGAAGTTTTAACATTTTATTATGTCCTTGTGCCTTTCCACTGTTAATTTACCACGGCCACATACAGGCTATAGCCCTCTGTAAACCCTTGCCTGTCAAGCCTAATCACGCATTTGTAATAAATATAATATTTATTTGGGAATTCTCAATGCCTGAATTTGCTCTGAAACGCTAATTTATCAAAGGGAACGCAAATTACAACAATTCTCATATTAAATTATTGATTTCTGATATATATTCCACCGGCCGCTCACAGCGATATTCCCGGCAAATGTATATCAATGTCTTGCCTTCCACCCGGCGTTCCTGCAGCAGCGGCATGCCTTCCACGTCACCTTCCGCCCCCAGCATCACCTTAAATGGCAGGTACATCGCGTTCAGCTCCCGCATCCGTTCCAGGTACCCCGGCCCCACGACCGCCAGCTCCGGCTCCCCCTGCACCAGGCGCATCACCATCGACGCCCACACCCCGAACGAAGTCGGGTACCGCATTACCGTCTGCCCCAGCCCGGCCGTCATCGCCAAAGCGCGTTCCGCCCAGTCCCTTTCATCAAAAACAATGGAAAGATGCCAAAGGTTATGCGCCATCAGCGCATTTCCGCTGGGAACCGCCCCGTCGTACACTTCTTTCTTACGCACGATCACGTCGCTCTGCCCGGATTCAGTGTAATAGAAATAACGTCCGGTTTCGTCTCCGAATTGTGCCGTTACGTAGTTTGTCAGCGCCTTTGCCTCCCGGAGCCAGGCCAGGTCGCCCGTAACTTCCTGTAAAGCAATCAGCGCGCGGATCAGTGCGGCATAATCATCCAAAAATGCGGGATATCGCGCTTCACCATTCTTGTACGTATGCAGCATCGCCTGCGTTTCCCCGGGCTTGCGCATTTTTTCCAGCACCAGCCGCATGGCGCGTTCCGCCATCCGCACATACTTCTCCTCTCCCAGCGCGCCCGCCGCTTTACAGAGTGCGTGTATCATGAGGGCGTTCCAGCCCAAAAGGATCTTATCATCCAGCCCCGGCCGCACCCGTTTGGCGCGCGCTTCCAGCAATACCGGGCGGCTCCTTTCCAGCAGCGCCGCCAGCTCTTCCTCGCTCATCTGCTGCTCTTCCGCCACCGCCGCCATCGGGCGCGGCGCCCAGAGAATATTCACATCCTCCCAGTTGCCATGCCGGCTCACGTCGTAATAGGCGCAGAAAGCAGGCCCATCCGCCCCGAGGAGCGCCATCACCTCTTCTTCGCTCCACACATAAAATTTCCCTTCCACCCCTTCGGAATCCGCGTCCAGCGCGGAATAGAAACCGCCTTCAGGCGAAGTCATCTCCCTTTCGATGAACCCCAGCGTTTCCCGGACGGCCACCGCATACTTCGCTTCGCCCGTCAGCTGCCAGGCTTCACAGAGCACGTCGGTCAGCAGGGCGTTGTCGTACAGCATCTTCTCAAAATGCGGCGCCAGCCATTTCTCGTCGGTCGAATACCTGGCAAATCCCCCGCCCAGCTGGTCATTGATCCCGCCGTCGATCATCTTGTCGAGCGACAGCAGCGCCTGCCGGAGCGCGGCTTCGTCTTTCTTCATGCGGTAATAACGCAGCAGGTAGCCGATCGAGAAGGTGCCCGGGAACTTGGGCGCCCTTCCGAACCCGCCCCATTCCTGGTCCGCCTGCCCCAGGATCGCCAGGGCCATGGCGCCGCATTGCTCAGCCGTAAACAATTCTTCCTTCGGAATGAGGCTGCTGACTGCATCCATCCCAAACTGGTTGCTGTTTTCGAGATGCTGGGTGAGGTTGGACGCCTGCTGCTCGATATCTGCGCGTTTGGTTTTGAAGGCATCGGAAACGGCCAGGAGCACTTCGGTCCAGGAGGGCCGGTTGTACACCTGTTTCGGCGGGAAGTAAGTACCGCCGTAAAAGGGCTGGCGGTCTGGCAGGAGGAATACGTTCAGTGGCCAACCGCCCTGTCCGGCCATGGCCTGGAGTGCGTCCATGTAAATATGATCGATATCCGGCCGTTCTTCGCGGTCGATTTTAATGTTGACGAAATGTTCGTTCATGAGGCGCGCGGTTTCTTCATTTTCGAAACTTTCGCGCTCCATGACGTGGCACCAGTGGCAGGCGGCGTAGCCGATGCTCACGAGGATGGGCTTGTCTTCGGTCCGCGCCTTTTCGAAAGCCTCTTCGCCCCAGGGGTACCAGTCAACCGGGTTGTGCGCGTGTTGCAGGAGGTAGGGGCTGCTTTCCTTCGCTAGTCTGTTTGCCATGCCATTGATTTTAAGCGAAAATAAAAAAGGGGAACATCTTTCGATGATCCCCCCTGATAATTATTTGTAAAGCTTGTTACTATTTTTTGAGCCCCTGCAGGAATTGTTCGAGCGCGGCCACCATGGAGGGGGCTTGCGGTGCGGGGGCTTTGATGTCGAGTTTCAGCCCGGCTTCTTCTACAGCGGCGGAGGTCGTAGGACCGAAGGCGCCGATGCGGGTGCCGTTTTGCTTGAATTTCGGAACGTTTTCGAAGAGCGATTTCACGCCGTAGGGACTGAAGAAGACGATCAGGTCATATTCCGTGTTGGTCATGACTTCCTTCACGTCGTTCGATACGGTTTTATACAGCGTGGCGGTGGCGTAGTCGCACTTATTGGTTTTCAGCCATTCCTCGATGTCTTTCTTCTGGCTGTCGGCGCTGGGAAAGAGGAACTTCTCGTTTTCCCGGTGCTTGTTCATGACTTCCAGGAGGCTCTTGGCAGAACCATCGGCCCCGTAAAACACTTTACGCTTGCGGTAAAGGATAAATTTCTGGAGATAGAGGGCAACCGCTTCAGTGATGCAAAAATATTTGCATTCCTGCGAAACCTTTACTTTCAGCTCCTCGCAAATACGAAAGAAGTGATCTACGGCATTCCGGCTGGTGAAAATCACTGCGGAATGGTTGACAATATCAATCTTCTGCTTGCGGAACTCCTTACCAGGCACACCTTCTACCCTGATGAACGGAAAGAAGTCCAACCGGATGTTGAATTTCTTAGCGAGGTCGAAATAAGGTGATTTCTCTGTTTCTGGCTTAGGTTGGGAAATTAGGATCGTCAGTTGTTTTTCCTCTTTTTTTGGCCCGCCTTTGATCATACTAATTTGCTCTTGTGTTAACAATAGGGGCACCCTCACGGGTTACCAGTTAACCAAAGTAAAAGTACCTTTGTGATTATTAAAACCGGCACTACTTCGAATGCGCAAAGGTAAAGAAAAAAATGCAATTTGCTGAAGGAGAGATATTGACGAACGAGGGAATAGGACCTTACATACCTATAAACAACCAGTAATACTATAAAGAATATCGAAATATACAGGCAAATACTGGCAATTTCCGGCGAGCAGAAGGCCAAAACCACCAAAAACGGCGCCAGCAGTATCCCCAGCACCTTATTGATCAGGTAGAGGATGAACACATACGCATCGATCAGTTCCTCATTCCCGAAAAGCCACCCGCAAAACCGCAGCACCACGAACTTCACGAGGTAAATGATCCCCACCAGCAGCATCAAACCCGGGATCAGCATCCAGGCAATGGCGTCGGTCGGGTAATCGAGGCGGTACATCAGCAGGTATAAATACAGGCCCAGGCTGATAACAAAAAAGAAATTCAGGAGGAAGTTGGGAAAAGGCGACTGCGACAACTGGTCCTTCAACTGCCGCTGGCTCAGCGTGGGGTTGAAGAACGCGCGGAACATATCGTTGAAATACTTCAGGTAGGAACTGCGGATGATCCCCAGCAAAAGGAGCACGCCGGCCACGAGGTACACCAGCCAGTCCTGGTCGTCGGTCTCCCTGACGGGGTTCACGTCCAGCACCACGGGCTTGCCTTTGCGGGTGAGGAAAGCGTTCTTTTCCAGCAGCGACTGCATGATGGTGTCGTAGGCAGGCACTTTGGGCGTGGCGGCGAGCAGGGAGTCCGCCAGGCGGGCCTTTGCAGAGTCCGCCGCATGAAGCGCCGCGGTATGAGCGGAATCTGGCTTAACTTTGTGCGCAGCGGCCGGGGCAGTCCTGGCTGCCGGGGGGTGCTTCACGGCCGCAGGCTTTTTACGCGCGGCAGTATCGGCTTGTGCCATCGTTTGCAGGGCGCATGCAAGCAGCAGCCATATCGTCATCCAGGTTCGCAACGGTCAAAATTTTATGATGCAATTAACTTTTCCAGTTCCAAAAATATCAACAAAACTGACATGTATTATCGAGGTTTGCAAATTAATCTCCCTAAAACTTTTTTAACCGCGCATGGCCGGAATCTATCTGCATATACCGTTTTGTAAAAAGGCTTGCCATTATTGCAATTTTCACTTTTCGACTTCGCCGCAGCTGCGGGGCGAGATGGTGGAGTGCATAGCGGCCGAAGCGGTGCTCCAGCGCGGTTATCTCGACGGCCAGCCCGTGGCCACCATTTACTTCGGCGGCGGCACCCCCAGCCTGGTGGGCCCCGGCGCCATCCAGCGCCTCCTCGACACGGTGCGCGCCCATTACGAAGTGCTCCCAGATGCCGAGATCACCCTCGAAGCCAATCCCGACGACCTCACGCCCGAAAGCCTCCGCGCCTTCCGCGCCACCGGCGTCAACCGCCTCAGCATCGGCGTACAGTCGTTTTTCGAGGAAGACCTGAAATGGATGAACCGCGCCCACCACGCGCAACAGTCCATTGATTGCCTCAAAGAAGCCCGCGCAGCAGGGTTCGACAACTTCAGCATCGACCTCATCTACGGCGGCCCCACCCTTACCGACGAGCGCTGGCTCGCCAACATCCGCCAGGCCATCGACCTGAACATCCCCCACCTCTCCTGCTACGCCCTCACCGTGGAACCCGGCACCGCACTCGATCACTTTATCCAGCATCATAAAATCCCCGCTATCGACCCCGACCGCGCCGCCAAACATTTCGGCATGCTCATGGAAGAACTTGATAAGGCCGGGTACGAACATTACGAAATCTCCAACTTCGCCCTCCCAGGCAAGCGCTCGCGCCACAACAGCAGTTACTGGCAGGGCAAACATTACCTCGGCCTCGGCCCTTCCGCGCATTCGTTCAACGGCACGTCGCGCCAGTGGAACGTGGCGAACAACCCGCTCTACATCCAGAGTATCAAAAAAGAAATGGTGCCTTTCGAGATCGAAATGCTTAGTCCCAGCATGGCGCTCAACGAGCACATCATGATATCCCTGCGCACCGAAGCTGGTTGCGCACTCAATACGGTGGAAGAAAGATTCGGCGCAGACAAGAAGTCGCAGCTGCTAGCCGCCAGCCGTGAGTTCATCCGTAAAGGCTGGATGCGGCAAGACGGGGACCGCCTCACGCTCACGCGCGAGGGAAAATTCTTTGCAGACGGCATTGCCGCCGCGCTTTTCTTTTAAATCAATCCTTTTTCCAGTTCGAGGAATGCTTCTTCGGGATGCAGCTGCTCCCAGAGGATGGCGAAAATTTTCTGCGCGATGGGCATGTAGGCCCCGATGCGCCCGTTGATTTCCGCGATGCAGCGGCTGGCGTAATAGCCTTCCGCGATCATGTTCAGCTCGAGCTGCACGGCTTTTACGCTGTAGCCCTTGCCGATCATGTTGCCGAACGTGCGGTTGCGGCTGTGGAGGGAATAGCAGGTGACGAGGAGGTCGCCGAGATAGGCGCTCGCGTTATAATTGTGCACCACCGCCTCGCGGCCGCTGCCGGCTTCGTATTTCCCGTATTGTTCCAGGAATTCCTGCATTTCGCGGAAGCAGTTGGTAATGAAGACGCTCAGGAAATTATCGCCGTATTCGAGCCCATGCGCGATGCCGGCGCCCATGGCGTAGATGTTTTTCAGCACCGCGGCAAACTGCACACCGTTCACATCCGTGTTCACGATGGTTTGCAGGTAGCTGTTGTTGAAAAGCGCTGCGATGTTTTCCGCTTCGTCGTTATCCGTTCCGGAGAACGTCAGGTACGAGAGTTTTTCGTTGGCGACTTCTTCCGCGTGGCAAGGGCCGGTGATGGTAAAGTAATGCTCCGCCGGGACGTTGAACCGCTCGGCGAGGTAGTCGTTGATGAGTTGATTGGTGACAGGAACCAGGCCTTTAATCGCCGATACGACTTTCTTATCCGCAAAAGCGTCTGCCGGTAATTGTTCGAGTACGGCGGGAAGGAATGCCGAGGGGACAGACAGGATCACGATATCGCTGGCCGCCACAACATCCGCCGCGCGGCTGCTGAGGCTGAGCAGGCTGGTGTCGAAATATACTGAAGTGAGATAATGCTTGTTGTGATGGCGCAACTGCATGTGCCGGATCGTTTCTTCGTTGCGGATCCACCAGTGAATATGATTATTGTTGTCTGTAAGAATTTTTGCGAGAGCGGTAGACCAGCTGCCGCTTCCAATGATTCCGATATGGTAAGCCATGCGCTTCTGTTTCCTTTTGTTGCCCGCAAAGGTACGTTAATTTAAAGTTACGCCCGGCCGGTGCCTTGTATTGCGATGTATGTAAAACAAAGAGGGGCGGCTCGTGAAAGCCGCCCCTGTATTAAGTTTCATTGAAAAATTACTTGGTTCCCTCGAATAGTTCCGACCGCGGAACTACCTTCACTTTCTTGCCGTTTTCCAGCGTGCGGGACACGGCGGTGTACGGACCGCTCACCACCGTTTCACCGGGTTTGAGGCCGGAGGTGATCTGGATATTGTTATCGTCCTGGATGCCGGTTTTCACTTCGCGGATCTGCACGGTATTATCGGGCAGGAGCACGAACACTACTTCCTTGAAATCCTGCCGCTGCTGAGGGCTGCCGTCGTTCGGCGTGGCGCCGTTGGCGTTGTTTTCCGCCGGCTTTCCCTTTCTGTCGGCGGATTTATCCTTCTTCGCCGTGTCAGACATATCGCGGGTGGTTACGGCGTTGATGGGAATGGAAAGTATGTTCTTTTCCGTCCGCGTCTGGATGTCAACGTTGGCGCTCATGCCGGGGCGGAAGGGGAAACGGCGCGGGTTGTTGGGGTCCAGCAGATCGGCGTAGGACGACGACAGGATGCGGATCCTCACCACGTAGTTGGTCACCTGTTCCGCGGAGGAAGTGGAGGTGCTGGTAGCGTTGGCGGCGCCTTTGGAAGAGCTGGCGATCTGGGTCACCAGGCCTTTGAATTTCCGGTTCGTATAGGCGTCCACCTCGATCAGGGCGGAATCGTTCACTTTTACTTTCGGGATGTCGTTTTCCCCAACATCCACCTGTACTTCCATGGTGGACATATCGGCGATGCGGAGCATTTCCGTACCCGACATCTGCCCCGTTCCCACCACGCGCTCGCCCGCTTCCACGGAAAGGAGGCTGACGGTGCCGCCGGTGGGCGCCACGATGGTGGTGCGGCTCAGGTTCTTATTCGCTTCCGCCAGGTTGGCCTGCGCGCTGGCCACGGCGAATTTATTGGCGTTGATGCGCTGGCTGGCGGCGTTATAATCCGACAGTGCCGCTTTATAGGTTGCCTCTGCCGTTTCGAATTCCTGGCGGCTGATGACCTTATCCTTGTACAGTTCGTTGTTACGATCGAAGGTGGCTTTGGCCTGGTCGAGGCGGGCTTTGAACGCAGCGAGCGCCGCGGACGAGTTGGCCAGCTCGGCTTCGGTTTGTGACAACGCGGCGATCTGGCGGTCGCGGTTGGAGGCGTAGATATCAGCGTAAATGTGCGCCAGCGTCTGCCCTTTCTTTACCGAATCTCCTTCTTTCACGAGCAGCTGCGTGATCTCACCGGAAACGTCGGAGCTCACTTTCACTTCGATTTCCGGGTAAATCTTGCCGGAGGCCGATACCACTTCGATGATATCCCTGTCAGCAGCCTTGTCTACTGCCACTTTCAATCCCTCATCCTTCCCTGAACCACGTACCAGGGCAAAAATGACGATAAGGGCCACGATGAGCCCTATCCATAAAAAAAGCTTTTTTCTTTTCTTCATATACGCTTTGTATTACTGTGTCTTGGAACACTACAGCGTAATTTTCTGATCGCGATAGAATTCCAGTAGTTTAACCTTGAAAATATAATCGTACAAGGCCGATACGCGTTCGATCTGCGCCTTGAAAAGATTCGTTTGGGTGGTCACGTACTCGACCGTGTTCATGAGCCCGACTTCAAAACGCTTGGTGGCGAAGTCGAATGCTTTCTGGGATGCCTGTTCCGTAGTGATGGCGGCCTGGTATTTCTGGAAGGCGCCCACGGCGTCGGCATGCGCGGTGTATACGTCCTGGCGGAGCTGCAGGCGGTTGATGTCCAGCGAGAGCTTCCGGTTTTCCAGTTCGATTTTGGCGCGCTCCACTTGTCCGCGCAGCTGCCATCCGTTGAAGATGGGGAAGCTGAGGGAAACGCCGATGTTCTGGCCGAAGTTGTCTGCCAGCTGGCGGCCGGTGGTATATTTCCGCGTTGCGCGGTTGTTGAACTGGTCGTAAGTGAATACGGTGTCGAGGGGATTGGATTTCGGGAAACCGATGCTGGAAACATAAGTCACCCAGTTATCCGGGCCGAATTGTTCGTACCGGGTACCGCCGGCAAGACGGGTATCCGCGCCCGCATTGGCCCGGAGGCGGGGGTACAGGGCGCCTTTGGCGGCGGCCAGCGATTTGTCGGCCGACTTCACCCGCATTTCATCCGAGCGGTATTGCGGCTGGATGGACAGTGCCGAGCTGAAGATCATTTCGGGAGAATTCTCCGCAAGGTTGATAACGGGGACCGCGGCTATGTTGTCGGGAATTTTGGTGCCGAACGGCACTTCAAACCCCAGGTTCAGCAAGGCTTTCATCTGGAGCGTCCGCAAAATGGCGGAGTTCTCGGCTGTTACCAATGTGGAGCTGTCGCGCGCGAGCTGGGCTTCCAGGTCGGCCTGGTTGCTTTCCGGAACAGAGCCCGCCAGCACCAGTTTTTTGGTATTGTCCAGCTGGGTCTTGCTCAGGTCTACCTGCGCACGGCTGATTTTCACCTGCTCCTGGGCCAGGAGGATCTGCAGGAACGCGTTCGCCACGTTCACGCCCATATCGTTCCGTGCTTTTTCCAGCAGGTAATTCTGCGCGTATACTTCGTATTTGGAAGACGCCACTAAATTCCTTTTTGAAAACCACCCGAACAGGTCGGCTCCGGCGGAAAGGCCGATGCTGGCGTTGAACGTGGCTTCGTTATCGAACTGGTTGGTGGTAATATTGATGGACCGGCCGAAGATATAACCGCCGCTCGCAGAACCCTGCAACGTAGGCAGCATCGACATCCGGTCGGTCTTCAGCGTCAGCTCCGCCAGCCGCTTGTTCAGCACGCTTTGCTGCAGCGTCAGGTTATGGCGGAGGGCATACTCGTAGCAACGCTCGTATGTCCAGGCTTCCTCCTGCGCCATTACAGGCTGCACCGAAATAATGAATGCCACCAACAGGGCGGTAAAAGCGGACGAAATTTTCATAGCCGGTCGAAAATATTTGAATTGTTGTGATACCATGCCGGTTTCCTGATTTAAAGGCACAAACATCCTGCGGGCGGCAAGGGGCCACACGAATTTAATGCAAAACATCATATGATGAGTTTTTAACTTCCGGAAAAAATAACGGGCGGCTTACTGCAACCTCCCGTCCTTGATTTGTACAACCCGGTTGCCATAGCCGGCGTTCAGGTCGGAGTGGGTTACCTGGACGATCGTGATGCCGTCCCTCTTATTCAGTTCGGAGAACAATTCCATGATCTGGCGGGCCTGGTCGGAATGCAGGTTGCCGGTTGGCTCGTCGGCAAAAATAACGGCTGGCTCGGCCACGATGGCCCTTGCGATGCCCACCAGCTGCTGCTGCCCGCCCGACAGCTGCGTGGGAAAAAGATCTTTCTTCGCCACCATATTGAAGCGGTCCAGGATATCGGCCACCCGGCTCTTCCGCTCGCCCGAAGGCACATTGCGGTACAACAGGGGCGTTTCGATGTTCTCATATATCGTCAGCTCGTCGATCAGGTGATATGCCTGGAACACGAACCCGATTGCACCCCGGTGCAGCTGCGTTCTTTTCTTGTCGCTCATTTTATGTACCGGCTCCTCCTGGAAAAGGTACTCCCCTTCCGAAGCGTCTTCCAGCATCCCCAGGATATGCAGCAAGGTCGATTTGCCGGAGCCAGAAGGCCCCATGATCGACACGAACTCGCCTTGCTGAATGTCCAGGCTCACGTCTTTCAGTATTTCGTGCTTCCCAAATCCCACCGGGTAATGCTTTGAAATGTTACGCAGTTGTATCATGATCTGAATGTAAAAAATTTTATACAAGTATGCTATTCCGTCCGCAGCGATTTGACGGGGTTCATCAATGCCGCCCGCACGCTCTGGAAGCTCACCGTGAGCGCCGCCACCAGCAGGGCCGTTCCGCCGGCCAGCACGAATACGCTCCAGTGGATGTCTGTCCTGTAGGCGAATTCCTTCAGCCATTGCCGCATCAGGAAATACGCCAGCGGCGATGCGATGAGGATCGCGACGCCCACCAGCACCAGGAAATCCCGCGAGATGAGCGTGGCCACGCCCGCCGCGCTCGCGCCCAGCACCTTGCGGATCCCGATCTCCCGCGTACGCTGCCCGATGATGAGCATCGCCATGGCGAACAATCCCATGCAGGAAATGATGATCGTAAGCACCCCGCCGCTGATGAACACTTTCGTCAGCGTGGATTCCGTACGATACTGCCGCTCCGTGTTCTCGTTGACGAACGATCCGATGAAAGGCGTTTCCGGCGCCGCGCGCTTCCAGGCGGCGGCAAGCCTGTCCATCGAAGACGCCAGATCCCCCGGCGCCACGCGCACGAAAATATAGGTCGGCGCTTCTCCCGGCCGCACCAAATGCAGGATCAGCGGATCGATGGGGTTATGCAAAGATTTGAAATGATAATCCTTCACCACCCCGATCACCGTGTATTCGGTAGGATCTTCGTCGTCGAGGTGAAAGCGGTAGCCCACATGCCCTTTACCCGGACCGAACTGCCGCGCCATCTGCTCGTTGATGATGAAACCCGAAGAATCAGACGCCAGCGCTGCGGAGAAATCCCGCCCGCCGGTCAGTTGCAGGCTCATGGTATTGACGTATTCCGTGGAAACGCCCTGCCAGTGCGCGCGCATCTCCTTGTTGTCCTGATCCCAGGAAATAATGGAAGTCGATGAACTGCCATCGAGCCCGCGGCCGAAATTTGTCGTGGAACCTGTGACGGCCAGGATGCCCGGCTGCCCTTTGAGATCGGCCCGGAGGCGCTCCAGCACGGCATTTCCGTTTTCTTTGGCGCCAACGGGAACGCTGATGACTTCGGAGGTATTGTAGCCCAGGGGTTTGTTGCGCAGGTAATTCATCTGCCGCCAGGCGATGAGCGTGGCGATGATCAGCAGGCAGGAAAACACGAACTGGGTCACGATGAGCGAGTTACGGAAATAGTTCTTCCTGCCCGTCGTCATTTTTCCTTTCAACACAAGCAAAGTCTGCGTCCGCGCCATCAGGAGGGCAGGATAACCGCCGGCGAGGGCGGTCACTACCAGCAGCGTCAGGAGGATGCCTAAAAAGAACTTGGGTTCCAG
>NZ_CALNBI010000504.1 GCF_937874145.1 uncultured Chitinophaga sp. | reverse complement strand
CCGTTTTGCGTGGTTCTTCGAAGAACAGTTCCCGCGCGCGCTCGTCGAGGATGGTGCTGAGGTCCAGCGTGCCGGCGAAAGGCGCGCAACCGGCGCGGGTGCGCACCTGGTTGAGGTCGTCCGCCGCCAGTCCCAATTGTCCTTTCCAGTAATAAGCTTCGGCACGCAAAAGGTAGGTTTCCGCCAGGCGGAAGATGTACCAGTCGGAGTGGCCGCCCTGCATGGGGGAGTTTTCGGTGTCGGGAACGAAGATCTTGTAATGCGGCCATCCGAACCAGCAGCGGATCGTGTCTACGCACAGGATACCGCCGGCGTCGTTGCGCAGCTGCAGGTTCTTCAGGTACCAGGGATCATTGCTGGTCTTCAGCCCCATATCATTGTAAACCAGGTCTTCCATATTCATCCAGTTGCCCTTGGCATGGCGGAGATCGTTGGGGTCGTCCCAGATCTCGTACAGGCTGTAGGGCGTAGGGCGGCACCGGCCAATCCCGCGGCCGTAGAGGTTGCTCTGTACGAATTCCGGGTTGGTATTGTCGTTGGTGCCTTTTTTTCCCGAAGGCGAAGAAATATTGGAGCCCCAGTAAGGTACGGCTTGCCGCATGATGCGCATCCCGCCGTCGAACCCGCCGTCGCCAAACCGGTCGATCACATAAAAGAGGCCTTCCCGGTTCTCGCCGAGCGATTTGTTTTCAGGACGGTGCAAATCCCAGATCACGTTTTTCTTCGTGGCGCCGAAGGGCTGCCGCATGAGGCTATACGCGCCGCCGTCGATCACCGCGCTGGCGGATGCGATCGCGTCGTCGAATTTGCCCAGCGCCAGGTTTACCTTGGTGAGCAGGTGCAGCACCGCGCCTTTCGTCACTTCGCCACGCGCCACATTATCCGTCACCCATCCCTTCGCGGAATCCAGGTCTTTTTTGATGTATTCCAGTATGACGTCGCGCTTGGTGGTATAGAAATTCGTCCTTGGCGAAACGATCTCTTTCATCGGCGCCGGCACATCGCCGAACTGCATGCAGAGCCGGTAATAACGGAGCGCGCGGTGAAACAGCGCGGAACCGAGGATCGAATTGCGTTCCGCGGCACTGGCGTAAGTGGCGTCATCAATCCGCGAAATCACCGTATTCGCATATTTGATGCCCTTGTATCCCTCGTTCCAGTAATGGTAAATACGTGCACGGTCGGCACTGTTCTCGTTGGCGCCGTCCGGCGTGATGAGCAGGTTGAGATCCTGCGGGGGGCCGGATTTGTCGGTCACGCCTTCCACCGTTACTTCGGAGAAGAGCATTTCGGTGAGGATGGGCGGATTGTCGCCGTAATACTCGATCCGCGCATTGCGCGCGCAGGCCACGAGGGCGGCACGCATGGCGGCGGCGTCTACAAATGTTTCGTCGGGTTCGTAAAACGACAGCGGTTTCGGCGTCAGCCAGTCTTTACCACATCCCGTTCCGATGGCCAGCGCCCCGGCGAAGAGGACGATCTTGCTGAAATATTGTGTATGCTTGTTCATGATCATTCTTTTTTCAACTCATTAAAAAGTGGCATTGATACCCAGGGAATAATTGCGTGCGGGAATGTTGTTGCCGTATTCTGCGTCCCAGAACATCCAGTCGGGCTGCCAGATGGCGGCGTTGCTGATGTTGCCGTATACTTTCAGGGAACCGATCCCGATCCGTTTGCTGATCGCCTGTGGTACGGAGTAAGCCAGCGCCACGGTATTCAGCCTGATAAATGACGCCTTGCGGAAATTGGTGAACCCGATGCTGCCATTGTTGGAGAACAGGCGGGCATGATCGTCGATCTGGTTTTCCGGCGTCCAGTAGGGTATGATATAGGAGTTTTGCCGGTCGATGAAGCCGGAGTTGTTTTTCGCCTGGTTGTAATCTTTATAATGCCCCCAGTGGCTGTACAGCATGAACGATAAAGAAAGCCCCTTGTAGGAGAAATCGTTGCGGAGCGTCCACTGGTAGCGGGGTGATCGGTAACCGAGGAATTGCTTGTCGTCGTCGGAGAACTTCCCGTCGCCGTTGGTGTCCTGCAGCTTGAAGTCGCCCGGTTTCACGCCGAATTTAGCGGCTACGGCGGCTTCGGAAGTCTTCCATACGCCGAGGATTTTCATATCCCAGATCTCATCGATATCGTGGCCGATGAACCAGCGGTTACCCCGGTCGTCAAGCTCCTTCATCTCTATTTTGCCATCTGCGCCTTTCACCGGAACCGGCCCGTAAAGGCTCACGATGCGGTTGCGGTTGGTGAAGAAATTGAGGCTGGTTCCCCACTCGAAGTCCGTCGTCCGCACGTTCACGCTGTTGAGGCTGAGCTCGATCCCGCGGTTTTGGATTTCGCCGAGGTTGGATATCACGTTGTCATATCCCGTAACGTCGGACAGGGTGCGGCTCGTGAGCAGGTCGGTCGTACTTTTCCGGTAAACTTCCACCGTTCCCGACAGCCGGTTGTTCAGTACGCTGAAATCGAGGCCGAGGTTATAGGAAATGCTCTTTTCCCATTTGAGCTGCGGGTTGGGCATGCGGCTGCCGTATAGTTGCGACACCAGCACGATATTGCCGTTGGGCATGATGTACTGGTATTTGCCCGTCGTGAGGTTGCCGAGCGCCACGTACCGCCCGATATCGCGGTTGCCGACCACGCCCCAGGAAGCGCGGAGCTTGCCGAAGTCCAGCCAGGGGAGGTTTACGAAACTTTCCTTACTGAAAACCCAGCCTACGCCAACGGAGGGGAAATTGGCCCGGGGGTTCGATTGCCCGAAAGCCGAATAGCCGTCGCGGCGGATGGAGGCCGTCAGCATGTATTTCTGCTTCCAGGAATAGTTGAGCCTGCCCATCAGCGCATCGCCGGTGGCCAGGGAATCAAAGCTGCTGATCACGGGCTTGATGCCGCTGCCGATATTGTGCCACGACAAATTATCGTTCGGGTCGAAGCCTTCATTCTCCATCTGGTTGCGCCAGCTTTGGTATTTTTCGGAGTTGTACAGCAGGGTGACGTCGAAATCATGATCGCCATATGTTTTGTTCCAACGGAGGATATTATCGATCTGCCAGTTGAAGAAATCCTGCTGCCTTCTCACCGCATACCCTTTACGGGCCGCATACCGGAAATCCTTCGCGAGGTTCGCGTTGAAGTATTTGCCCCATTCGAAGTTGGGCGTGAAGTTCACCTGGTACGAGAATCCGTATCCGATTTCCCCTTTTGCATAAATGCTCCCGAACAGTGTATGGAATTTCTGCAGCCGGTCGGTGTAGGCGTAGTTGAGGAAGGGATTGGTATTGTTGCCGATGTCGTCGTTGGGGCTGTCGCGCAGGGTGATGCCATCGTCTTTGTATTTCTGGCCCCAGGGGCTGGCGTTGATCATCTGCCCCCAATCCACCGTCACCTGGCTTTCGTCGCGGTCGGCGAATTGCAGGTTGATGCCTACTGTGGCCCATTTCGCGGCTTTTGCTTCCACGTTGATACGGGTCCGGAAGGTGGTGAATTTATCGCCGAGGATAACGCCTTCGTTGTTGGTATATCCCGCTGAGATGTAATATGAAACGCTTTCATTTTTGCCGCTTACGCTCACGGTATGGTCGTTGCGGAGGCCATTCTGGAACATCTGGCTATACCAGTCGGTTTCCTGCCCGGCTTTATAGTTTTTCACTTCTAGCGAAAGGATTTTGAGGCGGTTCAGCCAGATATCTACGGGGTCGCCTTGCGAATTGTCGTAGGCTTTCCACTGGTCGATGGTGATATCGGAGGGCAGTTGGCGGGGATCGTCGAACTGGTAAGGCTTTGCGTTGGCGTTCATGCTCTTGAGCACGTCGGTCCGCCAGCGCACGAACCCGGCGCCGTCGTACAGGGGCTGGTCCATGGCGAGCGTTGCCACGCCGATGTTGCTGTTGAGGGTGACGGTAGGTTTGCCGGACGAGCCTTTCTTGGTGGTGATGAGTACAACGCCGGATGCGGATTTGGCGCCGAATACGGCGGCCGCGCTGGCGTCCTTGAGCACGTCTAT
>NZ_CALNBI010000503.1 GCF_937874145.1 uncultured Chitinophaga sp. | reverse complement strand
GTCGCCCGTGAACGCATATCGCGCCGTAAGTCTGGTGTACTGCTCGTAATCGGGAATGGCAGTGGGATCTACTTTGAAGGTCACGAGCCCGTTCACGGTTGAGGTAAATTTCGTTTCCATATGCACCGCCTGGTTGGTGCCGGGGATGATCAGCGCAAAGTCGACACCTACCGGTTTTTGGGTGTAGGGCAGATCGGTTTCGTTATCGTACAGGGTGAAAGCCAGCTTGATTTCGGAGTCGGTCACTTCGTCGTAATCCAGGTCTGTGGCTTCCACGAAGGGTTTGAGCAATACGTCGGGCTTCAGTTTGGCTTTCAGCTCGGCGATCAGTGCGGAGAGGTCCCTCAGATACCCCGCGAGCCGGGATTTTTCAAATTTGTAGCCGGAGATCTTTCCGCCGATATTTTTAAGCAGGCCGCTGAGGTAGCTGTAATTGCTTTCCAGGCTTTTGATTTCCTGCTGGCTGTCCTGGTATTGCGCAGAGCCCCTGGCGGATTCGAGGCCTTTGAGGATGGCGGCCTTGATGGCGGCGAGGGCAGGGTAGGAGTCGTATGCGTGGCCACCGCACTGGAAATAATCCAGGGTATTGTCGACGGATTTGCTGATATCGTCGGATGGCTGGGGCTCATCGCAATTGTACACCCGGTCGCCGCCTTCGCCCGATTCCCTGAAGGCATTGTATTCGGCCGCCGGTTTGCCGTTTTCGAAATACGTTTGCGTCAGCACGGCGGAAGCGCCTGTTTCCCAGTTGAAATCCAGGATGGACATGGCCACGCGCGACGGGGAAACATGGTTCATCTCCACCACGATCTTTCCTTTCTTGCCGTTCACCATCGTATACATGCGGCTTTTGGACACTTCCGGGAACATTTCGGTGACGAGGAGCTCGGTGTTACCTTTTTTGGCCAGCACGGTGGAGGTGAGATATTGCAGTTGACCGTTTGCGTTGATCTTTCCGTAACCCGCCAGCGTATCCTCTTCATAGGCGATTTTGAAGACGAGCTGATTGGGTGCGTTGGGCGTAAGCGCCTCTTCGAAGAAAACATTCCCGACGCCGGGAGTGATGCCATTATTGTGGGCGGCATCGGCTTTTCGCTCTTCGACCGGGTCGGTCCCGGGGTCCGGGGAACCGCCTTTTTTGCTGCAGGCGGCCACGATCAGCAATATCAAAAAAGCCAGGATTCCGGCGAGCTTTACAGCTTTCGGGGAGAAGCGGGTACGTGTAGGCATATCGGTATGGTATAGACGAGGGCGAAATTACCTTACGCCTTTCGCCGTCCCAATACCTAAATATGAGTATTTATCTGCCGGAGGCTCAATAAGCCGGCGCCGATGGCTGCAACCTGCCCTGCAGGGAATGTTCCGCCCGGAAAGGTTTCATGAGTTGAATAACGTTTTGCAGCAGTTCGTGCGCGGCGTTGATCTCTTCCTTCTTGATGGAAATGCTTTCCACGTTGAAGCCCACGGGAATGCGCTTTTCGGCGGCATATGCGGCGATTTCGGCGGCGATGCGGGTGGCGGTGGTGATGGAAGATTCGAGGATGTCTTTGGAGTGTTTCAGGTCGTTGTACAGCCACTTCGGCACCTGGATGCCCAGCCATTCCATGAACTGGAGGGTCTTGAGGCTGCCGCAGGGCGCGAGGGTGAAGATGATGGGCGACATATCGATGCCCTGCTCATTGGCGTGGTAGTAATAATCCGATAAAACGTTCTTGGTATCGTTCAGGTTGTACACGCATTGCGACACGAAGAAACGGCAGCCCTGGTCCATTTTCCGGAAGATGCGCAGGTGTTCGTCGCCCTTCCTGGCATGGCGCTCGGGAATGGTGACGCCGCCGATCAGCAGCTTGCCGGCGTGCTGCCGGCGGGCTTCGTAGGCATCGTTCAGCGAAAAGCGGGTGGCTTCCACCTGCTGCTGCGACGAGGCGCCTACCAGCACGGCATAATCCACCGTATCATTTTCCCGCAGCCAGTTGCAGAATTGTTCCTCTGACTGGTTGGCGATGCTTTTGTAGATGATTTTGGGCACCTGGAGTTCCGCGAGGTAGTCCCGGCTATACACCTCCGGCGCGATGGTATGGATAAAAGAGAAGGTGCGCTCCTGGTCGGTGCGCGTGCTTTCGTCCTGGATATCGTACAAGATGAGGCCGTCGATGTTTTTATCTTTCAGCCGGGCTACCTGGTTGCCGGCGATGACGGCCACGCGTTCCGCTTCGGTCGTGATCTTGGGGGGCGTCAGGCTGTAAAAAACCAATCCTGATGCGCGGGCGTCTATCCTTGAACCGAGGTTATCTTTTATACTCATTAATAAAATACTGGCTGGTTGATCAAATCCTGCATGAACGGCCGCTGCTGTTCATCCGGAGGCGCCATTCCGCCGCCGGGGCAGCAAAGATAGGAAATGACGGGATGATCTCTAAATGGTAAATTCCTTCAGCTTATAGAAGTAGGTTTTTACGGTTTTCGCGTACAGCCCGTAACCGTTGGCTTCCAGCAAACGGTCGGATTCCGAGCCCATCAGCCCCCTGATATCCAGTTCACTCTCGATCAGCACAACTTTAGGACGGTATTTAGTCCAGTTGTTCGATACCAGCACCTGGTAATCAAGCCCTTCGGCGTCGATGGTCAGGAAGTCGATCGCTTTGCCGGCAGGGAGATGGGCGTCCAGGATGCCGGAAAGCGTATCCGTTTGCACTTTCACGACTTTCTCGACATGGTAAATGGCTTTCTGGCTGCGCTCTTCCGCCAATTCCTTCGAAAAAGTATTTAATGCGGGTTCGTTAAAGATGTAAAAATCGAGCGTTTCGGCTTTATCGGATACGGGTATTTCCAGGTTGATGTCTTCCGGCCGGATATTCCGGAACTCGGCCATGCTGCCGGGCATCGCGTCGATATTGATGCCGCGCCAGCCTTTGCGGTAAAACTTATAGGTATTGGAGAAGCGCTTGGGATGCAGTGCACCGACATCCACAAAAAACCTTCGCTTTGAAATTCGAATATCCGCCCCAGCACAAGATCTTCCCCTTCCTGGGAATAGGAAATATTCTGGAAAGGATCGATGGTTTCCGCTTTGATGAGTTTTCTGATGAATCGTTTGAGTCCCATTTGGAGATTTGATGTGTTTTTACGGCAAAAGCCTGCAATGAGCGTACAATATAACACATATGAAAAAATAAAAGCATCACGATATATTATGTTATTCAACCAGCAAGCTATATTTTGCCGCATCCTTAAACAGAAACGCATGCTAACTAAAATCCATACGGCGCTCATCATCCTGTT
>NZ_CALNBI010000502.1 GCF_937874145.1 uncultured Chitinophaga sp. | reverse complement strand
CCGGCATTTGCGGATGTAATCGCTTTCATCGTGCAGGACTGCGATGCCGTGATCGCCAACCAGGACGTGCCGCTGAGGATCACCAACGTTGCCGAGAGAGGGCGTTTCCCGAAGTCAGTCGCTTATGCCATTAAAACCCAGGCTTTGCTGTTCAACGCAAGCCCGCTGTGGAACCCCTCGAACGACGCTGCGAAATGGGCAGCGGCGGCACAGGCCGGCAAAGAAGCGGTGCAGGCGCTCACCGTGCAGGGCGATTACAAGCTGTTCGCGGATTATGGCCAGTATTTCCTGAAAACGCAGGACCTCGGCGCTAATATCCGCGACTTCGAAACCATACACGAAATTCCCGCGCCCGCAGGCGTTTTCTCCGTGATCAATACCATCCCTACGAACGGACGGCTGGTCGGTACCAGCGCGGGAGCTTGTCCTTCCCAGGAGCTGATCGACAGTTATGAAATGAAAACAACGGGCGAGCCCGCCATCCTGGGGTATTCGGATAATGACCACCTGCATCCCATCATCAATGCAGCATCCGGGTATGATGAAACCAAACCTTACGAAGGGCGTGATCCCCGCTTTTACGCGACTACCTGGTACAATGGCGCGCATTACGGCATGATCGGGGGGATCGACCATAACGTGGAAACATTCATCGGCGGCCTCGATCAGATGATCCCCCAGGTGCAGTTCACCAACACGCGCACGGGATATTACCTGCGGAAGTTCTATGACCCCCTGATCCCGGCGAACCAGCTGGTGCAAGAGTGCCGCTGGAAGAAATTCCGGCTGGCGGAGATTTATCTCAATTATGCGGAAGCGGAGAATGAAGCGAACGGGCCCGCACAGGCTTACGAGCCGGTGAACATCGTCCGCAGGCGCGCCGGGATGCCGGACCTGCCGACCGGGCTCGATAAAAACCAGATGCGGGAGAGGATTCGCCGGGAGCGCCGGGTGGAATTCGCTTTTGAAGAGCACCGCTTCTGGGACGTGCGCAGATGGAAAATATTGTCGGAGACCGACAAACTCGTAACCGGGATGGAAATCAGGAAGCAGCCCAACGGTTCGTTTACCTACACCCGGTTTGTGACGGAGCGCCGTGCTTCAGGATGGCAGGATAAATACCTGCTGTTCCCCATACCGATCGGCGAAACCAACCTGATCCCCGATTTCGCGGCCAATCAAAACCCCGGATGGTAAAAGGAAAGTATACATGAAACAGGTAGCCGGTCCGGGCGGACCGGCTATTTTTTTACACCCACGCAAAATGATCGATTATGCGATATTTATTTGTTATGCTACTGGCCGCTTTAGCCCTTTCCTGCGGGAAATCCTCCCGTGTGCCCACGAGTACGACGCCGGAAGAGCCGGAAACCCAAACGCCGGTCGTACGGCCGAAAACGGATTTCGAATACCTGGGCGTATACCTCTGGCCTTCCTGGAGCCGTGAAATCCAGCGCGATTATGATTACTGGAAAGCCTGCGGGTACAATACGGTGTCCATCCTCATCGCCGGCGAAATCGCCACGGAGGAACTGCTGTCTGTATACCACGCCCGGATGCGGGATGCGCAGCACGCCGGTTTCAAGGTGGAGATCGTCGTGTTTTCCAATATGGGGCCGAACGGGCAGGGCTTCGATCCGAGAGATGGTGCCATGATGCAGCGGCGTTTAAAGGATATCGAGCTGATCGTAACGCGGATGGCGGCGGCGGATGTGATTACCCTCTTCGCGGGCGATCCGGGCGGTACGCCGGTGAAGCTGGGCGAAGCCGGGGCTGGGCATTTTATGGATATGGTGATCACGGTGAAAGAGATCGTCGGGAGGAAAGCGCCGAAGGCTTTGTATAACGTCAACACCTGGGCCATCGCACATTGGGACGATGTGCAGATTTCTCCCTTTACCGTTGAATTCTGGGACAAGGAAACATCTTTCAGCCGCAAGCTGCTGGCCGATCCGAAATGGGCGGCGGATATCGGGATGATCTACCCCATGCATAATTATTACCGTTCGCTGGCAATGAACGAATATGTAAAGGCGGGCAAAACGCCGGAACTGTTCCCTGTGCTGCAGGATGTGGATGCGCTGAAAGGGAAGGGCGTGCAGCGGCAATGGGCCTGGCCGTATTTCCTGGTCGATGAAGTGGATGACGGGTACACCGGCTACCTGGTGGGCACGCATTACACCCAGTCGGAAACGCGGTATATCGGCGATATCGCCCGCAAGGCGCGGGGATTGCAGCTGAACGGGATGATCGTGAATACGAGCATCGATAAGGACGGTATCCAGACGGAAGCGCTGAACGTCTACGCGATGGGCCGCTTCAGCCAGGATGCGTCGCTGACGGCGGAAGAGGTGATCACGGAGTTCGCGGGTTTTATCGCAGACAGTAAAACGGTGCCCGTACTGGCGAAGGTGCTGCGGTTTGTAGATAATCAAAGTACCTGGGAGGCCAGCATGCCGGCAGCCTATCGTTTACAACCTTTTGCGGACGTGTTCCCCAACGCGCAGGCGGCACTGGATGCATTGGCCACCGTTCAGGCGAATGCGAAGCCTGCCTTCCCGTTGCCGTTTGCCCCGCGCGGATTCCTGGACAGGGTGAAAGCGCGGCTGCTGGCGATAAAGTAAGGAAAGATTGCGAATCAATATTTGAAGAAAAGTAATGAACCGGAGTATACTGACGCTGGACGAATTTACCATCCAGCAATTGAAGCGATTCCCGAACGCCACGGGTGAATTGAGCGGCTTGCTGCGCGATATCGGCCTGGCCGCCAAGCGGGTGAACGTAGAAGTGAACAAAGCGGGGCTGGTCGATATTTTGGGAGATACCGGCGGGATGAACGTGCAGGGCGAGGAAGTGAAGAAGCTGGACGTTTATGCGAACGATCATTTCACGGATG
>NZ_CALNBI010000501.1 GCF_937874145.1 uncultured Chitinophaga sp. | reverse complement strand
TTCCGGCCCGGAGAGGACGATGTGAGCGAAGTCCGGCGCGAGTTCGGCAAGCGACCATTTGGCGGAGGTGCCGTCGATGGTGAAGTTGGTGGACGAGGCCAGCTGGCCGGACAGGTTGCTGCCGCTGCTGAGCGGGGAGAGGTCCACCAGCGAGGTGAAGTTCCTGCCGTTCACGGGGAGCTTCTGGATATCGCGGGCGGTAACGGTGGTGGCGGCGCCGAAGTTCTCGCGCTTGTTGCGCAGGGCATTGCCGACCACTTTTACCTCACCGATGTTGACGGTGGAGGATTTGAGGACGATGTTCTGCCGGAGCACGTCGCCCTGGTTGAGGGAATGCCCGCCTTGTTCATAATTGGCGTAGCCGACGTAGCTCACCGTGATGGTGTACGGCCCGCCGAGGGGAAGCTCGCGGAAGTTGTATTCCCCTTTGGTGTTGGTGACGGTGCGGGTGGTGAAGCCGGTGGAATTATTCCGGACCATCACCGAGGCCCCGGGTATCAGCTGTTTGTTTTCGTCGGACACGACCCCGAAAATCGAGGCCTGCGTGGTTTGGGCACGTAGCCCGGAGGTTGCCCAACAGCTCAGGCAAATCAAAATAGAGAGGATGTGTTTCATGCAGCAAGCATTTTTAGTCGAGGTGTGTGATAAATATGAGGTACATAGTAATCCGATACGTTTATACATCAGCGATGGAAAGTTCATTTTCAACGGATAAGCGACAGGGCTTGCTTATCTTTGGATCATGAACCCGCAACTTGGTAAACAACTCATCATCATCGGTCTGATGGTGGTTGCCATCGGAATCGTCCTGTATTTCTTCTCCGACAAACTGCGGTGGTTGGGCAGGTTGCCCGGGGATATCCGGGTGGAGAAGGAGAATGTGCGGTTTTTCTTTCCTGTGACCACCATGCTGCTCGTGAGCCTGGTGATTTCTTTGCTGCTATATCTTTTTCGAAAACTGTTTTAAAGGAAGGCGTTTAGTGCTCATGCCCTTCTTTACATGATAATTTGATTTTCAATTACGTGGTCAGATGGTTTTCAAAACTGGAATATCTCTTGTAAAGATAGCAGAATTCCCCATCCGTCAAAATGAATTTTACCTTAACAGTATGTGTTGTAACGCTTAATACGGTCGCTTCCGTTCTTCACCGAAATTGCCGATATTAGGGTAATACCCTTCCCCATGTTCCGTTACCTGCCAACCCTCTGCTGCCTTTTCGCCGCCCTTTCCGCCGGCGCGCAGTCTTCCGTCCCCTCTGAATTATCATCCCGCATCCCCGCACTCATGCAGCGCGACCGCATCCCGGGGCTCACCGTGGCATATTTCGAAACCGGCAAGCCGGTCTGGGTACAACATTTTGGCGTGGCCGCCAAGGGAACAGGTGCCCCCATTACCGACAGCACCCGCTTCGAAGCCGCGTCGCTTACCAAAGTGGTGACGGCCTACATGGCGCTCCTGCTAACGGGCAGCCACGAGCTCAACCTCGACACCTCTCTGCGCGATTACCTCGGCAACAATTACGATGTAGGTGATGACCCCCGGTTCGCCGGCGTCACTGCCCGGCGGGTGCTTTCGCATTCGGCGGGTTTCCCGAACTGGCGCAGGGATTCCCTGCTGCCGATCCTGTTCACGCCCGGCGAAAAATTCCAGTATTCGGGCGAGGGGTTCGTATTGCTCGCAAAGGTGATGGAAAAGATCAAAGGACGGCCGTTCGCGCAACTGGCGCATGACAGCGTCTTCCTCCCGCTGGGCATGCGCCACAGCAAGATGATGTTCGACACCACGCTTCGGGCCCTGCACGCTCCCCGGCACACCTGGATGGGGAACCAAGGGTATGCGGCTGATTACAGGAACGTGAACGCCGCCGCCAGCATGCGTACCACGGCGAAAGATTACGCCTCCTTCCTGCAGGCGTTCCTTTCAGGATACCGGATCGCGCCCGCCGTTTTCGCGCAGGTGTTCCGGTCTTACAGCTTCCCGGATGCGAAGAAGATGCCCGGTGTTTCGTGGGGCCTCGGCCTGGGGCTCGACAGCTCCGCCACCGGCCGGTACGCCTGGCACTGGGGCGATCAGGGCGACAGCAAGGCCCTGTTTGTTGCGGATATCCGGCATCGCAAGGGCATCGTGTACTTCACCAACAGCGCCAACGGGCTGTCGCCCGCGGCAGATATTCTTTCCACCGGACTCGGCGGCAGCCAGCAGGGCGTCGTAGATTGGGTGGCTTACGGGAAATTCGAAGCGCCGGCAGCGGCGTTCTATACATCCCTGCTGCAGGACGGCGCGGAAAAGGCGTTGCGGGCATATCTCACCACCCGAGAAAACAAAATAGGGGAGGACATGATGAATAGCATCGGGTACGACCTGTTGCGCACCAAAAAGTATGGAGATGCCATCGCGGTGTTCCGGCAAAATTCGGTCGATTACCCGGGGTCGGCGAATGTGTGGGACAGCCTGGCCGAAGCTTACATGGAAAATGGCGAAAAGGAACCCGCCATCGTGAATTACGAAAAATCACTCCGCATGAATCCCGGTAACAGCAACGCGGCGCAGATGTTGAAAAAGCTGCGCGCGCAATAATCATATCCTGATTTTCCGGTTATCTAAACAAAATGTTAATTGATGATGTTGATGATAGTTGTCATGTTTCCGGGGGATGGCTTTCGGTACCTTTGAAATACTTCAAACGAAGCCCCCTTTATCCCGGCCGCTACACCGAAACAGTATTATATCATCATAAAATATTGCATTATGAAGAGATTGGAAAACAAGGTAGCCCTGATTACGGGCGGCGCAGGCAGTATCGGACAGACGACCGCAAAATTATTCCTCGACGAAGGCGCTAAAGTGGTGCTGGTAGACCTGGACAAAGGCGCACTCAAAAAGATCGCCGGCGAC
>NZ_CALNBI010000500.1 GCF_937874145.1 uncultured Chitinophaga sp. | reverse complement strand
TTGTTTCCGGGCGTGAAAATAGTATCACCAAACGCGCCGACAAACCGGCGCCCGCTGGCCTGAAAGCCCTTGTCACAACGGGATGGGGCACTCGCTCAGCATAGACTTAGTAGTGATACCGCACTGCAACCGTACTATCTGAGTATTTAAACGAAGTTTTTAGTAGCCGCAAACAAGTACCTTATTAACAAAAAAGCCGGCTGAAAGGATCAGCCGGCTTGCATTTGTTTGATTACGTCCACTTACAGGAATTTCCCTGTATAACTGTCTTTGACTTTTTTCAATCCTTCGGGCTGACCGGCATACAGCAGCGTTCCGCCGCCTTCGCCGCCTTCCGGCCCCAGGTCTATCACCCAGTCGGCCGAGCGGATCACATCGAGATTGTGCTCGATCACCAGCACGCTGTGCCCTTGTTCGATGAGCGCGTTGAAGGAATCCAGCAGCTTTTTGATGTCGTGGAAGTGCAGGCCGGTGGTGGGCTCGTCGAAAATGAAGAGGATATGCCCCTGCGCTTTGCCTTTGCCCAGGAACGACGCCAGCTTCACGCGCTGCGCCTCACCGCCCGAAAGCGTATCGCTCGACTGCCCCAGCTTCACATAACCCAGGCCCACATCGCTCAGCGGCTTGATTTTGGCGATCACGTCTTTTTCTTCTTTGAAGAATTCGATCGCCTCGTCAACGCCCAGTTCCAGGATATCGAAGATATTTTTCCCTTTGTACTGCACTTCGAGCACTTCGTCTTTAAAGCGCTTCCCAGGTTTCGCAGGTCAGGTGTACATCCGCCAGGAACTGCATTTCCACGATCACTTCGCCTTCGCCCTTGCAGGTGTCGCAGCGCCCTCCATCTACGTTAAAAGAAAAATGCTTGGGCTGGAAGCCGCGCATCTTGCTCAGGGGCTGTTTGGCGAACAGGTCGCGGATTTCGTCGTATGCCTTGATGTAGGTAACCGGGTTGGAACGGCTCGATTTGCCGATGGGGTTCTGGTCCACCATTTCGATCTGGGTGATGAAATCCATATCGCCCTTCATCACGCGGTACTGGCCCACGCGGTCGGTGAACTCCCCTTTCAGCTTCATGAGCGCGGGGTAAAGTATCTGCTTCACCAGCGTGGTTTTCCCGGATCCGGAAACGCCGCTCACCACCGTGAAAATCCCCAGGGGGAATTCCACGTCCACGTTCTTCAGGTTATTCTGTCGGCAGCCTTCCAGCTGGATGGAGCGTTTCCATTTGCGGAGGTGCGCCGGCGGCTCCAGGCGGTAGTGGCCGCTGAGGTATTTACCGGTGAGGCTCTTGCCGTCTTTCAATATTTCGGGATAAGTGCCCGAGAACGTCACCTCGCCGCCGAGGTGGCTCGCCAGCGGGCCCATATCGATGATGTAATCTGCTTTTTCCATCATCTGCTCGTCGTGCTCCACCACCACTACGGTGTTGCCGAGGTCGCGGAGCTCATGGAGCACCCGGATGAGCCGGTGCGTGTCGCGGGCATGCAGCCCGATGCTCGGCTCGTCGAGGATGTAGAGGGAATTGGTGAGGTTGCTGCCCAGGGTGCGCGTCAGCTGTATGCGCTGGCTTTCGCCGCCCGACAGCGTATTGGCCACGCGGTTCAGGGTAAGGTACCCCAATCCCACGTCCAGCAGTGTTTTCAGCCGGTGGTTGATCTCGATGAGGATCCTTTTGGCCACCTGTTGCTGGTATTCGCTCAGTTCGAGGTTGTCGAACCAGACTTTCAGCTTTTCCACGGGCATGTCTACCAGCTCCGAAATCCCTTTGCCGCTCACTTTCACGTACGTCGCTTCCTGCCGCAGGCGTGCGCCGTGGCAGGTGGGGCAGATGGTCCGCCCGCGGTAACGGGCCTGCATCACGCGGTATTGCACCTTGTAGAGGTTCTGCTCTACCATTTTGAAGAACTCGTTGATGCCGTAGAAGTGCTCGTTGCCCGTCCACAGCAACTCCAGCTGCTCGTCGGTAAGGTCGGACACGGGCTTATGCACCGGGAAGTTGAATTTGCGGGAAGCTTTGATGAGCGCGTCCTTGTATTCGCCCATTTTTTCGCCGCGCCACGGCGCGATGGCCCCTTCGAACACGCTGAGGCGCTTGTCGGGGATAACGAGGTCGCGGTCGATCCCCAGCACCTGGCCGAAGCCTTCGCAGGTGGGGCAGGCGCCGTAGGGGTTGTTGAAGGAGAAAAGGTTGGGAACGGGCTCTTCGAACTGGATGCCATCCAGCTCGAAGCGGTTGGAGAAGACGGGGCCCAGCTTGCCGTCGACCTCCAGGGTGCAATATCCTTCGCTTTCGTAGAAGGCGGTTTGCACGGAGTCGGCGATGCGGTGCTTGTCGTCTTCCTCAAAATCTTTCACCACGATGCGGTCGACCAGCACGAAGGTTTCGGCGGCGATTTTCGGGGCTTTTTCTTCCATGAGCGCTTCGATCCGGACGAGCGAGCCGCCGGCGTAGAGCCTGGAGAAGCCTTTCTGCATGAGGATATTGAGCTCTTCCAGCGGCTTGCGGTTGGCATGCTGGCGGAAGGGGACGAGTATCTGGACTTTGGCTCCCTGGGGGAGTTTGGCGATGTAATCGACCACATCGGCCACTTCGTGTTTTTTGACGAGCTGGCCGGTGACGGGGGAAAAGGTTTGCCCTGCGCGGGAGAAGAGCAGGCGGAGGTAATCGTAGATCTCGGTCATGGAGCCTACGGTGGACCTGGGCGTGCGGGTCACCACTTTTTGTTCGATGGCGATGGCGGGGCAGATGCCTTTGATATAATCGACGTCCGGTTTGTTCATCCGCATGAGGAACTGGCGGGCGTATGCGCTGAGGCTTTCGGCGTATCGGCGCTGGCCTTCGGCGTAGAGGGTATCCATCGTGAGGCTGGACTTACCTGATCCGCTCACGCCGGTGACAACTACGAGCTGGTTCCTGGGGATGGAGACGCTGACATTTTTAAGATTATGCACCCTCGCTCCCTTGATAAAAATCTCATCAGGAGCGCTAACAGGTTCACGTTCAATGGTTTTTTCCTTGGATTTGACTTTTGCGCACATAAGGATTACAAATGTACGTATTAACGGGTATTTTACAGGTAGCTTGTTGTTTTATTCAACTATTCCGTTATATTTGCATTGACCGGTTCTTATACCTAGACACTTCCGGTCAGGATTCATAACTATAAATTGTACATTATCGTTCGACTTTTACGCTACTAAACAACCTACTGACGGCAACGTCCGTACTATTTACTAACCGCTATTGGTAGTCGTATATGCAAGTAATGTACAAGCTGAATGATGAACAACTCATCACACTGTTCAAAAAGGGCCATGCTTCCGCTCTGGAAGAGTTGGTTTACCGCCATAAGGACAAACTTTTCACTTCCATCGTATTACTCGTAAAAGACAGTTTTCTTGCTGAGGATATCTTCCAGGACACCTTCATCAAGATCATTGATACCATTCGTGCCGAACGATACACTGAGAAAGGAAAATTTCTGCCCTGGGCGATGCGCATCGCGCACAACCTTTGTGTAGACCACTTCAGGAAAGTAAAGCGTACGCCGGTGATCAAAACCGGGGACGATAAAGATATTTTCAATGTGCTGAATTTCAGCGAGCCCAGTGCGGAAGAGAAGATGATGACGCGGCAGAGCCACAATAACGTGCGCCGCATGCTCGACCTGCTCCCGGAAGAACAGCGCGAAGTAATTATCCTCCGCCATTATGCGGACCTCAGCTTCAAAGAGATAGCGGACCTCACGCAGGTGAGCATCAACACCGCCCTCGGCCGTATGCGGTACGGCCTGATCAATCTCCGGAAGATGATGACGGAAAAACAGATTTGTTTGTAATGCCCTTTTTTTGCTTGCCATGAACGGGCGGTAAGATGCAAGTCTACCGCTCGTTTTTTTTATTTCCCCTTCCCGATCATCAACACCCCCGTGAGCACGAGCGCCGTTCCCGCCAGCTGCTCCCAGGTGATCGGCTCTCCCAGGAAAATATACGCCTGTACAATGGTAGCCACAGGCCCGATGCTGGTCACGATCGCCGTATTCCCCGACCCGATCTTGCGGATGCCTTCGCTGGTCAGGAAGGTGGGAATGACAGTCGAAACGATCGCCATCTGGAAGCACAGCCAGTAGGTTTCCCCGCTGAAATGGCGCACTTCCGCGCCGTGGGTCACGAAGTACTGCGCAAAAATCCCCAGCGACGCGAAGCACAGCGCATAAGCCGTAAACTTCATCGACCCCACTTTCGGGATGATCTCCCCGCCGCCCACGATGTAAAAGGCATACGTCACCGCGCAGCCCAGCACCAGCAGGCAACCCGTGATGACTCCCGGGCTCCATTCCTGCCGGATATCGCCCACAAACACCACCAGCATCCCGGCATAAGCGATCGCCAGGGCGATGAACTGCGTCCGGGTGACCTTTCTTTTAAACGCCACCGCGCCGATTAGCAGCGCGAACGTTGGGTAGAGGAACAGGATCAGCCGCTCCAGCCCCGCCGAAATATAGGCCAGGCCCAGGAAATCGAGGAGGCTGCTGATGTAATACCCCAGGAGGCCCAGCCCTGCCACCCAGCACCATTGCTTCGGGGTCAGTTTGACGTTGCCGGCACGGCGGTAGAGGACGATGGCGGTGACGATGTAGAACGGGAGCGCAAAAGCCATCCGCAGCGCCAGCATGGAAATGGCGTCTATGGCTTCCGTCCGGTAGATGAGTTTGACGTAGATAGCTTTGGCGCTGAACATCATGGCGCCCACCAGGGCCATGGCGTAGCCAAGCGCGTAATTAGACCTGTTCATGGTATTGGTAAGGGCCCTGCCGGATAGGATTACCGGCAGGACCGGCTATTGGGAATCCCGGAAACCGGGATCAGACTTTTTCATAAACGATGGCCGCACCCTGCCCCACGCCCACGCACATCGTGGCCAGCCCGTATTTCACGCCTTCGCGGCGCTTCATTTCGTGCAGGAGCGTGGTGGTGATGCGGGCTCCGCTGCAGCCCAGCGGGTGGCCGATGGCGATGGAGCCGCCGTTGGGATTGATCTTCGAGGGGTCCAGTTTCAGTTCGCGGATGCAGGCGAGCGACTGCGAAGCGAAGGCCTCGTTGAGCTCGATAACATCCAGGTCAGCCGTACGGATGCCACTGCGCTGCAGGGCCTTGACGGTGGCGGGCACCGGCCCGATACCCATGATGGCGGGGTCTACCCCTGCCACGCCCATCCCGCGGACCATGGCCATGGGCGTGAGGTTGAAGCGTTTGAGCGCGGTTTCGGAGACGATCAGCACGGCGGAGGCGCCGTCGTTGATGCCGGAGGAGTTGCCGGCCGTCACGGTGCCGTCTTTGGCAAATGCCGGACGGAGGTCCGCCAGCTTCTGGAGGCTCGTTTCGCGGGGGTGCTCGTCGGCCGAGAATACCACTTTATCCTGTTTGTTCGGCGTAATCTCCACGGGAACGATCTCCTGTTGCCAGATGCCTGACCGGAGGGCTTGTTTGTATTTGGATTGAGACCCGAAGGCGAATTGGTCCTGGTCTTCCCGGGAGATTTTCCATTCCCGGGCTACGTTTTCGGCGGTTTCGCCCATGGAAAACGGGTAGTAGACGTCGGCGAGCTTCTTATTGGTGAACCGCCAGCCGATGGTGGAGTCGTATATCTCGGTTTTGCGGCTGAAGGCGCCGTCGGCCTT
>NZ_CALNBI010000499.1 GCF_937874145.1 uncultured Chitinophaga sp. | reverse complement strand
AGACAGCGGATTTACAGTCCGCCCCATTTGGCCGCTCTGGAACCTGCCCAACTATTTATAAAATCACCCGAACTTTTACAGCCCGTAGCTCTTCCGAGCCAGCAGAGGGATTCGAACCCCCGACCCACTGATTACAAATCAGTAGCTCTGGCCAACTGAGCTATGCTGGCATTCTTTTGTCAAGAAAAAGTTTAACATTCCTGCTAAAAGGGAGTGCAAAATAAGGGTGAAAATTTTATTAAAACAAATATTTTTTTTCACTTACCCAACATTTCTTTCAACTCACCTTCAATCGGCTAAAATGCCCTACAGCAAAGAACTTTACTACCTTCGCCGATCCCTTTTTGAATCGGGATGGCAAAGGTAGTAAAGAGATTATTATTTCCAAAATATTTTTGAGATTTTAATGTAAATTCTTCTCTTTCTTACGCTTTATCTGGTTAACAAGGCTGTCAAACGCAAGATCAAAGGACTCTTCGAAGGATTTGCTCTCATGCTTTACAAAGAAACTATGGCGGGGTACATTCACGCGGATCTCCGCAATCTTATCCTTAACCTGGTGGGCTAACTGATCTAACTTCAGGAAAATCTCTACTTGTACAATCTTGTCATAAAAGGTGGAAAGCTTCTGGATTCTTTTATTCACATGATCAATTAATTTGGCGTCAGCATCAAAACGCACAGTTTGAATTTGAACATTCATAGCACTAAAATTTTACATTTAACAATCTGATTTCAAATTAGTAGTCATCCATCATAGGCGCATTTTTTATGTAAAGAACTGTATTACTAATATACTGAAACTTCACACTCAAATCAATGATCACACGCTTAAAAATTTTGTTAAAATGACTTTCTTTCGAATCACTATGTAATGTTACCCACTTTTCATCCCTTCAGCCATGACGCCCGTCATCCTCCCGCCTGCTTTTAATTAGTGCATAATCCTGTCAACATAATCATTGATACCTATCCTCTCGGGTGCGCCTGCTCATGCACCCGGCGCAGCTTTTCGATCGTATTATGCGTATACACCTGCGTCGACGCAAGGCTCGCATGCCCCAGCAATTCCTTCACCGCATTGATATCCGCACCGTTGTTCATCAAATGCGTCGCAAACGTATGCCGCAACACGTGCGGGCTACGCTTCTTCAGCGTCGTTACCTGCGCCAGCGCCCTCCGCACCGTCCGGTACACATCCCAGGCCTGTACCGCCTTCCCGTGCACCGTTACCAGCAACGCTTCGCCACCATACCCGGGGAACTCCGCATCGCGCAGGGCGATGTATTCCCGCAATTCCTGCAGCACCGTCGTTCCCAGCGGAATAATGCGCTCCTTGTTCCCCTTCCCGAGCACTTTCATATGCCCGTTCGAAAAATCAATGCTGCCATCCCGCAGCCCCGTGAGCTCCGCACGCCGGATGCCCGCATGGTACAATAACCGCAGGATCATACGCTGCGTGGCGCCCGCGAAACCATCGCTGAACAGCGGCATCTCCTCCCCTGCCTGGTTGGCTTCCACTTTTTCCATGACATGCTCATCCACAAACACAGGCAGCCGCCCCGGCAGTTTAGGACCGGAAACCCGGGCCATGGGGCTCTGCTTCACCGCACCTTTGCGGAGCGCGTATTTAAAGAAGGATTTGAGGGCCGACATCTTCCTCCGGATGGTAACCGCCGACGCCGGCGGCTGCGTGCGCTTATGGGCATCTTCCGCCTTTTTATGGCCTTCCAGCCCGAGGTCCAGCCACGACTGCACATGCGCCGCCTTCACGCTTTCCAGCGCGATGCCGCCATATTGCTCCTGTATGTATTGAAAAAACTGGGAAAGATCGAGGGAATAGGATTGCACCGTATGCGGCGAATACCGCTTTTCTAAAGAGAGGTAGGCGAGAAAATCCTGCGCCAAAGGGGGAAGGTGCACTTGATCCAACACAAAAAAATTGATGATTGTAAAGATAGTTTATTCTTTACAATCATCAATTTCGTGTATAAAAAAGAATTCGCTTCGAATTATTAATCGAACTTGCCGGTTGCTACCTGCTGTTTGTATACAGCCTTCAGCACCTGGGTGCGGCGGCGGATAGACGGCTTGGTAAACGACTGACGCTCTCTCAGCTGCAGCAGAATTTTCGCTTTCTCAAATTTCTTCTTGTACTTTTTGAGCGCTTTGTCGATGTTTTCGCAATCTTTGGAATCGATGATTAACATATTTTTCCTTTATTCTGTTTTACAGTATTTTATTATGGACGGCAAAGATAAGCAGATCTTTTTTATTTGCAAAATATATTCGTCATTTCTTCCCCCGCCATTTCTCCATTAAATTTGTGCATTATGTTTACCGGCATTATTGAAACGACGGGCATTGTAGCCACCGCAACGCCCGGGGGCGGCAACCTGGAGCTGACCATCAGCACCCCCCTGGCGCAGGAACTGAAGATCGACCAGAGCGTATCCCACAACGGCGTATGCCTCACCGTCACCGCAGTGGAGGCTGACCGCTTCACCACCGTGGCCGTGGCGGAAACCCTGCAGAAAACAAATATCGGAAACCTCCGCCCCGGCGATACCGTCAACCTCGAAAGAGCCATGGTATTCAACAGCCGCATCGACGGCCACATCGTTCAGGGGCATGTCGACGGTACCGGCACCTGCACGTCCGTGGAACCGCAAGACGGCAGCTGGGTATTCCGCTTCCGCTTCGACCCCGCCTTCGCCCCGCTCATCGTCGAAAAAGGATCCATCTGCCTCAACGGCGTCAGCCTCACGGTATTCGATATCACCGGCGACGCATTTTCCGTGGCCATCATACCATATACTTACGAGCACACCAATATCCGGCATCTGAAACCCGGCGACCCCGTTAACCTGGAATTCGACATCCTGGGCAAATACGTGGCGCGCCAATTGCAAACCCATGCGAAACCATCCCTGACATGAACCATCCCATCACAACACTGCTGGGCATCCAACACCCCGTGATCATGGCTCCCATGTTCCTCGTCAGCAACGAGGCCATGATGAGCGCCGCCATCAAAAGCGGCATCGCGGGCACCTTCCCTTCCCTCAACTTCAGGAAGGAAGGCGAGCTGCATGCCCTGCTGGAAAGGCTCAACGCCGTCCGAGACGCCCATCCCGGCGGCATATACGGCGTAAACCTCATCGTACAGAAAACGAACCCGCTCTATAAAAAGCACCTGGACGCCTGCGTGGCGGCCAAAGTTCCGTTTTACATCACCTCCCTCGGCAATCCCCGCGAAGTCATCGACGCCGCCCATTCGTACGGCGCCAAAGTCTTTTGCGACATCACCAATCTCGAACACGCCGCCAAAGCGAAACAGATGGGAGCCGACGGGTTCATCGCCGTTACCGCCGGCGCAGGCGGCCATGCCGGCCCATACCCCATGCACGTCCTCATTCCCGCACTGCGCAAAGCTTTCCCGGATATGCCCGTGGTAGCCGCAGGCGGCATCGCTTCCGGCGTGCAAATGGCCAGCGCCATGGTGCTCGGGGCCGACGGCGTTTCCATCGGCACGCGCTTCATCGCCAGCCCGGAAGCCAACGTGAGCGACGAATACAAGCAAGCCATCGTGGACCATGGCATGGAAGATATCGTGCTCACCGAACGCCTTTCCGGCACGCCCTGCAACATCATCAATACGCCCGCCGCCCAGAAGCTCGGCTACAAGCAAAGCAACTGGGAGAAATGGCTGTCGCGCAACCCGCGCACCAAAAAGTATTTCAAAATGATGGTGCAGCTCAAAGGCATGAAAATGCTGGAGAAAGCAACGAAACCCAATTACTATAACCAACTGTGGAGCGCGGGTCAGAGCGTGGAAATGGTGGACGGCATCGAGCCTGTGGCCACCATCATCGCGAAACTGACGGAGGAGTACCGGCAAAGTATCCAGTCTTTCTGCAAATGATAGCTATCGATAAACAAAAAGCCCGGCTTTCCGTCGCGGCTTTTTTCTTTCTGAACGGTCTCTGTTTCGCCTCCTGGGCATCCCGCATCCCCGCCATCCAGGAACACCTCCGGCTGAGCGAAGCCGCGCTGGGAAGCCTGCTGCTGTGCATTCCCGTGGGCGCG
>NZ_CALNBI010000498.1 GCF_937874145.1 uncultured Chitinophaga sp. | reverse complement strand
AATGGATTATGAAATCAGCTACGACGTATCAAGCTTCCTGGACGCATCCATCGAAAAAGTGATACACACGCTGGGCGAGGCGTTCATCCTCGTGGCGATCGTGGTGTTCATCTTCCTGGGCGACTGGCGTTCTACGCTCATCCCCACGCTGGCCGTGCCAGTTTCGCTGGTGGGCGCGTTTTTCTTTATGCAGCTGTTCGGGTTGACGATCAACCTCATCACATTGTTCGCCTTGGTGTTGGCGATCGGGATCGTGGTGGATAATGCGATCGTGGTGATAGAAGCGGTGCATGCAAAGATGGAAGAGGAGAATTTGTCGCCCTACGCGGCCACGGTGAAAGTGGTGCACGAGATCAGCGGCGCCATTGTGGCGATCACGTTTGTGATGGCGGCGGTGTTTATCCCGGTGGCGTTCATGTCGGGGCCGGTGGGGATCTTTTACCGGCAGTTCGCCGTGACCATGGCCACTTCCATCGTATTGTCGGGTGTGGTGGCGCTGACACTTACGCCGGTGCTGTGCGCCATGATCCTGAAAAATAATCATGGCAAACCCAAGAAGAAAAATCCCATCGATAAGTTCATCGACGGTTTCAACCGCGCTTTCGGCAAGCTGACCGGGCGGTACGAAAAACTTTTGCTCCTGATCGTCAACCGCAGAGTGATCACCTGGGCCGTGCTCATCGGTTGCGGCGTGGGCATTTTCGGTATTTCGAAGAACCTGCCGACAGGTTTTATCCCAAATGAAGACCAGGGCATGATCTACGCCATCATCCAGACGCCTCCCGGCTCCACGCTGGAGCGTACCAACGAGATCGCGCGGAAGTTGCAGGAGATCGCCGAAAAAGTGGACGGGATCCGTTCCGTATCGGCTTTGGCGGGGTATGAAGTGTTGACGGAAGGCCGCGGTTCCAACGCCGGTACCTGCCTGATCAACCTGAAAGACTGGTCGGAGCGCAAGCACAACGTGACGGAGATCATCGAGGAGCTGGAAGAGAAAGCCCACGAGATACCCGGCGCCACGATCGAGTTTTTCGGTCCGCCGGCTGTGCCGGGCTACGGCGCCGCGGGTGGATTTGCACTTCGCCTGCTTGATAAGACCAACAACGACGATTACAAGGAACTGGAAAAAGTGAACGACGATTTCATGGCTGCCCTCGGGAAGCGGAAAGAGCTGACGGGGCTGTTCACGTTCTTCAGCGCCAACTACCCGCAGTACGAGCTCCAGATCGACAACAAAGCCGCCATGCAGAAGGGTGTTTCCATCGGCAAGGCCATGGATAACCTGTCGATTTTGATCGGGAGTACGTACGAACTGGGGTTTGTCCGCTTCGGTACGGCCTTGAAAGTATACGTGCAGGCTTCGCCCGAATACCGCGCGCTGCCCGACGACCTGATGAAATTGTATGTAAAGAACGACCGAGACGAGATGGTGCCGTATTCGGCGTTCATGTCGATCCGGAAAACGCATGGCCTGAACGAGATCACGCGGTACAATATGTACACATCATCCGCGATCCGCGGCGAGCCTGCTGCGGGGTATAGCAGCGGCGAGGCCATCGAGGCGATCCGGCAGGTGGCGGCGCAGACGTTGCCGCGCGGGTATGATATCGATTGGGAAGGGTTGTCGAAAGATGAATCGGAGCGCGGCAACGAGGCTTTGTACATTTTCCTCATCGTGCTGGCCTTCGTGTACCTGATTTTGGCGGCGCAATATGAGAGCTTTATACTTCCGTTGGCGGTGGTGCTGTCGTTGCCTGCGGGCGTGTTCGGCGCTTTTTTGCTGGTGAAGGCGATGGGGCTGGCCAACGATATTTACGCGCAGGTGGGGCTGGTGATGCTCGTGGGCTTGCTGGGCAAGAACGCGGTGCTGATCGTGGAGTTTGCCGTACAGAAGCACCGGTCGGGCATGCCTGTGCTGGAAGCGGCGATCGAAGGGGCGAGGGTGCGTTTCCGCCCGATCCTCATGACATCGCTGGCGTTTATCGCGGGGCTGATCCCACTGGTGTTTGCCACGGGCCCCGGCGCCATCGGCAACCGGACCATCGGCGCGGCTTCGGCCGGCGGCATGATCCTGGGGACCCTGGGCGGGGTGCTCGTTATCCCCGGCCTGTATTACATCTTCGGGCGCATCGCGGAAAAACGAAAGCTCATCCGCGACGAAGAAGAAAATCCATTAACAGAAGAATTAGAACACAATGTTTAAACGTCGATATTTTACATACATCGCGCTCAGCGGGGCCTGCCTGGCTTACACGGCATGCAGGATCCCTGCGGTAACGGGCAAAGAGGCGGATAGAAACGTGCCAGCCGCATTCAGCGGGGCTTCCGGCGCAAGTACGGCTCCCGTTGCCTGGAAGGGATTTTTCGGCGACGCCGACCTGGCATCGCTCATCGATACCGCGTTGCAGCGGAACCAGGAGCTGAACATCGTGCTGCAGGAAATCGAAATTTCCCGGAACGAAGTGCGCGCCCGGAAAGGCGAGTACCTGCCTTCCGTAGGGCTCCGCGCGGGCGCGGGTGTTGAAAAAGTTGGCCGCTACACCAGCCAGGGCGCCAATGATGCCAATACCGAGATCAAAGAAGGAAAAGAAATGCCCGAACCGCTGGGCGACTTCCTCGTGGGAGCGTTCGCCAGTTGGGAAGTCGATATCTGGCACAAGCTGCGCAACGCGAAGAACTCCGCCGCCGCGCGGTACCTGGCTACCGTGGAAGGACGGAATTTCGTGGTGACCAACCTCATCGCCGAGATCGCCGCCTCGTATTACGAACTGCTCGCACTCGACAGGCAGCTGGAGATCGTGGACCAGAATATCGCCATCCAGACGAACGCGCTGGACGTGGTGAAATTGCAGAAAGAAGCCACGCGCGTCACGGAGCTGGCGGTACGGAAGTTTGAAGCGGAAGTGCTGCGGACGCAAAGCCTTCGTTTCGACATCCTGCAGCGCATCACCGAAACCGAAAACAAGATCAATTTCCTGGCAGGCCGCTATCCGCAACCGATCCGCCGGAACGATCAGGCGTTCGGCAGCGCTGCGGCGAAAGTCAGCGCCGGCATTCCTGCAGACCTGCTGGCTAACCGGCCCGACATCCGGCAGGCGGAATTGAACCTGGCTGCCGCGAAGCTGGATGTGAAATCCGCCCGCGCGCAGTTTTACCCTTCACTTGGCATTACGGCGGGCGTGGGGTACAGGGCTTTCAATCCATCGTACCTCGTCAAAACACCGGAATCACTGTTGTATTCACTCGCCGGCGACCTCGTGGCGCCGCTCGTGAACCGGAACGCCATCAAGGCCGCGTATTACAATGCGAACGCGAAGCAGATCCAGTCGGTGTACGAATACGAGCGGACGATCCTGAATGCGTATGTGGAAGTGGTGAACCAGTTGTCGAAGATCGGCAACCTGGATAAGCGGAGTGCGTTGCAGGTCAGGCAGGTGGATGCGCTCACGCAATCCATCGACATCTCTAACAGCCTTTTTGCCTCCGCCCGTGCGGATTACATGGAAGTGCTCCTGACGCAGCGCGACGCGCTGGAATCGAAATTCGAGCTGATCGAAACCCAATTGCAGCAGATGCAGGCCCTTGTGGGCGTGTATCGCGCGCTGGGCGGCGGTTGGAAATAATAAGCATGAAAAACCTCCGGAAAAGCAGGCCTCGCATCGATTTGCGGGGCTTGCGCATTTTGGGGGTGCGGAGCTATAACATCTTGTGAGTGGATTGGCGAACGACGGTTTTCCGCATCGCGCAAATACTTTTCCGAATCCGATCATATGTTAAAGTTTTCCTTACGCACCTTTGCCCCCGCCAATTAAGCATAAAAAAAGCCGCACAGCGCCAACTGTACGGCTATCCACCTTGTGGGTGGAGCTTTCAATCGTTCAAATTTCAAGCGATGCAATATAAGCAAATATTGTTAACGGGTTTGCTATGCCTGTCCGTTTTCACCCTGTGGGCGCAGCAACCAGCCTCACTTTCGGGAACGGTAAAAGACAATGAAGGCGCTCCCGTACCGGGCACGTCCATAAGAGTGGGAGGCTCCCGGCAGGGGGCTTCCGCCAGCCACCAGGGCGTCTACCTGCTCGGTAACATCAAGCCCGGCACCCTTACCATCGAATTTTCCGCCGTGGGCTTTTCCCGGATCGTTAAAACCATGACCCTGCAGGCCGGCGAAAAAGCTACGCTGGACGTTGTGCTGTTCCGCAAAGCGGCGCAGGTGAAAGAAGTGAATGTAACCGGGTTGACGGCCAGCCAGCAAGTGAACCGCCAATCCTATGCCGTTACTTCCATCGACGCGAAGCCGCTTCACAACAGCTCGCAGGATCTCAACCAGGTACTCGGCAAAACGGCCGGCGTGCGGGTCCGGGAAGAGGGCGGCCTCGGTTCGGGATTCAACTTCTCGCTCAACGGGTTTTCCGGCAGGCAGGTGAAGTTCTTCCTGGATGGCGTGCCCATGGATAATTTCGGTTCTTCCCTCTCCCTGAATAATATCCCCATCAACCTCGCCGACCGCATCGAAGTATATAAAGGCGTTGTGCCCATCTGGCTGGGCGCCGATGCGCTGGGCGGGGCCGTGAACATCGTTACCAATGTCAAAACGCGGCGCTACCTGGATGTTTCCTATTCCTACGGTTCCTTCAACACCCACCGCAGCGCCGTGAGCGCGGGGTATACCGATGAGAAAACGGGGCTTACCGTGCAGGGGAACTTCTTCCAGAATTATTCAGATAACAATTATTGGGTGCATACACCGGTTACGGATCTGGTTACCCACGAAGTAGGCCCCGAGCGCAGGCTGCGCCGGTTTCATGACCGGTACAAATCCGAAACCGCACAGGTGGAACTCGGCGTGACGGGAAAAAAGTATGCAGACAGGTTGCTGCTCGGCATCATTCTTTCCCAAAACGACCGGCAGATACAAACGGCGGCGCAAATGTCGCGGGTATATGGAGGTTGGAATCAGCAAAGCACGACCATCATGCCGACATTGAAGTATAAGAAGAGCGACTTGTTTATCAAAGGCCTTGACTTCAACCTCTATGGCAGCTACAACTTCGGCAGTACGCAGGACGTGGATACGGTTAACCGCGTATATAACTGGGCAGGCGAATGCATAGACAATACTTTCAACAAAGATGGACAATACGTTCCCGGTGCGGAAAACGGCAGAAGCCTCTACAAATTCTCCAATAACCTGGCGATCGCCAAATCCAGCCTCAGTTATAACATAGGCCAAGGGCACTCCGCGGGCATTAACTTTACATTTTCGAGCTTTGACCGCCAGGGCCGCGATCCGCTAAAGCCCAATGATCTGGCAAATCAACAGCCGAAGAAACTTCGTAAATCGGTAATCGGCCTCGGGTATAAATATGATTACAACGACAAGTGGTCGACTTCCGTATTTGCCAAGCAATATATCGTGAACGGGGAAAGCACGCAGAAAGTGGATATCTACACGAATCCACGCTATGTGCCGGTCGATAACGCTTTTTCCGCAACGGGATATGGACTTGCGACTTCCTATTTCCTGTTCAGCAACCTGCAATTGAAATTTTCGTACGAGAAAACTTACCGCCTGCCGGAAGGCGAGGAGATGTTCGGAGACGGTGCGAATGTTATCGCAAACATCAACCTGCTCCCCGAAAGCAGTGACAACCTTAACCTGGGTGCGGTTTACTCCCGCAAGTTCGGGGAGCAGCACCGGCTGGTGATGGAAGGCACGGCGCTCTTCCGCGGCGCGAAAGATTTTATCCGCATGGATGCCAGCGATACCCGTGTCCAGATCGTAAACCTTCGGGATGTGCGGATGTTGGGAGGTGATGCAGATGTAAAATATGCTTACAGCGATTTTTTCACCGCCGCCATGAACGCTACTTATCAGCACCTGATCAATACCACCCGGCATGAAAGGGAAAGCAGCAATGAAATAAGCCCGATTTACAAAGACCAGATACCTAATATCCCATACCTGTTCGGTAACCTGGATCTTGGTGTTAAATTCAAAAAAGTAGGTTTCTCGCATGCGCGCCTCGCCCTGAATTACCACCTTAATTATGTACATGCATATTACCTGAAATGGCCTGGGTTTGGCTATAGCTGGGAGAAGAACGATATCCCCAAACAGTTGTCGCACGATATTTCGGCTACCTATGTTTTACAAAACGGGAAGTATAATGTATCGCTCGAATGCCGCAATCTGACCGATGAGCGGCTGTACGACAACTTTATGCTGCAAAAGCCCGGCCGTGCTTTCTACGTAAAGCTGCGCTACTTCCTCAGCAAATATTAATCAAACATATAGAACTATAAAAACATGAGAAAAGTACAATTCTGGATGCCGGCCTTAGCCGCCGCCATGATCGTTTCCGCATCTTCCTGTTCCAGCGACAAGAAAGAAGTGAACCCGGATGATCTTGTTAACGAAGACAACAGCACATTCGTAATCGCCGTTACGGCGGAAGGCAGTGCTTCCGAAGCCACCGACTACGTGCTGCAGAGCAAGGACCTGATGACCGGCCTCATCACTCCCGTTGGCCAGGGCATCGAACAAAAAAGCTACCGTATGTATGAAGTGGTGGGCAAAACCCTGCTGAGCATCACTTACCAGGGCACCAACATCGTTCCGGGTTATGCTTTGAACGATAAAGGCATCCTGACCAAAAAGAACGGCGAATTCTCCATCCTGCGCCTGCATGCGCGCGGCGTGGTAGACGAAAACCGCCTGTTCGGCATGTTCGTGCCCCGGGATGGCTCCGCTGAAGCCACGTTCTACGAGATCAATGCGTCCAACATGCGGGTGGACAAGCAAGCCAAAATCAACGTATTCGAAGCCGCCAACAATGGCAAGGAATGGGCATATTTTAATGATGTAAGACTGGTAGGCAACAAAGTGTTCGCGCCTTTCTTCCAGATCAGGAATTCCAGCTTCGATACGGAATATGCTGATTCCGCGTATCTCGCCATCTATTCCTATCCTGAACTGAAACTGGAAAAAGTGATCAAGGATGACCGCACCGGCACCCTGGGCCGATACGCCAGCAACGACGTACTGGCCATTACGGAAAGTGGCGACGTGTACACCTATTCGGCAGCCGGCGCCATCGCCGCGGGCAACGTGCCTTCCTCCAAACCTTCCGGCATCCTGCGCATCAAAAACGGGACGACCGATTTCGACAAGGATTATTTCTTCAACATAGAAACCGCCACGGGCGGCTACAAACTCTGCGCGATGAAATACATCGGCGGCGGTAAAGCCCTGGCGCAGATTTTCAGCTTCAAAGATCACGTTGCCGGCGATAAATGGACCAACCGCGATTGCCGCCTGGCCATCATCGATTTCAGCACCAAAACCATCACCGATGTAGCCGGCGTGCCCCTGCACACCGGCGGTAGCCTCCAATACGGTTGTGTTGTGGATAAAACCGTAGCGTACCTGCAGGTGCAGAACGGTGAAGGCATCCACATGTACAAAGTGGACCTCGCCACCGCCAAAGGAACCAAAGGCGCGAAAGTGCAGGGGAAAGCCGTGATGGGACTTTTCAAAATGACCAAATAGGTATTTTCTCACCCGATCGATATATATAATGGAGTGCGTGCCGTGGCCTTTGCCGCGGTACGTTTTTTTTATGCCGCATCGTGGGAGGTTTTTTCGGTGACGGGGAATTTACCGTATATTTAGGTATCGTGAATCCGCTCCTTTTCCCTTGATTTTATATAATTTATAAATTTACCCCATATGCCTGAATCTTACATCGTTCTCAGCGCGAAGAAGGCGGTTAATGTACCCCGCACCCGTTCCATCTTCGGCGCCGCTCCGGCTGATGGCCAGCCAGGTTTCAAATCCATCGAAAGCATCGAGCCTTCCTCCGTCAACGTTTCCTTCGAAAAGCTCGATCCGGGAAAGGCGGAAAGGTTGAGGAAAGACAACCCGGAGGTTTTATCCGTCACGCCGGTGATGCCGCTGCGGCTGATAACGCCGAAAGATAAGAAGAAGAAAGAGGGAACCACGGGCGGCATCGCCTGGGGCATTCAGGCAGTGGGGGCGGATAAATCGACGTTTACAGGGAAAGATGTGAAAGTTGCCGTACTGGACACGGGCATTCACCGGGCGCATCCCTGCTTTAATGGGATCGACATCATAGAAGAAGATTTTACCAACGACGGCAATGGCGATATCGACGGGCATGGGACGCATGTGGCCGGCACCATTTTCGGGAAAGATACGTTCGGAACCCGCATCGCCGTGGCGCCGGGGATTTCGCAGGCGCTCATCGCCAAGGTGATCGGGCGTAACGGGGGCGACAGCGGCTCTATCGTGAAAGCCATCAACTGGGCGCTGGGCAAAGGCGCCAATGTGATCTGCATGTCGCTGGGGATCGACTTCCCAGGGTACGTGGCAGAGTTGGTGGCCGACAACTGGAAAGTGGAAGCGGCTACTTCTATCGCATTGGAAGGTTACCGGAAGAATGTGTTGCTGTTCGAGGATATCGCTGAACTGGTTAAAACTTCGGCCCTGGCCGGCGTGAACGAGCCCGCGCTGCTGTTCGCCGCATCGGGGAACGAAAGCGATCATCCGCATTACAAAATATCGGTATCGCCGCCGGCGGTTTCGGAAGGATTCGTTTCCGTGGGCGCCCTCGGCCAGCGGGGCGACGGCTGGGAACTGGCGTCTTTTTCGAATGTGGGCCCCAGCCTCAGTGCGCCCGGTGTGGATATCCTCTCCGCCGACCTGCAGAACGGCCTCACGGAACTCAGCGGCACCAGCATGGCCACGCCGCACGTGGCGGGCGTGGCGGCTTTATGGGTACAAAAAATGAAGGAGATGCGCAGGTTTACCGCAGAGCAATTGAAAACCAATCTTATATACAACGCCGAAATCAACGGCATCCATCGCTATAATATCGAAGATTTCGGGGCGGGCATGGTGCAGGCGCCATTACGGTAACATGGACCTCGTCCAGGCGTGACAGGTGTCCCAGTAACGCATGATCTGTTCGGGGATTACATGGAGCTTTCTTCCGTTCGCCATAGACAGCACATGATGCAGGTCCCATACTTTAACTTTCAATACCGCTTTGTTCGCGTCGATGGCGACCAGGTAATTTTTATGGCCCGAAGTAAAGGGATAGAATGTATCAAAATCTGTAGTAAGTGGGATCGGGTAACGGGAATTTAATGTGACAAGAAAAACGGTGTCATTTGAGTTTCCCCTGAATCTATCTTTTAGGAGAATCAAATGACTGTTAGCCAGATACAAAGATGCCCGGAGGTTATGATGATTTATCAAGCCATTATAATCGAAGAAAGGTAAAGGGGTAATTTTCTGATCTTGCTCGTCAAACAGGTAAGTGGTATCCTTTATTCTGCCAAGACTATATGCATTGTCTGTTTCCATTCTTGCGAAAATCTTCCCGGTGTTTTTTCCGCTGAAATCAATTTTTTCAAACGAATATTTTTCATCAAACACCAGGAAATGATCTTTCCGGTACCGGATCATTTTGCTTGTCCCGCGATTGAAAATAAGTTTGCCCGACTTGTTATAAATACGTTGGTTCCATCCGGAAGTTGCAGACGATAATGTGACGGCGGAAGCATGTGGGTGGAAGTTTGCAGAAGTTACTTCGGCTGGTCGGAAAGCGGGGCCTTGTAACTGTACGCTGTGAAGTACCGTGCCGTTGAAATCAAGAACGCTTAAACGTTGTTGCTTTACCAGGAAAATGTAATTTCTATCGGCCGACAAAAGTGCAATATCAGGATTTGTTAATGGTAGTACACGAGTTCCGCCATCTTTTAAATCTAAAATGCGTACAACATTTTTGCTAATGTGAACTGCGAGTTGCATATCCATCGCAAACTGCATTGCTTCATCTCCATTGGCGGCAGGTAACTTCAGGGTTTGCACATTCCCGCGCGGCTGGAACAAATGAACAGAAGAGTCGCCTTCGTATACCCCAATAAAACGATTTTGCTTTGGTGCATAATAGATAGATCTTTCGCGGTTATCGCCATGCCGGTAGAATGGTATGGGAATCCGGGAAGTATCTATTTTCCAGTCAAGAAAATTAATCGTGACAATTACGGTGTCGGTCAGGATGTGGACGCCGGTAACGGCGCCTGTATCGTTCCTGATCGGGTAATTGCGCGCAAAGTCAAATCCCGGGTAAACCAGGCTGTCTATCACTTCATGCAGAAAATAATAAGGGTTGACCGACCGCTTTCGCCAGGTTTGCAGGATAGACGCCCTCAACAGGGAATCGCTGGAAGGGAGCATTTTCCAGGCGAAACTGAGATGCTCCATCGCCTTGTTATTCTGGTTGGAAGAAATGTGCGTAGCCACGGTCGTGAGCAGGCGGGCGTTGGAAAGCTTTTCTTCCGCCACCAGCTTCTGCAGATAAAATATCGCAACACCGACCAGCATTACGATTCCCGTCACCAATAGGTGCACCCTCCCTTTCGCCCTGCGGACTTTATGAATCGAATGCCCGATAAAACCGGCTTCATCCTGCGTGAAATTATGATCCGGCTTTTCGGCGATGGGAGGGTATCTGCCGAAGCTTAGCATATTCAGAACGCTGGCCGGCGCATCGCGGAGCGGGATATTGATAGCCGGGATGTTTTCGAACTGTTGCCTAAGATGCCTGAGCTCCGGGCGGTCGTTCCACAGTAAGCCGGTATCCTGCGGGTTTTCCTTCCATTTCCGGATGGCGTCGATAAGCTGTTCGCGGATCTCGATGCTGCGGGCGCCTTCTTCTTTCAGCCATTTCCGCATCTGCGGCCATGCATTAACGAGGGAGTCGTGCGCAGGCTCGAAATAAATGCGCTCCAGCCCAGGTGTGGTGTCTGCTCCATCTCCGGGCGCAACGCCGTGGATTTCTGTATTGGTGAAAATGATTTTATGCGTGGCGAGATCACTCAGTATTTTGCGGACAGTTTTTGTTTGAGCAGGATGGCGGAATTGCAGCTCGTCGAGGTAGATTTTTTTTCTGGAAAGATCCACTTCGTTGGTGACGGCCGTCATCCGCAGCAGGAGGTTCTTCAGCGTGGCAATTTCCAGGTCGGTGGAAAGATGTTGGTAATAGCGGTCCATCATATTGCTCAATGCGCCGTTGATGCCACCCAGTTCCAAATATTCTCTTTCATGCAGCACCCATGTCGCATCATTTTCCGCCACACTTTTTTCAAACCACTGCTGCAGCGTAAACGAAAGTAAGGGCAGGCTCCCATGGGAGTTGGCTGCTTCATCAATAATACCATTGATAAATATCTCATTGTCTTCCGGCGTTCCTCCATTCGACACGAACTGCACCATGCACTGCGCCGCCGGTTGCAGAATAATTTCTTTAATGTCCTGCCGCAGAATAGGTTGCAGGATTACCCGGTTGCGAGCCGCTGCGCGATAAAATTTGAGATCCGACAAAGATGCTTCCAGGTCGCTGCGAACCGAAAAGATGATCGTTGCGTACATATCCTCGAATACCTGACCGATAAAATCTTCGATCGCCGCCTGTTCCCTTCCGGTGCAAATGGTTACCAGTTCCTCGCATTGATCCACGAAGAGTACATATGGAGCGGTGTATTGCTTCGCCGTCGACAGTAACTTGGCCAGTATTTCCGGATCGTCTTTCACCGAGCCCGGCCGGAAAATCAGTGGAGGGTTGGGGTGCGTTTGCTGCATCAGGGGCAGCAATCCTGCCTGCACCATCGAAGTTTTGCCAACGCCCGATGCGCCGCTGAGCAATACCGACTTGCGTTTGGGATCGCTGACGAGCTGAAAAAGCCGTTGGATCGTACGCTTCCGCCCGAAGTAAAGGAAACTGTCTTCAGCGGTATAACTGAACAGCCCTTTATAGGGATTCTTGAATTCCCGCGGTGCTAATTGCCCGACAAAATCCTGCCCCGGGGCGGGCGTCAGGAAAATGAACTGGCCTTTTTTATGCTCTGCCATCGAGATATACATCGGCGATTGGGTATGCCCGATGTTGGCGCTCTGCAGAAGCTGATCGAGGTGCGTGTCGATATATTCATACAGCCTGAGCGTGGTAATGATACCTTCGGAATAAAGCGGGGAAATGGGGTCCATCGGGCTGAGCGCCTCGATCAACACCCTGGCAAAAGGCGAATTGGAGCCGGTTACGATGCTGTCGCGCGCGCCAAGGTTAAGCAATTCGTCCACCGCCTTTTCGTCGTAAGCCGAAGAAGTGAGGATCTGCCAGGCCTGGTCGCTTACATACCGGTCGAACTTCTCCCGGAATATTTTCTTGACGAAGGTGTCGTAAGTGGCCCGGAACCTCGTTGCCCACTGGATGGATCCCGCGAAACAGCAATCCAGTATAATGAGCAGGTGCCTGCATTTCAATGTTGAAAACTGTTCCAGCAACCAGGACATCGGAATGTGGGTCTGGATATCCGTCCGGCTGGCGTCTGCAGGGCAAATGTACCCGCTTAATCCTGATCCGGTTTCGCGCGCCATCCCGTGGCCGGCGAAATAGAAGATAACGCGGTCACCGTCTTCAATCGTAGCCTGCATCCCGGAAATAAACGCTTCGAATGAGGCGCGCGAAGTGTCAATTTCACAACGGATATTCGCCGGTTCGAATTCATGAAGCGCCAGCACCCCAGCGAGGGCCCGCACATCATCCGCCGGCGTCAGCAATTCCGGCAATGCAGCGTATCTGCCGATCCCGACCAGGTAAGCCCTGCTGGTGTTAAACCTGCTGGAGAGTCCATTCATTCACGAATGTTTGAAGTGTAAGCCCTAATTCCCCGTAGTCTTATTCTTCCCGGACGTCTGCGGTGGAGTATTCCCGGTGCCCGCGTTGCCGCCGGACGCCTGTCCCTGCTGCGCACCGCCCGAGCCGGAGTTGCCGCTGCCGCTTTCCTTCTCCTCGGCTTTGGGGAGGTAGTTGTTGATGATGGTTTTGGCGGAGTCCTTGTATTCGTTCCATACGCCCACGATCTTCTCGGCGCGCACTTTATAGGGATTCGTTTCAACAATTTTCAGGGCTACATTGGAAACTATCGAACCATCGGGGATAATGATGAAATCGGTACGGTGTTTCAGCGCTTCGAAAGTTGTGCTGGCGAAGGGGAGGGCGCTCAGGACGAGGGGCTTCACGTCGATCGTTTTGCTCTCTTTTTTCGGATCGATATAAGTGATTTTAATTTCGATGGTATAGTCGAACATCCGGCTGTTGCGCTGTGTGAGCGCGGAAGAATACTGCAGCTGGTAACTATCGACATAATATACGATGGCACTGACGCCCTCCACCGGATGCGCCTTGAACCTGAAGCGCAGCGCGTCTTCCGGCTGGCCTGCGCCAAACTTTACCTTGCGGACGAACTCGAAATCCGGGATTTTCATTTTGCCGGCGTCGAGGTAGCTTTTTTGCTTGCTGTATTCGGCGGTAAATTTCTTTACCCTGTTTTCCAGCATTTTGGTTGTGAGCTTGAACGCGAAATCCACCGCGGTAGGGATCAGCGCGAGCAGCCCGGCGGCTTCGTTTTGCTGGCCTGGTATCGCTTTAGGGATATCGATGGCGGAAGCGGTCAGGACGATGTCCAGGTCTTCACCGGAGATCTTCCGGGTTTCGCCGGAGCCGCTGTAGACTACATTTTGGCCAAAGGAACCGAAGCACATAAGAAATGAGATTGAGGTTAGGAAAATACGTTTCATGGTATTGCGTTGGTTAAAGTAATGTCCATTCGTTGATCCTGTCGATCAGGTCGGGCCGGAACCGCAGCCCGTAATTCTCCGGGAAGCTGCCGTTGGTATGGATGCCTACGGCCTGAACGCCCTGTTTCCCCGGCGGAAAGATGGGGCTGCCGCTGTTGCCGGCTTCGGTATCGATGGGATAGAAGTACCGGGTGCCCGTCTGGGAGGAAACGGGGCCCTGGGCGGTGTGGGGTGTCTGCCCTTTGTCTTTGGGATATCCGGCGATCTCCACCTTTGCGGGCATAGCCGTGGCTTTGAAGCCGATGTGGGCGTTGATTTTTTGGTAAAGGCTGTCGTCGTCGAGGATGCTGGCGCCGTAGTCGTAATCCGCATCTTTCGAAACGGTCCAGCCTTCCACGCTCCTGAATGTTTTGCCGACGGCGTGGCCGAAGGGCGCTTCGGCGCCGAGGGCTCCGGGAATCACTTTGATCCACTGCATCCAGTCGTGGTCGAACACGCAGTGGCCGGCGGTGAGAATGCATTTGGGGGAAATGAAGAATCCCGTTCCCTGCAAGGGGTCGCGGCCGTAATGCGATTTGATCTGCAGCAGGCAGATGACGTTGTAAGGATAGACGATCTCCAGCACCGGCGCGCGGTCGTCTTCATCATGCACATAAAAAGTTTTGAAAGGTGCGCCCGCCTGGATTTTTTTCAGCTGCTCCACTGTAGGCGCCTCCTGCGCCCTCGTACCAAACCTGGGCATGCCGGGAGCCGCTTTCGGTGCAGGCAACGGAATGCGGGACGAAGCCGCCAGCCCGGCTTTCCGGGAAGACTTCCTAAACGTGTTTTCGTGCTCCTGCATAGGCGAATTGCCGGTGGATTGGAACCTTTGGGGCCGGGGGGTACCAGTTTTTTTCATGCGACAGGGATCTGGAATAAAAGTACGTTTTAAATATAACCGGCAGGAAAATATGTTAGTTATATTTTTATATATACTTCGTATTTAATTGATAATCATGTTCTAATATAAATGAATCTCGGCCGTTTGTCCTTGCGGGAATTCATTTGTTTGCAACCCGGCGGGAAGAAACCGGTAGCCTGGATATACGGAAATCCGCCGGAAGTGGTTTTGGCGGCAATTATTACAGCAGCGCCGCCAGCGCTTTGATTCCCTCTTCCAGTTGTTCCTCTGAGACGGCACCGTAACTCAACCTGAGCCCGTTGATAGTTTTCCCGCAACTGTATGCATCGGGAGTAATGACCCGGATGCCTTGGGCCTGCAGTTTTTCGGATACCTTCCGCCAGTCGGGCGCCTTTGCGGGTACGATCCAGATCGCCAGGCCGCCGTCGGGCGGGGTGAAGGAAGCTTTGTGCCGGAGGTGCTTATGAAGCAGGGCCACGGCGTTAGCGCATTTGGATTGATAATATTGCGTCGCTTTTTTGAGATGTCGCTTGATGGTGCCGTCGCTGATCAGCTGCAGCACGGCCTGCTCCATGATCGCGTCGCCCTGCACGTCGATGATCTTCCGCAGCTCGCTCACTTTCTCCATCAGCCCGGGTACGTTGCTGGCGAGGTAGCCGATCCGCAGCGCGGGGGCCACTACTTTGCTCATGGTGCCAATGTAGGCGAAGCGTTTCAGTTCCCCGTAGCTCGACAGCGGCAATACGGGCCGGTATCCGAAATGGAACTCGTTGTCATAATCGTCTTCGATGATGGTAAACCCGTGTTGGTTCGAAAGCCGGATCAGTTCCAGCCTTCTCTGCAGGCTCAGGGTAACGGTGGTCGGGTATTGATGGTGGGGCGTGGTGTAAAGGGCTTTGATGTGTTGCCCCGACCGCAGGTGCGCTTCCACGTCGGCAATAACCAGCCCTTCCGCGTCCACACGTACGGGAAGGACTTTGGCGCCCGCGTGCCTGAAGGCTTTCCAGGCGGGCTGGTAACCGGGATTTTCCACCATCACGCAGCTATCTTTCTCCAATAAACATTGCGCCGTGAGGAACATGGCCATCTGGCTGCCCCGTGTGATACAGAGCTGTTGTTCGTTTACCTGCATGCCGCGCTTTTGGTTCAGCATCTGCACGATCGCCTGCCGGAAGCCTGCGTCGCCCAGCTCGCTGCCATAACCCATGAGCTGCCATTTCGCCTTTCGCTGGAAAATCTGCCTGTAAGCGCGCGCCAGCTCGGCGATGGGCGCGATCTTGCTGTCGGGGTGGCCGTCGTCGAAACTGATGCGGTAATGCGGCGCGGGGGCGGGAGCCGGGGAAACGGAAGCCGGCCGGCTCTTTTTGATTACCGGGAACACATCGGCCACGAAAGTGCCTTTCCGCTCGCGGGTCACCAGCCATTCTTCGTTCAACAGCACATTCAGCGCCTCCACGATCGTGTTCCTGTTCACCTGTAAATCCCGCGCCATGGTGCGGCTCCCGGGGAGGGCGGTGCCGCCTTTCAGACGGCCCGATTGAATGTCCGCCACGATCGCGTCTGCAATCTGGAGATATACCGCTTTGCCGGCCTTATCGCTGAGCTGGATTTCCAGCTTCCAGGGTCTGAGCATCTGGACTACCTGTTTTTATGAAAACTGTATCATTTGGCTGGTCCAAATGTAGGGTAAATTTGTGTCGTAATACAAAGTTCTTTCACTCCTTTTAAATATATAAATCATGGCAAAATCGGTATTTTATCATGCGGGCTGCCCTGTTTGCGTGAGCGCGGAACACGACATCATCAACCTTGTTGGCGCCGAAAACGTTGAAGTGGTGCACCTCGGTGATCAGAAGAACAGGGTGGGCGAAGCGGAAGCCCTCGGCCTCAAATCCGTTCCCGCCCTCGTAACGCCCAACGGCAATGTGCTGCATATCAATTTCGGCGCATCCATCGAAGACCTGAAATAATCTTTCCCCACCGAAGTACCCGGCAGCTGGTCCATTGGACACGGGCTGCCGGGCTTCGCCATTACGTATAAAACTTCCTGCCATGAACGATAACATCCTGCCCAGCCTCGCCGCCATCAATGCCCGCATCACAGCGGCCTGCGAATCGGCCGGGAGAAACCCCGGCGACGTGCGCCTGCTGCTGGCCACCAAAACCGTTCCCGCTGCGCGGATACGCCTGGCGCTGGAAGCAGGGCAAACGCTCATCGCGGAAAACAAAGTGCAGGAATTGAAAGAGAAGTTCGCGGAGCTGGAAAATATTTCCCACGAAAATCACTTCATCGGCCACCTGCAAACCAATAAAATTAAAGACCTGCTGAAATACAACGTAACCTGCCTCCAATCCCTCGACCGGCTGGAACTGGCCGAAAAACTGCACCAAAGACTGCTGTTGGAAAATAAAGTGATGGAAGTGCTCATCCAGGTCAATACCTCCGGAGAAGACAGCAAATTCGGCGTCCATCCGGCTGAAGCGGTAGCGCTGACACGCGCCGTTGCCGGGTTAAAAACGCTGAAGGTAAAAGGTTTGATGACGATCGGGTTATTCAGTGCGGACACAGTAAAAGTAAGGGACTGCTTCCGCCTGCTCCGCAATCTCCGCGACGAAATCGCCGCGCAGCAAATGGTGGGTGTGGAGATGAAGGAACTGTCGATGGGCATGAGCGGCGACCTGGAAACCGCCATCGCGGAAGGCGCTACGATCGTGCGTGTCGGCACCGCGGTTTTCGGGCAGCGGCCCACACCCGACAGTTATTATTGGAATGAGAACGCCCGATAATCACCGCGCCGGTTTCCAGGCGATGGAGTCGGTATACATGACGGCATCCGGGATTTTATTGGCAGGTGGATGAATACCCGCGCGGGTAAAGCGCTCCGCGAAAGCGTCCAGCGTTTGAAAACCGCCGGCGTAAATGTTCTGCATCACTTTCCAATAACCGTTCAATTGCGCGACGGCTTTTTTCCAGGCGGCAGGGTGTTGCCGGGCAAGGGTGCCATCGAGCCCGAGGCAGACGGCCATATATGCAGCCCTGGCTTTTGCTTCCGGGTTGCCATTTTGGATGATGGCCGACAGCTGCGCCACCCCGGGCAATGCGCCGGTTTGTGCTGCAATACGCACCACCGGCGCAGGTTGCTGTGAGGGAATGGCATAAACCCATTGATGGCCGCGCAGCTCACGGCGCCCGCCCTGCTGATGATTGATCAGTTCGAAAAGCTCGATCAGCCTGTCCGCAAAACTGGTGATCGTTTCATCGGCAGGCATATGGTCGCGGCTCGTGTTTTTGTATCGGTCCACGATTTTCCAGCCCTGCGCCAGCATTGCGCGGTAGCCGTGCATGGCGCCGAGGATGGTGCCTACGGTGGCGGCGTTGCAATCCGCGTCCCAGCCAAGGTTGAAGGCCAGTTGCAGCGTGGCGGCGAAATCGCCTTTGCCGTAGCGGAGCGCCAGGAGGATGGCCCCTGTGTTCAGCTCCGTTCCGTTTTTATCGCGCATGCCGCCGTTTTCCCGTGTGTATTTGTCGCGCAGCTGCACGCGGGCTTGCTTCCAGTCGTCAGGGAACTGCCGGTGCCACTGGCGCACTTCTTCCATCAGCTGCAATGTATGGCTACGGGGATCAACGGCGGCGGCGCCTGCGTCAAGGATTTTATCGATATCCTTTTCCCGGAAGGCCGTTGCGATCATGGCCGTAAAGAGCTGCGTGGTTTGCGCGGGCTCGCCGCCGATAGCCACCTGTGTGTAATGCAGCCCGGTCTTTGCGGCCGTTTGCGGCATGGCAGGGGCCAGCAGCCCGAAGGTTTCGCAAAGGAACTGCCCGGAAACGTTGAACGCGGCCCAGGGATTTAATACCGGATCGCCCGTTTCCGGAGGGGTAAAGCCCATATCCATCAGGTGGCGGGCATAGCGGTTGGAGCACCAGATGTTTTTGTTGATGCGCGACTTCCAAAGCGCGGTAATTGTATCATACGGCAGCAACACCGTTTGCCGGCGCTGCATTTCCAGGATGTACACCCATTCGAAATCGGTATCGTCGTCCGTCCAGGCGCCGTTGGGCAGCGCGGGGACATATCCTTCCACCGTACCCGGTTCCTGGAATTATTTGAACTCATGCGGGATGCCGTTGAGGTTGCCGAGCATTTGCCCCAGCAAGCCGCCGCGGATTTTATCCATCACTTCCGCCACCGGTATCCGGATGGTTTGTTGCGAAAAAACTGGCGGCGCCGTGAAAAGCGCCGCCAGTAAAAGAAGATGTTTCATGTATCAGTGTTTGGCCGGCGGGTGGGAGAAGACGAGCGCCTCCAGCACCTGGATCTTCGCGCTGTCGTGCGGGTTCTTCCAACGGAGGGCCGCCGTATGGCTTCCCGCGGGTAATTCAAAAACATACGCTACTTCATCGCGGCGGGTGGTGTGGTTGGCGGGTAGGCTTACCGATTTTGCCACCTTGCCGTCGACCAGTAAATCCACTTCCGCGGTGTATTCTTTCTTTCCCTGCACATACCCTTTAAACACAATGCCTTTCCCCTCGAACTTCACCGCTTCCGTTTCCCGGATCTGCTTGTGGATAGGGATTTTCTGTGAAGGATAATGCCCGCTGAAGCCCTGCTCCAGCCGAACCGGCTTCGGCGCCTCGTAAGGGATCGTTACACCCGAAGCGTTTACTTCCCCTTTATTCGATTGTATCACCGCCAGCGCATGGTCGAAACTCATTTTGGATAAATCGTTTAGCG
>NZ_CALNBI010000497.1 GCF_937874145.1 uncultured Chitinophaga sp. | reverse complement strand
GGGAATGGTAGTGATACCGATCCGGGCAGGTTCCAGAGCGGCCAAATGGGGCGGACTGTAAATCCGCTGTCTTTCGACTTCACAGGTTCGAATCCTGTCCTGCCCACAAAAAAGAAGCAAGCTTTGCGGAGAGTGTCTGGGAGCAACGTAGCAGAGGCAAAGCGATGTGCGGGAGTAGCTCAGTTGGTAGAGCGACAGCCTTCCAAGCTGTAGGTCGCGGGTTCGAACCTCGTCTCCCGCTCTTAAAGGCACCATCAACGCTGTTGTAGCTCAGGGGTAGAGCACTTCCTTGGTAAGGAAGAGGTCGTGAGTTCAATTCTCATCAACAGCTCAAAAAGTTTCGGATGCTGGGAAACCGGAAAGTCCTTCTGGGAAATTTCCGTGGCCGGTATCCGAAATTCGAAGTTTAACGCAGCCGGTAAGCTCAATGGATGAGCGTTCTGCCAGTAAGCGGAAAGGAGCGGGTTCAATTCCTGCGGCGGGCTCCAGTTTGTAATAAGTTAACAACTAATAAAGCAATAAACTTTACAAACCATCTTAAAAAAAAATACAATGGCAAAAGAAACCTTTAAGCGGGATAAACCCCACGTTAACATTGGTACCATTGGTCACGTTGACCACGGTAAAACTACCTTGACTGCTGCCATTACTACAATTCTGGCAAACAAGGGCTTGGCTGAGAAGAAAGGATATGATGAGATCGACGCGGCTCCTGAAGAAAAAGAAAGAGGTATCACCATCAATACAGCACACGTAGAGTATCAGACTGCAAACCGTCACTATGCTCACGTTGACTGCCCTGGCCACGCTGACTATGTGAAAAACATGATCACCGGTGCCGCCCAGATGGACGGTGCTATCCTGGTAGTAGCTGCTACCGACGGTCCGATGCCCCAAACGAAAGAGCACGTACTGCTGGCCCGCCAGGTAGGTGTTCCCCGTATGGTTGTATTCATGAACAAAGTTGACCTGGTGGACGACGCCGAGTTGCTGGAACTCGTTGAGATCGAGCTGCGCGAACTGCTGTCTTCCTATGGTTTCGACGGCGATAATGTTCCCATCATCCAGGGTTCCGCTACCGGCGCTCTCGCTGGCGACCCCCAGTGGATCGCTAAGATCGAAGAACTGATGGAAGCTGTAGATACTTACATTCCCCTGCCTCCCCGTCCGGTTGACCAACCGTTCCTGATGTCTGTGGAAGACGTGTTCTCCATCACCGGTCGTGGTACTGTTGCTACCGGTCGTATCGAGCGTGGTCGTATCAAAGTTGGTGAGAACGTTGAGATCGTAGGTCTGCAAGCAGAATCTATGAAATCTACCTGCACCGGCGTTGAGATGTTCAAAAAACTGCTGGACGAAGGTGAAGCTGGTGACAACGCCGGTCTGCTCCTCCGCGGTATTGAGAAAACTCAGATCCGTCGCGGTATGGTTATCTGCCAGCCCGGTTCTATCACTCCCCACACTGACTTCAAATGCGAAGTATACGTACTGAGCAAAGAAGAAGGTGGCCGTCACACTCCGTTCTTCCAGAAATACCGTCCTCAGTTCTACTTCCGTACTACGGACGTAACTGGTGAGGTTGAGCTGCCGGCAGGTGTTGAAATGGTTATGCCTGGTGATAACATCGGCCTGACTGTTAAACTGATCCAGCCGATCGCTATGGAGAAAGGTCTGAAATTCGCTATCCGCGAAGGTGGCCGTACCGTAGGTGCTGGTCAGGTGACTGATATCCTGAAATAATCGGTAGTTTACTACTGAGAAAATAAAAAAAAGCCATCAGTTCTTACGTAAGTAATCTTCGAAAGATTATCTTTACAGACGGTGAAAGCGAAAGGTGCTGATGGCTTATACACGGGCATGGTGCAACGGTAGCATACGGGTCTCCAAAACCTTTGATCTGGGTTCGAATCCTAGTGCCCGTGCGGATTAAAAAATTAAATTGCCGGAAAGTTAAATTGCAGATTTCTTATACAATAAATCCGCAATTTCCCTTGAAGGCAATTTTTATCGTTCATAACAGGATTGTTTTTTAACTTCAGTCCCAAGAAAAAATCACATGAACAAAGTCACCAACTACTTCAGAGAATCCTACCACGAACTGGTACATAAAGTATCCTGGCCTACCTGGAAGGAACTGCAGTCCTCCACCATGATCGTACTGATCGCCACCATCATCATCACGCTGATGGTTTGGGGAATGGACACGGCGTCCCACCTGGTTTTATCGCAATACTATAAACTGTTTCAATAATGGATGAAGCCCAAATCCCCACTCAGCCCGCTCAGGAAACCAAATGGTACGTGCTGCGCGTGGTAAGTGGCAAAGAGAAGAAAGTAAAGGAGTACCTGGATATCGAGATTCGCCGCAGCGATTGGGCTAATGTCATCACCCAGGTTTTCCTGCCCGTGGAAAAAGTTTATAAAGTGCAGGCTGGTAAAAAAGTAATGCGCGAGAAAAACTTCTACCCCGGTTACGTGATGATCGAAGCCATCGAAGGCAAAATGAACGACGAAGTGATCCAGGCTATCCGCAACGTTTCCGGCGTGATCCACTTCCTCGGTAAAGAAAAGCCCATCGCCCTCCGCAAATCCGAAGTCAATAAAATGCTCGGTAAAGTAGACGAAATCTCCGATCAGGGCCTGACCATGAGCGAACCGTTCATCGTCGGCGAAACCATCAAGATCATCGACGGCCCTTTCAACGACTTCAATGGTGTCATCGAAGAAGTACTCGAAGACAAGAAGAAACTGAAAGTAACCGTGAAAATCTTCGGCCGCGCCACTCCGGTAGAGCTGAACTTTATGCAGGTAGAAAAAATCAGCTAAGCTGCTTTTCACCATATTCAAAGAGGTTGCCTCCCCGGCAGCCTCTTTTTTTATACCCGAAATCATAACCCCGCTGCATAGGAGTTTTTCGAAAGACTTCGGATATAGTTTTATGCAGATACCCGCGCTGGCGCCTTATTCTTACAATTGCAGCTTCCTGGCAGCCATTGTTCACTTCACGGTCAGCAACAAAAAACGGCCGCGCAATCACGCAGCCGCCTAAAAATTTGAAAGCCTTCCAGGCACTTACTTCCGCGTCAGCTTCATTTCCATACTCTTAAATTCTTTCCCGTCCTGCATCATGTACATTTCCATCATCTGGGTGTTATCGTCCACCCATTTGAAAACCTCACGGATGCCGAGCGGCTTGCCCATGGGGTCTGTTGACTGACCAGTGAGCGTCAGTGTGTGGGCCGCCTCGTCCAGCTTGCCTTCCAGCATCATGATGCCGGTACCCATATTGTCGTACCAGATCGATTGGAACACTTTCTTGGCGTTGTCGTAGGCCGTAAGCCCATGGCCCTCGAACTGCATGCCGCCCATGTCGCCCGTATGCACGGATTCCTGGTAACGGTCGCCCAGGACCATCCGGTACACGCAGGTGCCGGTGGATTTGGAGGAAGGCCCGTCGGGCGCCATCCAGAAAGTAATATCGGTGTTCCAGGTGCCGGTGGCCATGGCCATCATTTTGTGCATGGGGCCGGGCGTCATGTAATCCATCCACGCTTTTTGCGCGGCTTCGTCCTGTGCGTTGGCGGATAAAATGGTGCTGCAGGCGAGGAGCATAAACAAACATATGCGTTTCATAACGAAGGGGGTTTAATGTCCCTGAAGTTACGAAATACCTGTATCGGCAACTTTATGCCTGTTGCGACATGCAATTACCGCATAGGTTGCAGGCAAACGGCATTCGGCACCGCCACCGTGTTGCCGGTGTTGGTCAGCTGGCCGGTTTCTGCGTTTCTGCTGAAAATGGAGATTTGCCCGCTTTTCTGGAGGCCGCAAAAAAGCAGGGAGCCGTCGGCCGAAAGGCAGAAATTACGGGGCTCTTTGCCGGGCAGCGCCTGGTGGCCGGCGGGTTCGAGGCCGTTGTTGGTGACACGGAAAATGGCGATTTGGTGGACGTCGCCGCGAAGAGAGGTGTAGAGGAATTTGCCGTCGGGGGAAAGGTGGATGTCGGCGCCGCTGGGATTATCGCCTTTATAACCTGGGGGCGTGGCGGGAAGGGTTTGCCGGGGCGTGAGGCTGCCGTTCTCATATTTGTAAACCTGTACCTGGCCGGTAAGTTCGAGGACGACGAAAAGCTGTTTGCCGTCGGCCGAGAAGGCCATATGCCTCGGTCCTCCGCCGGGAGCGGTGGTGGCGAAGGGTTGCTTCGCGGGGCTGAGGGGGCGTTGGGCGTGGGAGGGTTGGTAATTATATATATAGATGCGGTCGGTGCCGAGGTCGGCAGCCAGGAGATATTGACCGTCGGGGGAGAAGATGGCCGAGTGGGCGTGGGGCGCTTCCTGGCGGTCTTTATTGGGCCCGGTGCCGCTGAAATGCAGGCGTTGAATGGCAGGGCGCGGGATGCCGGCGGGGTCCGTTGGGAAAATGGTGAGGCTGCCGCCGCCGTAGTTGGAAACGACGAGGTGGCGGTTTTGCGGGTCGGCGGTGACGTGGCAGGGGCCGTTGCCGGCGGGTTGCGGGGCACCGGCCGGGGCGAGGGTGCCGTTGTCGGCAATATGGTAAGCCTGGATAGCGCCATTTTCCACTTCGGAGACGGCGTACAGGATCCTATGGACGGGGGAAACGTGGAGGAAAGATGGATTGGCGATGCCGCTGAGGGTGTGGGCGGGAGCGATGTACGGTGGCTGGTTGCTCAGGTTGAGAATGTGGATGCCTGGTGCGGAGGCATCGGCATAGGTGCCGACGAACATAAAGGTATTTTTCATGCCGGATGGTGGATTTGGGTTTGCGTGGAACAATAGTGTGAGCAGTAGCAATAGCATGTGGATAAGTCTTATAGGGGATAAATTTATAAAAAAGGCGGGATGGATGGGGAGAAAATAATGGAAGGTGAGGCGGGCGGGAGGGGAAAGCGGGGGAAAATCCGTATCTTTGCAGGGCTCGGTATGGAAGATATATCTCTTTCATTTACAACCCCTTAGTCATAGTACAATTTTCCTATCTCCGGATAATAGCAAAAAAAATGCCGAAGTCCAAATAATTTTTGCTAATCAATTAATTATTACCTACCTTTGCATCCCCCTTAAAATGTCTTTTAACGAACGACTTTTGAGTTTTGGGAGTTTCTGCTTCCGGGAACGGAAGGGGAGACGTTTAACCAAATTAAAAACAACACAATGGCAAAAGAGATTGCAACGTATGTGAAATTGCAGGTAAAGGGCGGCCAAGCCAACCCTGCTCCTCCGATTGGCCCTGCTTTGGGTTCGAAAGGTGTGAACATCATGGAGTTCTGCAAACAGTTCAATGCCCGCACCCAGGACAAAATGGGCAAGGTATTACCGGTGTTACTGACTGTTTACACGGACAAATCCTTTGATTTCGTTATCAAAACTCCTCCGGCTCCGGTTCAACTGATGGAAGCCGCGAAGATTCAGAGTGGTTCCAAAGAGCCTAACCGTAACAAGGTGGGTAAAGTACCCTGGGATCAGGTAGAGGCTATCGCGAAAGACAAGATGCCTGACCTGAACTGCTTTACGCTGGAAAGCGCCATGAGAATGGTGGCTGGTACTGCGCGCAGCATGGGTATCACCGTAGACGGTAAAGCTCCCTGGGAAAACTAAATTGTTCACCCTGTGCAAGCAGGAAAAACGTAAAACATTCTGAAAATGGCAACGAAAAAAAGAAAAGTAGCTGACACGAAGGTGGACAAGAACAAGTCTTACAGCCTGAAAGAGGCGTCCGCACTCGTAAAAGATATCAACTGCACGAAGTTCGACTCTTCTGTCGACCTGCATATCCGTCTGGGCGTAGATCCCAAGAAAGCTGACCAGGCAATCCGTGGTTCTGTAACACTGCCCCACGGTACTGGTAAAACCAAGAAGGTACTGGTACTCTGCACGCCTGATAAAGAAGCTGCTGCAAGAGAGGCTGGTGCCGACTTCGTAGGTCTGGATGATTTCATCGCGCAGATCGAGGGTGGCTGGACCGATGTTGACGTGATCATTGCGACGCCCGCAACGATGCCGAAGATCGGTAAGCTGGGTAAGATCCTGGGCCCCCGTAACCTGATGCCGAACCCGAAGACCGGTACTGTTACCAACGACGTGGCAGCTGCTGTAAACGAGGTGAAAGGCGGTAAGATCACCTTCAAGGTAGATAAAGCTGGTATCATCCACGCTTCTATCGGCCGTATTTCTTTCGCTCCCGAGAAGATCGAGCAGAACAGCCAGGAGCTGATCAACGCGATCATCAAGCTGAAACCGGCTACTGCGAAAGGTACTTACCTGAAAGGTCTGAGCATGGCGGCGACCATGAGCCCGGGCATCGTAATCGACACTAAATCTGTTCAAAACTAATTGACGGCCGTTGGTGCCGGAGCCGTGAGGCTGTGAAGGCAGTAAGTCGTCAATGCTAAATAAATTGCAATGAACAAAGACCAGAAAAATGAAGTGATTGAGCTGCTGAAAGGCAAGTTTACTCAATATAACAACTTCTATATCACCAATACAGAGTCGCTGACGGTAGCGCAGGTGAACCACCTGAGAAGGGTTTGTTTCGACAAGAACGTGGAAATGAAAGTGGCGAAGAACACCCTGATCAAGAAGGCCCTCGAGAGCCTGGACGGTGAGAAATATCAAGGTATCTACGAAGCGCTGAACGGCGTAACGGCCCTGATGTTCTCCGACAGCCCGAAAGAGCCCGCCGTGATCCTGAGCACTTTCCGCAAGGCGAACGCGAAACTGGAGAAGCCCGTTCTGAAAGCTGCATTCGTGGCTGACGAGATCTTCCTGGGCGACGACCAGCTGGCTAACCTGGTGAAAATCAAGACCAAGAACGAGCTTATCGGCGAAGTTATCGGTCTGCTGCAATCTCCTGCAAAGCGCGTAATCGCTGCCCTGCTCGAGAAAGGCAAGAAAGAAGAAGGTGGAGAAGCCGCTGCAGAAGTAGCTGCTCCCGCAGCCGAGTAATCGGTTACAACATTGGCTTCCAAGTCACAATATATTCTAATTCAACATTTTAAAACATTACAAAAAATATCATACAATGGCAGACGTAAAAGCATTAGCTGAACAATTAGTAGGTCTTACTGTTAAGGAAGTACAGGAACTGGCAGACGTTCTGAAGAACGAATACGGTATCGAACCTGCTGCTGCTGCAGTTGTTGTAGCTGCTGACGGTGGTGGCGGAGCTGCTGCTGCTGAAGAGAAAACTGCGTTCAACGTAGTTCTGAAATCCGCAGGTGCAAGCAAACTGAACGTAGTTAAGGTTGTAAAAGACCTGACTGGCCTCGGTCTGAAAGAAGCCAAAGAACTGGTTGACGGTGCTCCGAAATCAGTGAAAGAAGGCGTTAGCAAGGCTGAAGCAGAAGATCTGAAAGCGAAGCTGACTGAAGCTGGCGCTGAAGTTGAAATTCAGTAATTCTTTGCTTAATATACATTCTTTTTAAGGTCAAAAAGTGCTCCGGTACTTTTTGGCCTTATGCCCTTTGGGTACGTATCTTTCCCAGGATGGCCGGCAAACGGGAAATTACCGGTCGCGATGGTTGAAATACAATAATTTGGATGTTTTTGGCAAAGAATCGTTAATTTCCCTTATTCAATACAAGTCATATTAACTGCTAACTTCGAATATGTCTCTAAAAAAAGCCCAAACTAACGAAAGAGTAA
>NZ_CALNBI010000496.1 GCF_937874145.1 uncultured Chitinophaga sp. | reverse complement strand
CGGCGCATTTCTTCCTGCATGGCTTCTCTTAAGGCTTGTCTGAAGGCTATCTGACGCATTTGATTCTTTACTATATGTTTAATGATGTTCCTTTTTGAAAAGGCAGGGCAAATTTATCGTTTGTTTCCCAAAAAGCAAAGGAATTAGATTTTCTCTATGATCATTGCGCTGGCGCCCCCGCCCCCGTTGCAGATCCCGGCAACGCCGAAACGGCCGTTTTCCTGCCGTAAGATAGAGGTGAGGCTCACGATGATACGCGCGCCGGAACAGCCGATCGGGTGCCCCAGGGCCACGGCCCCGCCCCATACGTTCAGCTTCTCATCCGGGATGCCCAGGTCTCTTTCATTGGCCAGCGCCACGCAGGAGAACGCTTCGTTGATTTCCACGAAATCCATCTGCCCGATCTCCATTTTCGCTTTGGCCAGCGCGTTATTCACCGCTTTCACCGGCGTGGTAGTGAACCATTCCGGCGCCTGGCTGGCGTCTGCAAAGCTCACGATCTTCGCTAAAGGCTTGAGGCCCAGTTCTTTCACCTTCTCCCCGCTCGCCAGCACCACCGCGGCGGCGCCGTCGTTGATCTTGGAAGCATTGGCGGCGGTGATCGTCCCGTCTTTCTGGAACGCCGGCTTCAGGGTGGCCATCTTCTCGAAGTTCACTTTCTTGAATTCCTCGTCCTCGCTCACGGTCACCGGAGATTTGCCGCCCGTGGTCACCGGAACGATCTCCCCGGCGAAATATCCTTTCTCCCAGGCGGCGGCGGCGCGCTGGTAGCTTTGTTTGGCGTAATTGTCCTGGTCTTCCCGGGAGATTTTATATTCCGCCGCGCAGATTTCGGCGGCGTTGCCCATGTGGAAATCTTTATAAGGGTCCCACAGGCCGTCGCGCAGGATACCGTCGATCACGGCGCCGTGTCCGAGGCGGTAGCCGTTGCGGGCTTTATCGAGATAATAGGGGATGTTGCTCATGGATTCCATGCCGCCGGCCACCACGATGTCGTTATCGCCCAGCAAGATGCTCTGAGCGCCCAGCATGATGGCCTTCATGCCGGAAGCGCACACCTTGTTCACGGTGGTGCAGGGTACGGTGTTGGGGAGCCCGGCGTAAAGGCTCGCCTGGTTGGCGGGCGCCTGGCCGATGTTGGCGCTGATCACGTTGCCCATATATACTTCCTGCACCTGCTCCTTCGCCACGCCGGCACGCTCCAGGGCCGCGGTAATCACCGTAGCGCCCAAAGTTGTGGCGGGAACCGGCGCCAAAGCGCCGTTGAATGCCCCGATCGGGGTTCTGGCTACGGATACGATAAATACTTCTTTCATAAGATGATGTTCCTCATGTTTTGGTGGAATCCCCAAATATACCGATTTGGGGAACGGTGGCCAAAACACCGCCTTTCATGAAATTTCCTGTAAGTTTGCATTTGCTTCAATCATCAAACATTTGATAGAAACCGGTATGGGAAAAACCAGTTTTTGCCGCATAAAATGGATGGTTTTGAAACAAATTGCGTAATTTTTTGACAGACGCCAGATAACAGACGACCGGCTTTGATCACCCAGAACACCATACAGCAGATCCTCCACCGCATCGATATCATCGATGTGGTCGGCGCATTCGTGAAACTGAAGAAACGCGGCGCCAATTATATGGGCCTCTGCCCTTTCCACAACGAAAAATCCCCTTCTTTCACCGTTTCCGGCACCAAGGAAATCTACAAATGCTTCGGCTGCGGCAAAAGCGGGAATGCGATCAATTTCGTCATGGAGCACGAAAAGTACTCCTACGTGGAAGCCATCCGCTGGCTCGCGCAACGCTACCAGGTAGAGATCGAAGAAACGGAAGTCAGCCCCGAAGTAAAGGCCCGCCAGCAAATGGCCGACAGCCTTTTCATCATCAACAACTTCGCACGGGATTATTTCGTCAAAACCCTTTTCGAAACCGACGAAGGCCAGAACGTAGGCCTCTCCTATTTCGAAGAACGCGGCTTCTCCGAAGAGATCATCCGCAAATTCCAGCTCGGTTACGCCCTCAACCTGCGCGAAGCGTTCGTCCGCGAAGCGCAGCACAAAGGCTACAACCTGGAATACCTCCAGAAAACGGGCCTCGTTACCGTCCGCAACGACCAGCCGATCGACAACTACCGCGGCCGCGTCATCTTCCCCATCCACAACCAGAGCGGGAAAGTACTCGGTTTTGGCGCGCGCATCCTCGTCAAATCCGACCGGGCACCCAAATACATCAACTCCCCCGAAAACGATATTTACGTCAAAAGCAAGGTGCTGTACGGCACCTACTTCGCCCGGCACGCCATCGACAAACTCGATGAATGCCTGCTGGTGGAAGGCTATACCGACGTGATTTCCCTGCACCAGGCCGGTATCGAAAACGTGGTGGCCTCTTCCGGCACCTCGCTCACCACCGACCAGCTGCGGCTCATCAAGAAATACACCAACAACCTCACCATCCTCTACGATGGCGACAACGCCGGTATCAAAGCCGCCCTCCGCGGGCTGGACATGGCCATCGAAGAAGGGCTCAACGTCAAACTGGCGCTGGTGCCCGATAAAGAAGACCCGGACAGCTATGTAAGGAAGATCGGCGCGGAGGCCTTCCGGCAGTTCATCGCCGATAATAAACAGGATTTCATCCTCTTCAAGCTGCATGTTTCCATGAAGGAAGCAGGCAACGACTCTACGCGCAAATCGCAGCTCGTGAACGAGATCGCGGAAACCATCGCGCGGATCGATAAAGTGGAGGATTTTCCCCGCCAGCAGGATTATATCCGCCAGTGCAGCCAGTTGCTGAAAATCGACGAAGAAAGGCTGGTAGACCTGGTGAACAAATTCATCCGCGAGCGCCTTTCCAAACAGGCGCTCAACGACCCGTCCAACAAAAAGAAAGGCGGGTTCGACGGGCCTCCTCCGCAGGACGACGGCCCTTCCCTGGCGGAAATGTACCCCGAGTACTTCCCCGACGGCGCCGAAGCGCCGGCAGCGCCAACAGAAAACATCTTCAACACTTCCGAACGCCAGGAACGCGAGCTGATCAAGATCCTGCTGCGCTTCGGCGATAAGATCTTCGACGAGGAACAGAAAACCACCGTCGCCGATTACATCTTCCATCTCCCCTACGATTTCGAATCCCTCTCCGAAAACGAAATCGTGAAACGCATCCTCCGCGAATACAAGGAAGCGTACGACCAGGGCTCGATTCCGGATAAGAAAATGTTCCTCTACCACCAAGACAATGACGTGGCGCGGAACGTGGCCATTATCCTGGAAGACAAGGAAGCGGAGCTGAGCGCCGCATGGAAAGAGCGTTTCGAGATCAAGACCGTGTATGGCGACGACGCCTTCCGCCGCGATACCATCAGCGCCACCAATTATCTCATCATCCGGAAAATCCAGAAACTGATCGCGGAAAACCAGCAGGAAATGAGCAGCACGGAGGATTACGAAGCACAGATCCGCTGCCTGGAGATGGACAAGCACCTCAAGCAGATCATGAAGGAGCTCACCGAAGGCGTGGGCACCGTTATTTTCAAGTAATATTCAGGGAATCAGTTACTTCCGCTCCCACGTTTCGAACGTGAAGGCGTAGGCATGCTTTTCGTCGGCCGCATGGTCTTCCGCATGCACGCGCTGCCATTGTGCCGGGTCTACTTCTGGGAAGAAGGCGTCGCCTTCCACCGTGGCGTGGACGCGGGTGAGGTAGATGCGGCCGATCTGCGGCCAGGCCTGGTTGATGATTTCCATCCCGCCGATCACGAAGATTTCTTTCACATCGTCCTGCTCCGCCAGCGCGAGGGCGTCTGCGAGGGAATGCACGACGGACACGCCGGCCGGCGCGTAATCCTGTTGCCGGGTGATGACGATATTATGGCGCCCCTTGAGGGTGGCGCCGCCGAGGGATTCAAACGTTTTTCGGCCCATGATCACGGGGAATCCGTAGGTGGTATTCTTGAAGAATTTGAAATCGTCGGGCAGTTTCCAGGGGAGCTGGTTGTTGATACCGATGACGTTATTCTCGGAAGCGGCTACTATTACGGAAATCATACAGCTACGGGGGCTTTGATGTGAGGGTGCGACTGGTAATTTTCCAGGGTGAAATCTTCGTATTGGAAAGCGAAGATATCTTTCACATCCGGGTTCAGTTTCATCACCGGCAGCGGGAACGGTTCGCGTTCGAGCTGGAGGCGGGCTTGTTCGAAGTGATTATTGTAGAGGTGGACGTCTCCGAAGCTGTGGACGAATTCGCCAGGCTGGAGGCCGCACACCTGTGCAATCATGAGAGTAAGCAACGCGTAAGACGCGATGTTGAAAGGCACGCCGAGGAATACGTCGGCGCTGCGCTGGTAGAGCTGGCAGCTCAGTTTGCCATCGGCCACGTAAAACTGGAAGAGGCAGTGGCAGGGGCTGAGGGCCATCTGCGGCAGCTCCGCTACGTTCCAGGCGTTGACGATGAGGCGGCGGGAGTCCGGGTTCTTTTTGATCTGCTCCACCACGTCCAGGATCTGGTCGTACGTTTTGCCGTCGGCACCTTCCCAGCTGCGCCATTGCTTGCCGTATACAGGCCCGAGGTTCCCTTCCGCATCGGCCCACTCATCCCAAATCTTCACCCCGTGCTCCTGGAGGTAATGCACGTTGGTATCGCCTTTCAGGAACCAGAGCAGTTCGTAGATGATGGATTTGAGGTGCAGCTTCTTGGTGGTGACCATGGGGAAACCCTTTTGCAGGTCGAAGCGCATCTGGTAACCGAAACAGCTGCGGGTGCCGGTGCCGGTGCGGTCGGTTTTGTCCGCCCCGTTGTCGAGGATATGTTGAAGGAGGTCTTTATACTGTCGCATATACAATGCAAACTTAATGGTAAATGAAGAATTCCGGCGCATTTGTTCCTGACAACTTGTGGATAAGTCACTGCCCCTCTGCCGCAGCGCGCTATAAATAGCAGGATGAAATAATATAACCTAATCCCCCCACATAAACAAATCCCGTTTTCGTTAAATTTCGTTAATCTGCAAAAGTGAACCTGGCCCCATGGCGTTACAACAACCAAAACCGGCAATTAGCAGCAATTCCGATATTTAACCAGTTGAAAAACAAGCCTGGAACCGAACCCGACAAATAGCAGCACACGTATTGAAAAACAGGACCTGACTGAAAAGCCAAAACAGCAAGGGTCAAGACAAATTCACTGACAGATGTATGTAGCAGCAAGGCCATATCGTTGCGGGAGGGTCCTCTAAAATCTAACCTGACATGCTCCATCACGCCACAGATCCGTAGCAGCAACGGCAAACCGTGTTTTTACTATCAACCTCACCATTTACAAACCTCTAAATCGCCAGAACATGCATTTCCTCAAACAATGTACCTGGCTGCTCATCCTGCTATGCGGGGCGATTACCGCCCATGCCCAGCAGCGTGTAAGCGGCCGCGTAACGGACACCCAGGGCAACGGACTGCCCGGTGTTACCGTACGCCTCCTCAATTCGAACCGCGGGACCGTCTCCGACATCACCGGGAAGTTTTCCCTCGAAGCGCCCGCCGGCAGTACGCTCGTCTTCTCCTTCACCGGATACAAAACCCTCCGCCAGGAAGCCTCCGCCACGGCTATGACGGTTACCCTCGAAGAAGATTTCGCCAACCTCGATGAAGTGGTGATCACCGGCCTGGCCACCAGCGTAAAGCGCAGCAACCTCGCCAACGCCGTGGCCACGCTCTCCGCCAAAGACCTCTACGGCGTAGCCCCCGCGCAAACCTTCGACGCCGCCCTCAGCGGCAAGATCCCCGGCGCCCTCATCACCGCCAACTCCGGCGCCCCCGGCGGCGGCATCTCCGTGAAGATGCGCGGCGTAACCTCCATCTTCTCCAACAGCCAGCCGCTGTATGTGGTCGACGGGATTTTCATCAGCAACGTGTCCGTCCCCGCAGGCCTCAACATCATCACGGCCGCTTCCAGGGCAGGGAACGAGCAGTACCAGGACAATCCCTCCAGCCGCGTGGCCGACATCAACCCCGACGATATCGAGAATATTGAAGTGCTCAAGGGCGCATCCGCTTCCGCCATCTACGGCTCCAAAGCAGCGGCGGGTGTAGTTATCATTACTACCAAGAAGGGCCTCTCCGGCCGCACGCTCGTCAAAGCCCGGCAGGATGTTGGGTGGACGCAGGCCCGGAAGCTCCTCGGCATGCGGCACTTCACCGAAGAAACCGCCTTCGATAAAGGCGGGGCCGCCGCCAGGGATGCCTTCATCGCCGCCCGCGACGCCGGCCAGCTGTACGACCACGAAAAAGAACTATACGGGGAAAAAGGATTGCTGCTTAACACGAACGTCAGCGTTACCGGGGGCGACGAGCGCACCGGGGTGTTCTTCTCCGCCAACCGGAAAGACGAACAGGGCATCATTAAAAACACCGGCTACCTCAACAACTCGCTGCGCCTGAACGTAGACCACCGGCTCAACAACCGCATTTCCGTAGGCCTGCGCGCCGCTTACATGAAAACCTCCGCCGACCGCGGGCTTACCAATAACGACAACAACTCCGTTACCTACGGCGTGGCGCTCTCCGCCGCACCGGAATACGTGCCCCTCCTCCCCGATGCCGACGGCAATTACCCGGTGCTCGTGGGCGGGCAGAACCCCATCGAGCTGCGCGACAAGATGCGCAACAACGAAACCGTGAACCGCGTGATCACGGGCGGCGAGATCAAAATCCTGCTGCATGAAAACGACAATACCAATACCCGTCTTATCGTACGCGGCGGCGTGGATTACTTCCACCTGAAAACGGAGGCCATTTTCCCGCGCTCGCTGCCGTTCATGCGCAACAACCTGGAAGGCGCGTCGATACAGGGGAATACGTCCAACCTCAACTCCAACCTGGCC
>NZ_CALNBI010000495.1 GCF_937874145.1 uncultured Chitinophaga sp. | reverse complement strand
GACGCGGGCATTCGTGAAGATGGGCGCCGCTCCCGCTGCGCCGGCCGTAGAAAGTAGGACGGTAACCACCTGCGAGGGCACCACGGCAACGCTGCGCGCTACCGGTCCGGCAGGCGCCACTTTCAACTGGTACACCACGGCAACAGGTGGTACATCGGTATTCACCGGCGCTGAATTTACCACACCGGTCCTCGATAGCTCTGTGATCTATTATGTGGAAGGCATTTCCGCAGGAGGTTGCGCGAGCGCTTCGAGGACGGCAGTTCAGGTGAACGTCACCGAGCGCCCCGCAGCGCCGGATGTAACACCGGCCAGCGCCGCGGTTTGCGTGGGGGGAAGCGCATCGCTCACCGCCACTTCAACCACTGCTGGCGTTGATTTCAGATGGTACAGCGACGCAGGGCTGACCAACCTCGTGCACACCGGGGCGGTATTCAATACACCTGCGATCACCGCCAACACCACCTATTATGTGGTAGCCGCCAGTGGCCAATGCGTAAGCACTACCGCCCGTACGGTTAGCGTACTGGTGGAAGCCGCGCCCGCCGCGCCGATCGTATCCATCGATCCTGCAACAGGCACCGTGGAATACGGTCAGACGGCCACCCTGTCGATCAGCACTCCGCAAGCCGGCGCCACCTACAACTGGTACCTGCAGGCCACCGGCGGAAGCCCTGTGCATACGGGCAATACCTTCACCACGCCGCAACTCACCAACACGATTACCTACTACGCCGAAACCGTTTCTGGCGGTGGTTGCGCCAGCAGCACACGGACGGCCGTAACGATCAATGTGAACCGCGATTTCAACCCAGGCTGCGATTTCGCCAATCAGGCTACTTCCAGCATCAACGGTGTTTGCCTGTTGTGCGCGGTGAGCAATCCCGACAATTCGGTAGATAACGATACCACCAATTTCGCCAATATCTCAATCCCGGTAGGTGTAGCCGGGGATGTGACTTACAACCTTACATTCCAGTCGCTGGCTGCGGAAGGAGACACTGTGAAACTGCGTTTCGCGACACCAGGCGGTTTGCTCGATGCCACGGCGCTGGGCCGCATCGAGATTACTTCATTCAACGGAACTACATCTAACAACGACACCAGGGCGCTGAGCAGCTCGCTCCTGCGCGTAGAGCTCCTTGGCGGCACCAATCAGCAAGTGGTGCTCTTCAGCCCGGGCGGCAGCTACAACCGCATCCAGCTGCGCGTGCGCAGCCTGGTGGGGGCGTTGATGAACGTGAACGTATATTACGCCAACAGGTTGCTGGCTCAGCCGAAAGTTTCCGCGAGCGACAGCACCCTTTGCGCGGGCAGCACCACGATCCTGACGGCCACTGCGTCAGACAGTGCAACAGTTCGCTGGTACACCCAGGCAACCGGCGGCACACCGGTATTCACCGGCAAGGTGTTCACTACCCCGGCGCTGAGCGCGACTACTACTTATTATGCGGAAAGCTTCCGCGCATCCACGAATTGCGCGAACCCGGTACGCACGGCATTTACGGTGAATGTGCTGCCGATCCCGCCGTCTCCGGCCATTATCGCGGGCGACACCACGATCTGCACGGGCAACAATGCGATCCTGATCGCACGTCCTTCCGACCCTGCACTTACGATCCGCTGGTTCGCTGCTGCATCGGGCGGTACGCCGCTGAGCCTGGACAGCGTGTTCACCACGCCGAACCTCACGGCCAATACTACTTATTATGTTGAAGCATTCAACGGCGAATGCGGATCCGCAACACGTACTTCGGTAACGGTAACCGTGAGCACGGCTCCGCCGGCCCCGGTACTGGAAGCTGACAGCCTGGGCATCTGCGCGGGCGCCAATGCTACCTTCCGCATCCCTGCGCCGGTTGCCGGTGTGGTGTATCGCTGGTATACTTCGCTGACGGGCGGAACGCCTGTGTTCGAAGGCGCCACCTTCAATACACCTGAGTTGAACGGAACCACCATCTACTATGTGGAAGCCATCCGCTCTACCGGCGGCTGCCCGAATGCGGGAGGCAGGGTAGCTGCAACGGTAACGGTGGGTACTACGCCTGCCGCTCCGACGGTTGAGAATGCTACGGTAAATACTTGCGCGGGTACGACTGCAACACTGAGGGCTACTGGTCCTGCGGGTGCTACCTTCAGGTGGTATACCCAGCAGAGCGGTGGTACGCCGGTATTCACCGGTGCCGATTTCATCACGGCTGCGCTCGATAGTTCCGTATCCTACTATGTGGAAGCGGTTGCTGCCGGCGGATGCGCCAGCGCAACGAGAACGGCGGTTCAGGTGAATGTGAGCGAACGTCCGGCGGTGCCGGATGTAACGCCGGGCAATGCGGCCGTCTGCCTCGGAACTTCCGCCGTGCTGACGGCTTCGAGTGCCACACCGGGTGTTGACTTCCTGTGGTACAGCGACGCCGGCCTGACGAACCTGGTGTTCACCGGCCCGGTATTCACTACGCCTGCGCTGGGAGCGAATGCGACCTATTACGTAGTGGCTTCCAGTGGCCAGTGCACGAGCGCAACGCCGCGCACCGTAACGGTTACAGTGGAAGCGCTGCCTGCGTCTCCCGCTGTAACGATCGTTCCGGCCAGCGGTATCGTGGATTACGGTCTGACGGCAACATTGAGCATCACTGCTCCGAATGCGGCTTATACCTATCGCTGGTATACGACGGCATCGGGCGGGTCTGCTATACATACCGGTACTTCATTCACCACGCCGCAATTGGCGAATACGACGACTTATTATGTAGAAGCCGTATCTGCCGGCGGTTGCGCCAGCGCTAACCGGACGGCGGTAACCGTGAATGTGAACCGCGACTTCAATCCCGGTTGCGACTTTGCGAACGCCACTACTTCAAATATTAATGGTGTTTGCTTGCTGTGCGCGGTGAATAATCCGGATAATGCGGTTGACAACGATACCACCAACTTCGCCAATATCTCCATACCAGTAGGTGTGGCGGGGGATGTGACATATAACCTGAACTTCGGTGGCCTGGCCGCAGCGGGCGACACGGTGAAACTCCGTTTCTCTACGCCTGGCGGCCTCCTGGATGCAACGGCACTGGGCCGCATCGAGATCACGTCGTTCAATGGTGCAACGTCCAACAACGATACCAGAGCGCTGAACAGCTCGTTGCTGCGTGTTGTATTGCTGGGCGGCGCCAATCAGCAGGCAGTGCTCTTTGCCCCGGGGGCTCCGTACACCAGCGTTCAGATCCGCGTCCGCAGCCTGGTGGGTGCGCTGATGAACGTGAATGTGTACTATGCGAACAGGGTGCTTGCGTCGCCGGTGATCGCGACCAATAGCGTGACGATCTGTGCTGGTACCAGCACAACGCTGACGGCCACTGCGTCCGACAGCGCAACGGTGCGCTGGTATACGCAGGCGACTGGCGGAACGCCGGTATTTGTGGGCAAGGTGTTCAATACGCCTGTCCTGAATGCGACTACCGTTTATTATGCGGAAAGCTACCGTGCGTCTACCGGCTGCGCGAACCCGATCCGTACGCAGGCCACGGTGAACGTGCTGCCCGTACCGCCGGCGCCGGCCATCATCGCGGGGGATACTACGATCTGTATCGGCGGCAACGCGGTGCTGAAGGCCCGTCCGGCCAACCCGGCACACACGATCCGTTGGTTCGCGGCTGCTACCGGCGGTGTTCCGTTGAGCCTCGACAGCGTGTTCACCACGCCGAACCTCACGGCCAATACGACTTACTATGTAGAATCATACAATGGTACTTGCGGTACCGCCACCCGTGCAACGGTAACTGTAACGGTAGCCACGCTGCCGCCGGATCCGGTGCTCGAATCGGACAGCATTTCCATCTGCTCCGGCGCTACCGGAACCCTCCGCGTGCAATCGCCGGCAGCTGGCGTGGTGTATCGCTGGTATAACGTGGTGAGCGGCGGCACGCCGGTCTTCACGGGCAATACCTTCGTGACGCCCGCACTTACCAACAATACGATTTATTATGTGGAAGCAGTGCGCACTGCGGGCGGATGCCCGAACGCAGGCGGCCGCGTTGCAGCCATGGTGAACGTGAACCAGGCGCCGGCCGTTCCGGTATTGACCAATGTTACCACTACGGTATGCCTGAACCAAACGGCGACCGTCAGCGTGCGCAACCCGCAGGCTGGCATCACCTACAGGTGGTATACGGCGCCGTCGGGCGGTGCGCCGGTGTTCACAGGACCGGTGTTCGTTACGCCGGCAATCACCGACACGGTATCTTACTATGTAGATGCCATTGGTACGGGCGCATGCATCAGCTCTTCCAGGGCGAAAGCATTTGTCAGCTACAACAGCCTCCCCGCTACTCCGGCCGTACAGGCCACCAGCGTAGCGGTGTGCAGCGGCGGCCGCGATACGCTCCGCGTGCTGGCTCCGGCGGCAGGTATTACTTATAACTGGTACGATCAACCGGGCGGAACGCTCCTGTTCACAGGCGCCAACTTCCCGATCGGGCCAATCAGTGCGGCCGATACATTCTTTGTACAGGCTGTGAACGCAACGGGATGCGGCAGCGCTTCCCTCACGAGGGTCACCGTTTCCGTAGCCGCGATTCCTGTAACGCCGGTGGTAATTGGTACGACATCGGTCTGCCTGGGCGACACGATCCGGCTTTCGATCCAGAACCCTGTTGCCGGGGTAACCTACAGGTGGTATAGCGCACCTGCCGGCGGCAACATCCTGGGCACCGGCAGCACGTTCACGGCAACAGGCCATACATCCAACGTTACCTTCTATACGGAAGCCCTCAACACTGGCGGCTGCGTGAGCACCAGCAGAACCGCAGTGCTGGTAACGGTGAACCCGGCTCCGCCGGCAGTAACGGTGGATGCGGCAACCAAATCCATCTGTGTGGGCGGAACCGCCATACTCAATGTGCTGAACCCGCAGGCTAACCTGACCTACAGGTGGTTCGACGCCGCCACCGGCGGAAACCTCGTAGGAACGGGCGCATCCTTCACCACACCGGTACTGAACACCAACAGGAACTATTATGTAGAAGCTGTGAACAGCAGCAATTGCGAAAGCGCCACCCGCACACAGGTAAGCATAACGGTAACGCCGCGTCCGGCAACGCCGGCGGTTACCAATGCCGAAGTAACGGTATGCGCGGGTAACCGTCCCACGGCGAGCGTGAGCAACCCGCTGGCAGGAATCACCTATCGCTGGTACGACGCCCCGATTGGCGGCACCCTCCTGTTCACAGGCAACAGCTATACAACCGCTGCTCCGCTCACCATGCGCGACACCATTTATGTGGAAGCTGCCAACGCCGGCGATTGCGCCAGCAGCAACCGCGCCCAGGTGATCCTCATCGCATCCGCAGGGCCCGCCGTACCGGTGATCGTGGGTAACACGAACATTTGTGCAGGCGCACCGATCAGCCTGAGCGTACAATCGCCGCAACCGGGTATTACTTACAGGTGGTACGATGCCGCAACAGGCGGCTCGCTCCTCTTCACAGGCAGCACTTACGCCCCCACGGGCATCACGGCTACCACATCCTTCTATGTGGAATCCGATAACGGCGCATGCGCGAGCGCAACCAGGGCAGCCGTAACCGTAACCATCACCCCGGCGCCGCCGGTGGTAACGGTAGACGCTACCGCGATCACAGTTTGCGTAGGCAACATGGCGACGATCAACGTAACGAACCCGCAGGCCAGCCTGACTTACAGGTGGTACGACGCCGCCACCGGCGGATCGCTCCTGGCAACGGGTACATCCTACACCACCCCGGCAATCACCGCCAACGACATCTTCTATGTGGAAGCGGTGAATGCGGCCAATTGCGCCAGCAGCGTTCGCACGGCAGTGAATGTAACGGTAACGGCAGGGCCTGCAGTACCGCTGGCGGTAGAAGGTGAGGTGACGGTATGCCGCGGCCTGAGGGCTACCGGCAGGATCAGGGACGCGCGCACCGATTATCAATATCACTGGTACGACGCACCGAGCGGCGGCACCCGCCTCTTCACCGGCTCCAGCTACACTACGCCTGCGGGACTGTCGGTAAGGGATACGGTTTATGTTGAAGCAACCCTGCTCGGCGGAAGTTGCGCCAGCAACGGCCGCGCCCAGGTGATCTTCATCCCGGCGGACGCTCCGTCGACCCCGGTGCTGGCCAACGGCGGCACGGTGAATATCTGCTCCGGCGCCACCGCCACCTTCACGATCCAGAACCCTGTGGCTAACGTGACCTACAACTGGTACGACGCTGCCACCGGCGGCACCCTCCTGCAGTCCGGCACCATGCCGACCTATACTACGGGCGCGCTGACCAGCAGTTTGAATGTATATGTTGAAGCAGTAGTAGGCGGCACCTGCGCCAGCGCAGGCAGAGCTGCGGCAAGAGCGGAAGTAGGCGGCATACCGGTTGTTCCGGTGGTGACGGCGGATGCCAGCACCATTTGTCCTGACAGCACGGTAGACATCACGGCTACCTCAACGCAGGCGGGCACTATCTTCAACTGGTACACTACGGCCACCGGCGGCACGCCGATCTTCACGGGTGCGGTGTTCACCACCCCGGCGCTCACGGCTGCCACAACTTACTACGTGTCGGCGAGCAACGCCAGCGGATGTATGAGTGCGACCCGCACGGCCGTAACCATCAATGTGTACGCAGTGCTCCCCGCGCCGACGGTTTCGATCTCGAACAGGACGGCTACTACGGTAACCTTCAGCTGGAATGCGATCGCAGGGGCCCTGGGCTACAGGGTGTCTACCGACGGCGGTATCACCTTCACGCAACCAAGTTCGGGCCTCACGGGCACCACTCATACGGTGAGCGGTCTTGAACCGAACCAAAACGTCACCGTCCAGGTGATGGCGGTAGGGGCCAGCGAATGCCAGAACAGCGCATGGTTCCAGGGCGGTGGCAGCACCGACAACCCGGCGGGCAACCTCGTATTCGTTCCGAACGCCTTCACGCCGAACAACGACGGCACCAACGATATCCTCTATGTGTACGGCACTACGATCAGCCAGATGGAATTCAGGGTGTACAACCAATGGGGACAGCTGGTGTTCGAGTCGAGAGAACGCGCGCGCGGATGGGATGGTACAATGAGCGGAAGGAAGCAACCGGTTGGCGTTTACAACTACGTGCTCCGCGCTACCCTCCAGGATGGCACGGTCGTGAATAAACGCGGAACCATTACAATTATCAGGTAATCACCCTGCACATAGGCAAAGCAAAAATCATCAATCTGCCGGAACGAAGTGTATGCTTCGTTCCGGCTATCAAAAACGAAAAACACGTTCCTATGAAGAATAAAATTTTTGTGGCATTGCTCGCGGTATGCGGAAGTTTGCAGTCTGCCAGCGCCCAGGTAGACCCCCACTTTTCACAGTATTACGCGTATCCGCTGTTCCTTAACCCGGCGATGGCGGGTGTGATCGACGGGGACTACCGGTTGACCGGCAACTACCGCAACCAGTGGGCGAACTTCGGGGATCCCTTTTCCACGGGCGGCGTTTCGTTCGATGCGCCCACGGCCAAGAACGTGGGACTGGGAATCACCGCGCTCAACATGCGGGCCGGGTCGGCAGGGTTCAATTACTTCAATGCCATGGCTACCGTATCGTATAGCGGTGTAAAGATGGGGCGGAACAACACTACCCAGCTGGTAGCAGGGGTGCAGGCGGGTGTGATCAGCCGCCGGGTGGACCAGTCCAAATTCCAGATGGGCAGCCAGTACAACCCTGTGAGCGGCTTCGATCCGAATATTCCTACTGGCGAATCGCTCCGGGCTACTTCTTCCACCGTATTCGACGCCAATGTGGGCCTGTTGCTGTTTGATGGCAATCCCAATCATAAATTCAATCCTTTTATCGGTATAGCCGGCGCGCACCTTACCCAGCCGCAGGATCCTTTTGTAGCGGAAAGCGACGAAACGAAATCGTTGCCCGTCCGTTATACGGTGCACGGCGGTTCGCGCATCCGGGTAAATGAAATGATCGGCCTCACGCCCCACGCCCTTTACATGCGCCAGGGGAACGCGGAGGAAACGGTAGCGGGCATCTATTCCCAGATTCGCGTTAACCTCGAATTCGATCTGCTGTTAGGCGCCAATTACCGCTTCAAAGACGCGGTGATCCCCTTTGCCGGGTTACATTATAAAAACTTCACACTGGGCCTCAGCTACGACGCCAATGCATCCAACCTCCGCAGGCTCGCCAGCGGCAGCAATGCCTTCGAAGTATCGCTGTCGTTCATCGGGCGCAAACGGAGAATCCTCGAACCGGAATATTTCATCTGCCCCAGGTTATAATACCCGGTCAGTCACACCAAATGATGCGCATTATGAAAAAATTTACCCTCATATGTATATTGGCTTTGGCCGGATTCGCTCCGCAACTGCAGGCACAATACATCTATGATTACAAACGCACGGCAGACCAGTATTTCGAGCAGAAAGACTACTACTCCGCAGCACAATATTACAGCAAGGCGCTGGGCACCTTCAGCGTGAAGCCCGGCGAATACCGTCCCTACCAGGTGGAACGCGGCGGTAAGAAGAAAGAACAGAAGCTGAAGGATTATGAGCAGGTGGTATACCGCCTGGCGGAGTCGTACCGGATGTACAATGATTTCGGCAGCGCCGAGAAATACTACGCCGAAGCCGTGACTTTCGATACGTCACTATTCCCCATGGCGCGCTACTGGTACGGCATTACCATCCGTGCCAACGCGAAGAAACCGGAAGATTACGAGCGCGCCCTCGAGCAGCTGTCCGCTTTCCGGCAGGGGTACAAGGCTTATGACGACTTTTCGAAAAGAGCCGACCTGGAAATTAAGAATTGCGAATTCGCGATCGAAGAAATGAAATATCCGCCGCGGTATGAAGTGGTGAAGGTATCAGGGAATATCAACCAGGGCGGCGCTAATTATGCTATCGTTCCCGTTTCAGAGAATATGGTGTATTTCACTTCGTCGCGGCCAGATTCGATGCTGCTGGCGAAGAAATCGAATCCTTTCATCAACACGCTCTACGCGGCCACCGGCAACAATGCCAGTTATGAAAGCAGGGAGAAGGTAGACATTCCTACCGACAAGGGCATTGAGCAGGGCGCTGCGGCCATCACGCCAGACGGCAACACGCTTTTCCTGACCCGCTGGAACAGTAAAGACGGCGCAAAGAAATCGACCATCTACCGCAGCACCCGCAGCGGCACCGGATGGACGGAACCCCAGCCCCTCGACGCTTCCATCAACGCAGCGGGCTACAGCGCCAAAGAACCTTCCATCTCCTCCGACGGCAAATATTTCCTCTTCGTTTCCGACCGCTCCGGCGGCAAAGGAGGATTCGACATCTGGTACGCCACCATCGGCAGCGGAGGCACCCTCAGCGCACCCCAGAACATCGGCAATACCATCAACTCCGACGGCGACGAAAGTTCGCCCTTCTACGACCCCGGTAAGCAAACCCTCATCTTCAGCACCAACGGCCGCGTAGGCTTTGGTGGACAAGACTTTTTCTCCTCAAAATCCGCCGGCAACTTCGGCGGGTGGAGCGCCCCTGAAAACCTCGGTTACCCCATCAATTCCGCCAAAGACGATCAATATTACACCGGCCTTTCTCCGGATAAAGCCCTCAACAAAGGCTTTATCAGCTCCGACAGGGAGTCTGTTTGCTGCCTCGAAATCTTCGCCGTAAAAAGAAAAGCCAAAATGGCCGGAGGGATGGTCCTCGACTGCGAAACCAATAAACCCCTCGCAGGCGCTAAAATCACCCTGCTCGACAGTACCCAGCGAAACGTGCTGGAAACCCAGACAACGGGCATGGGCGGCAATTACATGTTCGAGATCGAAATGAACAAGAAGTACAAAGTGCTGATCGAGAAGGAAAACTACTTCTCCAAAAACTTCAACTTCAACTCGGAACAGCTGACCATGGTGGATTCCATGATGAACCCCACTGTTTGCCTGAAACGTTTCGAGATCAACAAACCCATCGTGCTGAACGATATCTATTACGATTACAACAAAGCCACCCTGCGGCCGGAATCCAAAGTCATCCTGGATTCCCTGTACTTCCTGCTGCTGGATAACCCGAAAATGGAAATCGAGCTGGGCGCGCATACCGACAGTAAGGGCACCGATGCCTACAACCTGAAGCTGTCGAACGCCCGTGCAAAATCCTGCGTGGACTACCTCATCGGCAAAGGCATTGAAGAGAAACGTATTGTGAGCAAAGGCTATGGAGAAACGCGCCCCGTTGCACCGAATACCCTGCCCAATGGCGCCGACAATCCCGATGGCCGGCAAGCGAACCGCCGGACGGAATTCAAGGTCTTACGAAATTGACAACCATACGGTATAAAGCTGTTCTGCATGGGAATTCTTTCCCGCCTGGAACCATATCCTATTCATATACGACCTGGAGCCGGCCTTTTGGCCGGCTTTTCTTTTGGAGGCAGGCCCGGCGGGAATAAAAAAAGCTGCCCCGCAAAGCGGAACAGCTTACATCCATCTATCAACTAAAAAAAGTTATTTGGTCATATTGCTGCCGATGTTGGCAGTGGCAACAGCAGAATCCTGGCCCTGGGAGCCCAGGATGGATACGCGCCCGAATGCGTTAACGGCAATCGCGCTGTCGTAATTGAACTTACGGGTAGTGGTTGCGTCCACTTTCACTTCCTTGATACGCATATTGGCCAGTACGGGAGTGCCCGTGGTTTGGCTGATAATAGAACCGAGGCTGAAGAGCGTGTCGGTAGGCGCTGCGGTAATGGCGCCGCGGAAGAACGTAAAATTGTATTTAACGTCCATCTGCGATTTGTTGATTTGCATATAAACGTCAAAAGTGGAGTCGGTGATTTCCGCAATGGTCAGGTAGCCGTTGGTGACATTGTCTTTATCTACCAGGTTGATGTTCTGATAACGGTAAACCTTTTTGGGTGTATCGTCTTTCGTGCAGGAAGCCAGTGTAGTGCCAATGATCGCCATTGCAGCAATTCCTTTCCAGATATGTTTTACGAACATGTGTTGCATGATTTCCGTCAAAGATATAATAAGTTTGCTTGTTTGTGGGTGAAACGGACGCCTCCGGCCAAAAGTTACATCCACCCCCTAAATCAGTGCCCTGATACGCAGGAATCGTGATTTCAGGCCTTATTGTGCGGTAAAAACACCTTTCACGCCCGAAAATAAAGGGTTAATAGGGGTGAATGTTTTACATTTGCTCCGTTTTTAAACCTCTAATTCAAGCATCACATGTCTCTTACCGTAGTAGGTACCATGGCGTTCGACGATATCGAAACGCCGTTCGGTAAATCGGATAAAATCGTCGGTGGCTCCGCATCTTTCATCGCCTGGGCCGCTTCCAACTTCGTTCAGCCTGTTAACCAGGTGTCGGTGATCGGCGGGGATTTCCCGCAGGAAGAACTGGACGCCCTCACCGCCCGCGGCGTTGCCATGGACGGCGTGCAGGTGAAGAAAGACGAAAAGTCCTTTTACTGGGCCGGCCGTTATCATCTCGACATGAACTCCCGCGATACCCTCGTAACAGACCTGAACGTGCTGGCCGACTTCCAGCCCGTGATCCCCGACAGCTACCAGGGCAGCGAGTTCCTCATCCTCGGCAACCTCACCCCCCAGGTGCAGATGAGCGTGATCAACCAGATGAAAACACGCCCCAAACTCATCGTGATGGATACGATGAACTTCTGGATGGACGTGGCCCTGGAAGATCTCCTCAAAACCATCAAAATGGTGGATGTGCTGATGATCAACGATTCCGAAGCCCGCCAGCTCACCGGTGAATACTCCCTCGTGAAAGCCGCGAAGAAAGTGCTCACGATGGGCCCCCGCTTCCTAATCATCAAGAAAGGCGAGCACGGCGCCATGCTGTTCCACGAGAACCACGTGTTCTTCGCACCCGCATTGCCGCTGGAAGATGTATACGACCCCACCGGCGCCGGCGACACCTTCGCCGGAGGCTTCATGGGCCACCTGGCGAAAACGAAAGATATCTCCTTCGAAAACATGAAAACCGCCATCATCGTAGGCTCGGCCATGGCTTCGTTCTGCGTGGAGAAATTCGGCGCCACCCGCCTCCGCGAAATCACCAAAGAAGATATCACCACCCGCCTCGAACAATTCGTGCAACTGGTGAACTTCGATATCGATCTCGTTTAGTACATTTCTTTATAATGTGAAAAGCGGTCCTGGTTTTGCCGGGACCGCTTTTTTTATGCCGTAATTGTGTTTATGCGAAGATTTCGTTGAGGATTTTCGCCAGGCGGACGCCGCCTTTCTGCAGCTGGTCGTTCAGGTCTTCCACGAACAGGAAGTTGTAGCGGTAGCTCAGTTTGTCGCCGGGGCGGGTGCGGTCGTAGATCTTATCGCTCAGCACATGCGATTCCCACATCCAGTCGGCGATGCTGCCATGGCGGATTTTTTGGATATGAGCCGGGGTGAGCACGCGGTGGAGGATATGGGCGTATTCGGTATAGCTGTATTGCTGGAAGTCGATCAGGTGCTCGTCCCACACGCGGTGGAGATTGGTGGGGCGGTCGAACCAGGACACCTGGATCTTGTTCCCTCCCATGTCTTCGTCGCGCCCCACATGCAGCGGCATATGCATGTCGCCGATCATATGTACGAGGAAGGAGAGCGCAAACCGTTGTTGTTCGGGTGTGGTCCTGGGGTTTTTAAGCTGCGCGATCATGGCCTGCGTCTGGCTGTACAGGTTTTCGCCTTTGGCTTCGGCCATGATGCGGTCGAATTCCGCGCGGGAGCAGTGGCCGGGGAAGTCGAGGTAATGCCAGGGAGAAGTATGGTTGTACCGGCCGGTAGTGTCGGATTTGATGAAGTCGGGCCAGTTGGCGATCATGGCGAGGGTTTCGTTGCCGATGATCTTCCGGATGCCCGATTTTGCTTTGGCGCTGAGATGGAAGGAGGCGAGCTCCGCCACTACCCGGTGACCGGTGGGACCGTAGGCCTGTGCAGGTTGCAGGGGGAGGAGCGCGCTCATCAGCAGTAGCATGGTTAAAACCTTTTTCATGTCCGTTTAATTTGTCGAAATTTGCAACCGAAGTTCGGTCATTCCCCCATAATAACCGAAATTCGTTGACCCGCCAGTTAAATCGGAAAATGTATGCCTTTTAAATTACAAGCACCCTACAAGCCCTCGGGCGATCAACCCACTGCCATTGCCCAGCTCACCGAAGGGCTACAGGATGGCGAGCCCGCACAAACCTTGCTGGGCGTTACCGGCTCGGGAAAGACTTTCACCGTCGCCAATGTGATCCAGAACGTGCAGAAGCCCACTTTGGTGCTGACCCATAATAAAACCCTCGTAGCCCAGCTTTACGGTGAATTCAAACAGTTCTTCCCCGACAACGCGGTAGAATACTTCGTGAGCTATTACGATTATTACCAGCCCGAGGCGTATATGCCCGTGAGCGATACTTACATTGAAAAAGACCTCGCCATCAACGAAGAACTGGACAAACTCCGCCTCCGCGCTACCTCGAACCTCCTTTCCGGCCGGAGAGACATCATCGTGGTGGCCTCCGTGTCCTGCATCTACGGTATGGGTAACCCTACCGACTTCGAGAATGGGATCATCCGGATATTCAAAGGACAGCAGATCGGGCGGAACACCATGCTGCACGGGCTGGTGAACGCCCTCTATTCCCGTACCACCGGGGATTTCAACCGGGGTAACTTCAGGGTGCAGGGCGATACGGTAGACATCAACCTTCCGTATGTCGATTATGGATACCGCATCACCTTCTTCGGCGACGAGATCGAGGAGATCGAAAGCTTCGACGTGCAGAACGGGAAGCGCATTGGCACGATGGACACCGCCGCCATCTTCCCCGCCAACCTGTACATCGCCCCGAAAGACGCCATGGTGCAGATACTCCACGAAATTCAGGACGAACTGGCAGCCCAGGTGGAATATTTCAAACGGGAAGGAAAGCTCATCGAGGCCCAGCGCCTCGCCGAACGCGTGAACTACGACGTGGAAATGATCCGGGAACTGGGATATTGTTCCGGCATCGAGAACTACTCCCGCTTCCTCGACCGGCGCGTGCCGGGTACACGCCCCTTCTGCCTGCTAGACTATTTTCCGAAAGATTTCCTGCTGGTGATCGACGAAAGCCACGTAACCATTCCCCAGGTGAGCGGCATGTACGGCGGCGACCGCTCCCGCAAACTGACGCTGGTGGATTACGGCTTCCGCCTCCCCTCCGCGCTCGATAACCGTCCGCTGAACTTCCATGAATTCGAAAGCCTGCTCAACCAGACAATATATGTAAGCGCCACGCCCGGGGAATACGAGCTCCGGCAAACGGAAGGTGTGGTGGTGGAACAGATCGTGCGCCCCACCGAAGTGCGGCCGAGCAAGAACCAGGTAGACGACCTGCTGGACGAAATCGACAAAACCGTGAAAAAGGGCGACCGCGTGCTGGTAACGACGCTGACGAAGCGGATGGCGGAGGAGATGGACAAATACCTGCACCGGATCAATATCAAATCGCGGTACATACATAGTGAAGTGGATACCCTGGAACGGGTGGAGATCCTGCGGGATTTGCGCCTGGGTAATATAGATGTGCTGGTAGGGGTGAACCTGTTGAGGGAAGGGCTCGATTTGCCCGAGGTGTCGCTGGTGGCGATCCTGGACGCGGATAAGGAAGGCTTCCTGCGCGACGAGCGCTCCCTGACGCAGACCTCCGGCCGTGCGGCGAGGAACGTGGACGGAAGAGTTATTTTCTATGCCGATAAGATAACGGACAGCATGCAGCGGACGATCGACGAGACCGACCGCCGGCGGGAAAAGCAGCGGAAACACAATGAGGAGCACGGTATTGTGCCCAAAACCGTGCGGAAGTCGAAGGAACAGATCCTGGGGCAGACGTCGGTACTGGAGATCCGGCATTTCGACGAATCGTCGCCGTACGCGGTGCATGATGAAATGGCTGTGGTGGCGGATGAAGGTAAAGTGTTCAATGCCAATACGGTACAAAGCATTCCGCAGATGGAGAAGAGTATATCCAAGGTAAAGAAGGATATGGAGAAGGCGGCGAAGGATCTCGACTTTATGGAGGCGGCGCGGTTACGCGACCAGATGTTTGCCATGCAGCAGGAGCTCGAGAAAATGAAGCGGAATTAGTTGCTAAAACAAATATATCAACATAGAATTAATTGTAATATGAATAAGGGGATTGTACGGTTTTGTTAGAAACAGTACAATCCTTTTTTATATTTAAAAATCTGGCCAGTAAATGTTTACAGCCGTTTTTTCATTTTTGCAGTAGCACATTCGTACCGGGAAATTAGAATTTCGTTATTCTTCGCTAAATAACCTCATAACAAATTGTAAAACAATTTATTAATTGCCATTTACCAGCTACCTCCGCGCCTCAAATTATCGAAAAAATAAATATTATATAGTAAAGTATTTTAATGTGATTGCGACTGAAGCCCGATAATCTGAAGAATTTTCAATGTTTTCCATTTTTAGGCCATTCTATTTGAGGTTTTAAATCACCTGCCTACTTTTATTGAGAATTTTAAAATGAAACG
>NZ_CALNBI010000494.1 GCF_937874145.1 uncultured Chitinophaga sp. | reverse complement strand
CGCATTCCATTCCCGCGAACAGCTGGAAACGCTCCTGCTCGACCCGAAATACGCCACCATGCCCCGGATCATCCTGGGCGGCGGCAGCAACATCCTGCTCACGAAGGATTTTGACGGCATCGTACTGAAGAACGAGATCAAAGGGATTACAGCTGTCAGGGAAGACGGTGACTTCGTATATGTGAAGGCCGGCGCCGGCGAAAACTGGCACCAGTTCGTACAGGACTGCATCGCCAAAGGGCTCGGCGGACTGGAGAACCTTTCCCTCATACCCGGCAACGTAGGCGCCAGTCCCATGCAAAATATCGGGGCCTACGGCGTCGAGATCAAGGATACTTTCGGGCAGCTGGAAGCTTTTCACCTGCGCGACCGGGAGATCCGGTTGTTTGACAAGGAAGCCTGCGCCTTCGGGTACCGCGAGAGCGTGTTCAAGCATCAATACAAAGACCAGTTCGCTATTCTGAACGTCACTTACCGGCTTTCCAAAAAACCGGTTTTCAATACCAGCTATGGAGCGATCGAGCAGGAGCTGGAGCGCATGGGCGCGAAGGAATTATCCATCCGTTCCATCAGCCAGGCGGTCATCAATATCCGTTCCTCCAAACTCCCCAACCCCGCGGAAATCGGTAATGCCGGCAGCTTCTTCAAAAACCCGGAAGTAACCGCCGAAACCCATGCTTCCCTTCAACTCGCATTCCCCAACATCGTCGCCTATCCCCTCGCCAACGGCCATTTCAAACTGGCTGCAGGCTGGCTGATCGAACAGGCGGGATGGAAAGGGTACCGCGACGGCGATGCCGGCGTACACGAACGCCAGGCGCTGGTGCTCGTCAATTACGGCCGTGCGGAAGGTGAGCAAATCGTGGAACTGTCCTGGAAGATCGTGGACAGCGTGAAGGAGAAATTCGGCGTCGTACTCGAGCGCGAAGTCAATATCATTTAGTTTTCGAAGCGATGTGGCGGATGATCTTGTCCGCATGTTCACGGGAGTTCTCGATGAACCAGACGTGTGTGTTCATCCCCCCGCACACCACGCCGGCCAGGTAAATGCCCGGCATGTTCGTTTCCATCGTGTCTTCATTATACACCGGTTCCCTGGCGCCATCGGCCGACAGCTGTATACCCGTGTTTTCCAGGAAATGGAAATCAGGCTGGTAGCCCGTTGCAGCGATCACGAAATCGTTCGGGATGGTGATGATGCCTTCCGGGGTGAGGATGTCGGCCTCCTGCTCGCGGATGCCCACCAGCGACGAATGAAAATAAGCCTGGATGCTGCCTTCCTTAATGCGGTTTTCGATATCCGGTTTCACCCAATATTTCCCGCGCCTGCCGATCTCGCCTTCGCGGATCACCATCGTTACGTTTGCCCCTTTGCGATAGGTTTCCAGCGCTGCGTCTACGGACGAATTATTGGCGCCCACCACGATCACTTTGCGCGTGGCGTAGAAGTGCGGGTCTTTGTAATAATGCGTTACTTTGGGCAAGTCTTCGCCGGGGATGCGGAGGAGGTTGGGAATATCGTAAAACCCGGTGGCGATCACGATGTGGGCCGCTTCGTACACGGCTTTGCCGGTGATCACGGTGTAACCTTCCTGCGCGGGTTTGATGGTTTCTACTTTTTCGAAGAGATGAATGTTGACTTCCTTGCTGACGGCTACGCGGCGGTAGTATTCGAGGGCTTCGTTGCGTACGGGTTTGGGATTGTTGGATACAAAAGGAATATTACCTATTTCCAACC
>NZ_CALNBI010000493.1 GCF_937874145.1 uncultured Chitinophaga sp. | reverse complement strand
TGAGGAAGCCGTACCCGGGATGGATCGCGTCTGCCCCGGTGGATTTCGCAACGGCGATGATCTTGTCGCCCAGCAGGTAACTCTGTGCGGATGGCGCGGGACCGATGCACACGGCCTCGTCGGCATATTGCACGAAAGGCATGGTACGGTCGGCTTCGGAATATACGGCTACGGTGGCGATTCCCATTTCCCTGGCGGAGCGCATAACGCGCAGTGCGATTTCTCCCCTGTTGGCGACAACGATTTTCTTCATGGTCAAAACATTGCGATAAAGCGCTAAAGTTAATGGATTTCAAATTGGCGGATCAAAGTTATCTTTGCGGCGTGAAAAGTCCCATTTCCCAGATATACGCTTTGGTCCGCAAGGACCTGTTGCTCGAATGGCGGCAGCGCCACGCCCTGTTCGGCATTTTACTGTATGTGTTTTCGACGGTATTCGTCATCAACCTGATGGTGCGGGAGCCGGAGGAGCGGATGTGGAATGCGATGTTCTGGGTGGTGCAGTTGTTTGTGTGCGTGAATGCGGTGGCGAAGAGCTTCGTGCAGGAGAACCGGGGGCGGCTGCTGTACTTTTATTCGTTGGTCCACCCGCGTTATTTCATCGCGGCGAAGCTGATTTACAACGTGTTGTTAATGATGTTGTTTTCAGTGGTGACCTTGGTGTGCTGCATCCTTTTCCTCGGAAACCCGTTGGCGAAGCCCTTGTATTTCCTGGGGGTGGTGCTCCTGGGCGGGGTGAGCCTGAGCGTGTTGTTCACCATGCTGGCGGCGATAGCGGCGCAGGCGAGCCAGAATGCGGCGCTGATGGCGATCATGGGTTTTCCGCTGATCATGCCGGTGCTGATATTGCTGAATAACATCTCCCAGAGCGCGTTTTCGCCGGTGGTGCAGCCGGGGCTGGGGGGGATGTTCCTCATGCTGGCGGGGCTGGATGTGCTGGTGGTGGCGCTGGCGCTGATCCTCTTTCCTTTCCTCTGGAAAGAATAAAATTCAACAAAATACCTTCCGGGGTGCGGATTATTCAATGCGGGAGGCCTGCTTTGCAGGTTCATCAAAATCCGCAATTTGCTTTGCCGTTCGCCGATAATCGTGTAGGTTTGCCCCCAATATTTCATTTGTGTAATGGCTAAAAATTGGTGGAAAATACTCTCCGTACTGCTCCTGCTTTACGTGATCATCGGAGGGTTCTCGGTTCCGGTGCCTGTCATCGGCAACAACCAGCAGGCTGCCCGCAGCATCTTCTTTCACTTGCCGATGTGGATGGCAATGTATACCCTGCTCACGATATCCGTCGTTAATTCCATATGGTACCTGGCTACCAACGATCTCCGCCGCGACGTGCGCGCTTCCAGCGCCGCCAGCGTTGGCGTGCTGTTCGGGGTGATGGGATTCCTGACGGGGATGCTCTGGGCGACGTATACCTGGGGTGGCACCATCGTGAACGACCCCAAGCAGATGACCACCGCCATCGCCCTGGCGATCTATATGGCTTACCTGGTGCTCCGCATGTCGTTCACCGACATCGACAAAAGAGCCCGGGTTTCGGCGATCTACAATGTTTTCGCTTTCGCCCTGCTCATTCCCCTGACTTACATCATCCCCCGCACGGTGGATTCCCTGCATCCGGGAAGCGCCAGCAGCCCGGGGTTCAGCGATAAGGACACTGCCGGTACCATCAAAATGGTGCTGTGGCCCGCCTTCCTCGGCTTTACCCTCCTCGGCATCTGGATCTATACCCTTCGCAACCGTTATAAAAGATTGGCTCTTAAAAATATCCTTCATGGTTAACAGAATATCCGTTTCCCTCTTCGCCGCATTCCTGCTCCTCGTTTCCGTAGCCTTCGGGCAGGAAACCACCACCGTTGTGCAGGATGCCGCCTCCCAGCAAAACACCGAAACCGGCGCCGTGAACGAATTTTTCCGCAGCGATAGCAAAATTTATGTGGCCGTGGGTATCCTCGTGATCATTTTCAGCTGTATTACGTTATACCTGGTACGGCTCGACCGTAAAATCTCCAGGCTGGAGAAAGAAAAGTAACCTTCCGCGCGCCCCTGTTTACAAGTCTGCTTACAACACCAAAACAACATATCTAAACCGTTTTTTATGGCTAAAGCTAAAACGCTGACGCAAGAACCGCATTATAACTTTTTCCACAGCGTGGAAATGAGTTTCGACAAAGCCGCGCAATTCACCAAATGGGAGAACGGGATCCTGGAGCAGATCAAGGCCTGCAACGCCGTTTACCGCATGAAATTCCCCGTGCGCGTAGGCGACGGCATCGAGGTGATCGAGGCTTACCGTGTTCAGCACTCCCACCACAAACTGCCCTGCAAAGGCGGTATCCGCTTCAGCGAAGAAGTGAACCAGGACGAAGTGATGGCCCTCGCCGCACTAATGACCTACAAATGCGCGATCGTAAACGTGCCCTTCGGCGGCGCGAAAGGCGGTATCCGCATCAATCCCCGCAATTATTCTCCCTTCCAGCTCGAAAATATTACCCGCCGGTACACGGCCGAACTGGTGAAGAAGAACTTCATCGGCCCCGGCATCGACGTTCCCGCGCCCGATTACGGCACCGGCGAACGCGAAATGAGCTGGATCCTGGATACCTACATGTCGCTGCGCCCCGGTGAAATCGACGGCTACGGCTGCGTTACCGGCAAACCCGTTTCCCAGGGCGGCGTCCGCGGCCGTAAAGAAGCCACCGGCCTCGGTGTATTCTACGGTCTGCGCGAACTTTGCAACGTGAAGGAAGACATGAAGCGCCTCGGCCTCGAACCCGGTCTCGAAGGCAAAACCGTTGTGGTACAGGGTATGGGTAACGTGGGATATCACGCCGCCAAATACTTCCATGAAGCAGGCGCCAAAGTGATCTGCCTCATCGAGTGGGACGGCGCCATCTACAACCAGAAAGGCCTCGACCCCGACGCCGTGCTGAAACACCGCAACGAAACCGGTTCCATCACCGGCTTCCCCGGCGCTAAAAACCTGAAGAAGAATACCGACGGCCTCGAAATGGAATGCGACATCCTTATCCCCGCTGCCCTCGAAAACGTGATCCATGAAGAAAACGCCCCCCGCGTTAAAGCGAAAATCATCGGTGAAGCCGCCAACGGCCCCCTCACTCCAGAGGCCGACGATATCCTCTCCAAAAAAGGCGTAATCGTAGTGCCCGACATGTTCCTCAACGCCGGCGGTGTGACCGTTTCCTACTTCGAATGGCTGAAAAACCTCAGCCACGTGCGTTACGGCCGGCTCGGCAAACGCTTCGACGAAAACATGAACATCCACATCCTCGGCCAGATCGAAGAACTGACCGGCAAAAAAGTTTCCGAGAAAGAACGGAAGTTCATCGCCCACGGCGCGGATGAAGTGGACCTGGTATACTCCGGACTGGAAGAAACCATGATCACCGCCCTCCACGAAGTGCGCGAGAAATCCCTCGAGCACAAAAAAATCAAGGATATGCGTACCGCCGCCTACGTTTGCGCCATCGACAAGGTGGGCTCCGCTTACGAGCAACTCGGTATCTTCCCCTGATTTTGCACACATATGGACTGTACGACAACGGCCGGGCATTTTGCCCGGCCGTTTCTTTTATATAAATAATTGATTACTAATTAATTGTGTCTTCATCGGGGGAAGGAGGGACCACCGGCGGATAATCCGGCAGGTCGTGCTCGAACACCCAGCTGGCGGCGGAATTATCGAGGCGGCAGCACCAGGTGTTGACGCCATTGGTGATCACCAGCCAGGGAACGGGCAGGGCCATGTGATACCGTACGATCTGCTCCAGCACCGGTTGTTTCAGCGGAACGCCCATTTCTTTGCACTCCACGATCATCCAGGGCGTGGCTTCGCGGGAATACACCACGATGTCGCACCGCTTGCGCAGCTCGCCCAGGTGCAGCTCTTTTTCGATACTCAGTAACGCCCCCGGGTACTCGCGGGATTTGACCAGGTAATTCAGGAAATTCTGCCGTACCCATTCTTCCGGCGTCAGCGTCACGTACTTTTTGCGGTATGGATCGTAAATCATCTCCCGGCCATTGGATGCCGTGATCTTGAAATCGGGTTGCGGAAAACGGATGGATATCATACCGCGAAACTAGGGATTGGATGGCTTTTTGCCGAAAAAACATTACATTCACTTGTCAAAAGGCTATGAAGACGAAAGAAGAGATAGTAGCTAACTGGCTGCCCCGATATACGGGTGAGAAACTGGAGAACTTCGGGTCTCACATCCTGCTCACCAACTTTTCCAATTACGTACTGCAATTCGCCCAGTGGAACAACGCCAAGATCGTTGGCGCCGACCGTCCCATGCAATGCTGTACGGCAGGCGATATCACCATCATTAATTTCGGAATGGGCAGCCCCGGCGCGGCGACTGTCATGGATCTGCTCAGCGCCATTTCTCCAAAGGCGGTTTTATTCCTGGGGAAATGTGGCGGGTTGAAGAAGAAAAACAGTATCGGGGACCTCATTCTGCCTATCGCGGCCATCCGGGGAGAGGGTACCTCCAACGACTATTTCCCGGCGGAAGTGCCTGCCCTGCCGGCGTTTGCCCTGCAGAAGGCCATTTCCACCACTATCCGCGAATTCGGGTGCGACTACTGGACCGGCACCTGCTACAGTACCAACCGCCGCGTCTGGGAGCATGACGCCGATTTCAAAAAGTACCTCGAACGCATCCGCGCCATGGCCATCGATATGGAAACGGCGACTATCTTTTCGGTGGGTTTCTACAATAAAATCCCTACCGGCGCGCTCCTCCTCGTTTCCGACCAGCCCATGGTGCCGGAAGGCGTGAAAACGGAGGAAAGCGATAAAAAAGTGACGACCGAATATGTGGACCGCCACCTGCGCATCGGCATCGATTCCCTCAAAAATCTCATCAACAGTCACCAAACCGTTAAACACCTCCTGTTTTGAACCCTGTACCGCTGGTTTCCATCCGCAATCTGACAGTCGATTTCCGTGGCGAAGGCCATACGGTGACGGCCGTCAACAATATTTCGTTCGACGTAAGGCCGGGCGAAATCCTGGGCATTGTAGGGGAGTCCGGTTCGGGGAAGTCGGTGACTTCGCTCAGTATCATGCGGCTCATTGCCGCGCCGGGGCGTATCAGCAAGGGAGAAATCATCTTCCGGCCTCCTGGCCAGCCGCCGCAGGACCTGCTCCTGTTGCCGGAATCCGCCATGCGCCATTACCGCGGGCACGAAATCGCGATGATCTTCCAGGAGCCCATGACCAGCCTGAACCCGCTGCATACCTGCGGCAGGCAGGTGGCGGAAGCGATCATGTCACATAAGAAGGTATCGCCCCGGGAGGCCCGCCGCCAGACGATTGCGCTGTTTGAGCGCGTACGCTTGCCCAGGCCGGAAGAGGCGTATGGAAAATATCCGCATGAATTGTCGGGTGGCCAGAAGCAGCGCGTCATGATCGCCATGGCGATTTCCTGCGGGCCACGGCTGCTGATTGCCGACGAGCCTACCACGGCGCTCGATGTGACTGTTCAGAAAACGATCCTCGAACTGTTGCAGGAGCTGCAGCGCGAAATGGGGATGAGCGTGGTGTTCATCACCCACGACCTCGGCGTGATCGCGGAGATCGCGGACCGGGTGGCCGTTATGTACAAAGGCGAGATCGTGGAAGAAGGGGAGGTGCGGCAAATTTTTGAGCGGCCGGCACATGCTTATACAAAAGGGTTGCTGGCTTGCCGGCCGCCGCTGGACCTCCGCCTGCGCCGCCTGCCCGTCGTGAAGGATTTCACGGGGAGCCGGGAGGCGGTGGAAGTCGCAGCCTTCGTGCGTTCGCTGGAAATGCCGGAGCGAGAGATGCGGGCGCGGGAGGAAATGCTTGCGGAAAGGCCGCCGTTACTGGAAGTGGAGGGCCTCAGCACCTGGTTTCCCAGGGGGAGAACGCTTTTCGGCAAGGCGAAGCATTGGACAAAAGCGGTGGACGATATCAGTTTTACGGTGCGGGAAGGGGAGACGCTGGGGCTGGTGGGTGAATCCGGTTGCGGGAAAACGACCCTGAGCCGGACGCTCCTGCGGCTGGTGGAACCCACGCACGGGGCTATACGCTACCGCGGCAGGGATCTGCTGTCGCTCTCCGCGGCGCAGCTGCGCGATATGCGGAAAAACATACAGATCATCTTCCAGGACCCCTATTCCTCGCTGAACCCCCGGATGACCGTAGGGCAGGCGATCCTGGAACCTTTGCAGGTGCACGGGTTGTACGGCAACGACCGGGAAAGAAAAGAAAAGGTGTTGGCGCTGCTGGAAAAAGTACAGCTGTTGCCTGAGCACTTCAACCGTTATCCCCATGAATTTTCGGGCGGCCAGCGGCAGCGGATCGTGATTGCCAGGGCCCTGGCGCTGAACCCGGAGTTCATTATCTGCGACGAATCGGTGTCGGCGCTGGATGTGAGCGTACAGGCCCAGGTGCTTAACCTGCTGCGGTCGCTTCAACAAGAGTTTAATTTCACGTATATATTTATATCACATAATCTGTCTGTTGTGCATTTTATGAGCGACCGGATGATGGTGATGCAAAAAGGGAAGATCGCGGAGATGGGGCCGGCGGAGGAGGTATATCACCGTCCGGCGTCGGCGTATACGAAGGAATTGATAGCCGCCATTCCGGGCAGGTAAACCTTATTTCAGGAAATGCGTTATTATCCGTACCTTTGCAGACTTTAAATTCATTCATACCGTAATATGAAATTATCACAATTCAAGTTCGATCTGCCGTTAAACCTGATCGCACAACATCCCTCCAAGACAAGAGACGAGAGCCGCCTGATGGTAGTAAACCGCGCCACCGGCAAAATCGAGCACAAGGTTTTCAAAGACATTCTGGGTTATTTCAACGACAAGGACGTAATGATCGTGAACAACACGAAAGTGTTTCCCGCGCGTCTGTACGGCCGTAAGGAGAAAACCGGGGCGAAAATCGAGGTGTTCCTGCTCCGTGAGCTGAACAAGCAAAACCGTCTGTGGGACGTTATCGTTGATCCGGCCCGGAAGATCCGTGTAGGCAACAAACTTTATTTTGGAGACGATGAGAGCCTGGTGGCCGAAGTGATCGACAACACCACTTCCCGCGGCCGTACCATCCGTTTCCTGTTCGAAGGGAACGACGAAGAGTTCAAGGCCGTACTGGACAGCCTGGGCGAAACCCCGCTGCCGAAGTACATCAAGCGCAAGCCCGAGGAAGAAGACAAGGAACGTTACCAGACCGTATACGCCAAGTATGAAGGTGCGGTAGCCGCTCCCACCGCTGGTCTTCACTTCAGCCGCGAACTGATCAAACGCCTGGAGATCAAAGGCGTGAAGTTCGCTGAAGTAACCCTTCACACCGGCCTGGGCACCTTCCGCCCCATCGAGGTGGAAGACCTGAGCAAGCATAAAATGGATGCGGAATATTTCCACATCGATGAATATGCGGTGAAAATCGTGAACAAGGCGAAAGAAGAAAACCGCAAGATCTGCGCCGTAGGTACCACCTCGGTACGTGCCGTAGAATCTTCCGTTACCGCGCAGAATCACCTGAAAGCGGCGGAAGGCTGGACCAACACCTTTATCCATCCTCCGTACGACTTCTCGATTCCCAACGCCCTGGTAACCAACTTCCACCTGCCCAAAACAAGTCTCCTTATCATGGTTTGCGCCTTCGCCGGCTACGACCTGATCATGGAAGCTTACCAGCAGGCCATCAAGGAAAAATACAGGTTCTTCAGCTATGGCGACGCGATGCTCATCATTTGATCCGTCCAACAGATATTAAAAAGGCAAACAGTGAACGCTGTTTGCCTTTTTTTATCAAAATACCCTTATTTCGCATTATGCCAGACAGGAAAAAGATTGCGGTCATCGTAGCCGGCGGCTCCGGCCTCCGGATGGGAAGCTCCATCCCCAAACAGTTTATGGAAATCGGCGGCAAACCGGTTCTTCACCATACCATCAACGCTTTTCGCAACGCTTATCCGGACGTCCGGATCGTGCTCGTCATCCCTGAAGCACATAGCGCATTTATCGCACCCCTGCTGGTTTCCTTCGACGCACCTCCTTCCATCACCATCGTGCATGGCGGCGAAACGCGCTTCCATTCCGTGAAGAATGGCCTGGCGACTATTTCCGAACCTGCTGTGGTTTTTGTACACGATGGCGTGCGGGCGTTGTTGTCGGCCGGGCTGGTCCGCCGCTGTTGCGAAGGCGCCCTGGCGAAAGGGAACGCTATTCCTGCTATCGAAGTGAAAGATAGTTTACGCGACGTGGATGATGAAGGCAACCAGTCGGTGGACCGTAGCCGTTTCCGTATTATACAAACGCCGCAGACGTTCCTCTCCGAGCAGTTGTTACCCGCCTTCGAGCAGCCTTACGATCCCTTGTTTACCGACGAAGCCAGCGTGGCAGAGCGTTTTGGGGCGGAAATCCACCTGGTGGAAGGGGAGGAGCGTAATATTAAAATCACCCGTCCGCTGGATCTTGCGATCGCGGAAGTTTTTCTTTCTGCTAAGTAATTATCCGCCTTTCTTGAAGCCCATTGCAATGAACTTTTGTTGCTTGCCGTTGGGTGGCCAGATATAAATGACGTTGCCGGTCCTGCAACCGCATTCCAGGCATGCTTGTGCCTTGCCCGGTACGCTTTTGCGCAAAGGTTGGGATATTGCGATACCGGTTTTTGCTTCCAGCCAATTCTCCAGTTCCACGTTAAAATTCGCACTGGAACGGTCCAGGTCCTGCGACCAGGGGGTATCGCAAAGGGTTTCATCCATCACGAGCGTATCTCCCAATGGTTCAATTTGTTCGTCTTTTTTACAGGATAGATTGACCAGGATAAAACCGGCCAGCAAAAGCAGTAGACCTTTCCTCATGAAATAGGTGTTTGTTAAAAAACGCCGGGAAGATAGGAAAAGTTAAGGTCTGGTGAATCCCAGGTCGATAAACTTTTGTTCCGACCCGGCCGGCGGCCATACGTAGATCACGTTGCCCGTAGTGCAGGAACACGCATAGCATAACTGCGTTTTTTCGGGATACATTTTGCGGAACGGCGTTGTGATTTCCGCACCGGTTTTGGTTTCCAGCCATTTTTCAAGTTGCCGCGCGAATGAGGGGTTACCACGTTCGATATCATTGACCCAGGGGTCGCTGCAAGCGGTTTCACTGTATCGAAAAGCCTCCGCCAGGTTGGGAGGACGCTTGTCCTTTTTGCAGGAACTAGCGGCTATGGCGGCGATGGTGAGAAACAGGAGAAGCGTCGATTTCATATGGTCGTATTATTCAGGTTGAGTTTTCGTAGCGCGTGTGAATCCCATATCCAGGAATGCCTGTTCGGAACCTTTGGGCACCCACACATAAATTGTGTTGCCCGTCAGGCAGGTGCAGGCGGCGCATAACTGTATCTTCTCCGGGATCACATCCCTTTTGGCGGTCAATATCGCGACGTTGGTTTTGGTCTGGAGCCAGGTCTTCAGTTGTTTGTTGAAATCTTTCCCGGTCCGCGAAACGTCCATGGCCCAGGGATCGGCGCACTGCGTTTCGCTGAACACCAGCGCATCTTCCAATTTTGGGGTTTTGTTCTCTTTGTTGCAGGAAACGGCGGCCAGGATGATTACGGTAAGAAATAGCTGCAGCTTGTGCTTCATTGCGTCAGGTTATTGATGTAAAATGGTTCAGGGTTTGAAAAAGCCGAGATCGAGGAATTTTTGCGCATCTCCGTTGGCGGGCCACAGATAAATCGCATAGCCGGTCGTGCAAGGGCAGGCATCGCAGCCCACGAATTTGTCGCCGCCCACATTTTTGACTTCCAGTTTCGCGACGCTCTTGCCGGTTTTCGCTTCCAGCCAGGCTTTTAGCTTTTCAGCAAAGTCGTTTTGGAAGCTTCTCACTTCGGGGTGCCAGGGATCGGTGCATTGGGTTTGATTAAATTGCAATGCGCCGGCAGGGGAGGGCGGTTTATCTTTCTTTTTACACGAAACGGAAACGAGGGCAATGAATGCCGGCAATAAAATGAGCCTGTTTTTCATGTTTGCGTGGTTTTTATTGGAACGCGGGGAAATGGCAAAGGTTACAGCAGGCAGGAAAAGATAAATCCGTTTGCTGGCAGACATGAAAAGTTGGTGCAAATGCATTTGCAATTACAGTGGCAACATTTAATTGACGGAAAGCTTATTCGGACTGGCCTTTCCCGATTTTCTGCAGGATCTGATGAGCGGCTTCCAGCGCCTGGAATCCGTCGCGCACATTTACGGCCACGGGTTTGTTTTCCAGGATGCTGTCGCGGAAAAGCTCCAATTCCATGCGGATGGCGTTAGATTGTTTGATTTCCGGATTATCGATCGCAATGGTTTTTTTCCCGTTGTTGGTAGCGATGTCGAGGGTGAAGAGGCCTTCGTCTGCCGGGGTTTTCAGCTTGATGATCTCGGTTTTTTTGTCGAGGAAGTCGATGCCGATATAGGCATCTTTCTGGAAGAGGCGCATTTTCCTCATTTTTTTGAGGGAGATGCGGCTGGAGGTGAGATTGGCTACGCAACCATTGTGGAACTCGATGCGTACGTTGGCGATATCGGGTGTGTCGCTCATGACGGCAACGCCGCTGGCGGAGATCCGGCTGATGCTGGATTGCACGATGCTCAGTACGATGTCGATATCATGTATCATGAGGTCGAGGATCACGCTCACGTCGGTGCCGCGGGGATTGAATTCCGCCAGGCGGTGCACTTCGATGAACATGGGCTTGAGGTCGTATCCTTTCAGGGCGAGGAATGCGGGATTGAAGCGCTCCACATGCCCTACCTGGAATTTGATATTGGCCTCTTCGACCAGCTTTACCAGCAGGCGGGCTTCTTCCATGGTATTGGTCATGGGTTTTTCTACAAAAACATGCTTGCCCATGCGGATGGCGGTTTCGCACAACTGGAAGTGCTGCGTGGTAGGCGCAACAATGTCGATCGCATCGGATGCGCGGATCAGCTCTTCCGCCGTTTCGAAACGGGGAATGCTATATGTACCACGGATACTCTCCGCATTGGCGTCGCTGGGATCGAAATAACCTGTCACTTCCACATCTTTCATGGTCGATAACTGGGAGAGGTGAATTTTGCCCAGGTGCCCTACTCCAAACAAGCCAATTTTTAGCATGCGCGATTGTTTTTAAGAAAATTCCTGCAAATGTAACAAAACGACATGTTATTACTTTATATATATTCGCAAGAACCCCGGTCAACCCATGCGTTTTCTGCTGCTAATCATAACTTTTTCACTGGCGTCCGCACTTCACGCGGCAGCGCAGTCATGTCAACGCCCGGGACAGACGCCTCAGAGCGCTTTCCCTGTTTGCGGCACCCGCAACCTGACACAGACATCCGTCCCCATATGCGATGGACGCATCCTCCGGCTGAATTTCTGCGGCACGGTGGATCCCGATACGGATTATGAAGACAAAAATCCCTTCTACTATAAATTCACCTGCTTCCAGGCGGGCTCGCTGGGATTTACGATCGTCCCCAACGACCTCGACGATGATTACGACTGGCACATCTTCGACGTTACCGGCCGGAACGTGAATGATATTTATACCGATCCTACTTTGCAGATATGCGGGAACTGGAGCGCCCGTCCCGGCCGCACCGGCGCCAGCAATGCGGGTCAGACACTAATCAATTGCGCGGGTGACGACTACCCCAATTTCAGCAGTATGCCCGATTTGAAGGTTGGGCACGAGTACCTGCTGCTCGTCAGCCATTTTACCGACACCCAGAGCGGATATACCCTTTCTTTCGGCGGCGGTACCGCCGTGATCACGGACCCCAACACCGGGAAATTCAATTCCGCCGATTATCGCTGCCATCACAACCGGGTCGTTATCAAATTTTCCAAGAAATTCCGCTGCAACACCCTCGCAGCCGATGGCAGCGACTTCGAAGTGCTGGGCACTCCCGCCAGGGTACTGAGTGCGGAGGGCGTCAACTGCAACAACGCATTCGATATGGATTCCGTGGTGCTGACGCTCGATCGCCCGCTGGGGCCGGGGAACTATACCGTCCGCATGAAAAACGGAACCGACCGCAATACGCTCCTCGACGCCTGCGACGTACCCATTGCCGCCGGAGAGAATATCATTATGACTATCGGCGTCCCGCAACCCGTACCCTTCGACTCCATCAAACCCGTCGGCTGCAAACCCGACAGGCTGATGGTTATCCTGAAAAAGCCTGTCCGCTGCAACTCAGTGGCCGCCAACGGTTCCGATTTCAGGATTACCAATGTGGGCACGGGGCCGGCGGTATCGGTCCGGAGTGCCAAAGTTTTCTGCGACGATGAGCTGACCGACAGCATCGAAGTGGTGCTCAATGGCCCGGTTTACCTGGACGGCTCCTTTCGCCTGGACCTCGTGCAGGGAACCGACGGCAACACCCTGGTCAGCGAATGCTTTGTGCAAACGCCCCTGGGCCAATCGGTCCCGTTCCTCACCAGCGATACCGTAAACGCCGCCTACGCATGGCGGACGCGGCTGGATTGTGCGTCGGACACCATTTACCTGGAGCATGACAGGGCGCATAATATTTCGGAGTGGACCTGGCTGTTCGATGACGGCACCACGCAAACGGGGCCTGCGGCAAGCAAAGTCTACTATAAAGGCAACTTCGGCGTGAAACCGGTGAAACTGACCGTGTCCAACCGCCAGTGCCAGGACGATCATTCCGAGCGCATCGATCTGCCCAATGAACTGGTGGCGGCGTTTACGCCGGAGTCCTGGGTGCTTTGCCCGCTTGACCTGGTAAGGATCTCCAACCAGAGCACGGGGAACATCATGGCCCACCGGTGGAGCCTGGGGCACGGCCCCGGATCCCAGCAGCGTACGCCGGCCCCTTACCGTTATCCTATGTCGGAACGGGAGGAATCGTATGACGTACGGCTGATCGTGGTCGACAACCTGCAATGTGAGGACACCGTGATTCACCAGCTGAAAACGGTGCCCAGTTGCTATGTGGCGGTTCCGACGGCGTTTACGCCGAATGGCGATGGCGTAAACGATTTCCTGTATCCGCTGAATGGTTATAAGACGGCGGATCTGTTGTTCCGGGTGTTTTCCCGCAACGGCCAGATGGTGTTCGAGACGCGCAACTGGCAGCGCAAGTGGGACGGGCGGATCAAGGGTGCGCTTGCGCCGGTGGGCACTTATGCCTGGTTCCTGGAATACACGAACACGGAACTGAACCAACGCGTATTTCTCAAAGGCGTCAGTACCTTGCTGCGATAGCGGAGCAGTTTATAATTTCGATGTTTTAGAAGCCCTTCAGTGCCGGGGGCCATCCTTGAGTAACATCCTGCCTTTCCCGGAAACGCGTATCCATTCGCCCAAAAGCGCGTCAGTAGCATGTCTTTCCCCGAACTGAGCTTCAATTCGCCCAAGCATATTTCAGTAGCATGAAGATCCATGCTATCAAGATTGCCTTTCCCGGAAACGCGTATCCATTCGCCCAAAGCGCGTCAGAACCAAGTTGATTCATGCTGTCAGAATTTCCTTTCCCGCAGCTTTCATTCGTATTAACGGGCGCCAAGCCCCTCATATTGATCCACTGAACCTTTGCGAATTTCCGTTCCGGCAATTTTAGCTCAACATCACCTGTCCCTGCCTCAACCTTCCCGTATCTCACAACGCCCCATCCTCCCGGAGGCTATGATATCCCTGGTCTGTGACGATGATGTGATCCAGTACCTCGATTTCCAGGAGGCGGCCGCCTGCCTGGAGCTGGCGTGTAATGTTGATGTCGGCCTTGCTGGCTTTCAGAAGGCCGGAGGGGTGATTGTGGCAAAGCAGCAGCCGGGTGGCCCGGTGCTCAAGGGCCATGCCGAACACAATCCGCGGATCGATAGTCGTGGAGGTAATGCCGCCCGTGCTGATGCATGCCTGGTGGACGATCCGGTTGGCGTGATTCATGAAAAGCACGTAAAAACTCTCACAGTCCTGACCCGAAAGGAGGTTCCTGAGGTACTCCGCTGCCATTCCGATAGAAGTGATTTCCGGTTTCTCCACCAATGCGCTCAGTTGCCTGCGGCGGCAAAGCTCCAGCGCCGCCAAAACCGTGGCGGCCTTCTTGAGCCCTATTCCCCTGAACCGGCGCAGCTGCGGCAGGTTCAGCCGGCCCAATTCGCGGAGATCGTTGCCGCAGCTCCCGAAAACCTCGCGCGCCAGTTCCAGGGCAGACTGCTCCGGCGTTCCGGAATTTATAATTATTGCCAGCAGTTCGACGATACTTACCGATGATGGCCCCGACTTCAACATTTTCTCCCGGGGCCGGTCGTCTTCCGGCCACTCTTTCATGCGGCGGCGCCTGAAAATCTTCAAATGCCTTACAGGCACGGGTTCCCGGTAAGCCGGGTTAACAAAAATGGCTTCCATGACGTTTGCAGATTATCCCTCAATTTACCCATTTTTCCATAAAATGCTAATTATTTTAGCAAAAGTTCTCCACATTCCCGGGATTTTTTTTCCGCATATCCGCGATTAAAGCTTAGTTTTGCAACCTCTTTTCTTTGTCATGAATCCATCGGTAAAAATCTTCACGGGTAACAGTAATCCCGCTCTGGCCGAGCGAATCGCCGCCAGATATGGAAACGGTCTGGGTAAAGTGAATATCCAGAAATTCAGTGACGGTGAATTCCAGCCGGTTTTCCTGGAAAGCATCCGTGGCGACTACGTTTTCCTGGTACAGGGGACCAACGCCCCGGCGGACAATCTCATGGAGCTCCTGCTCATGATCGATGCCGCCAAACGCGCCTCGGCCGGGTACATTACGGCTGTTATCCCGTATTTCGGGTTTGCCCGGCAAGACCGGAAAGACAAGCCCAGGGTAGCCATCGGCTCCAAACTGATCGCCAACCTGCTCACCGCGGCAGGGGCTAACAGGGTGATTACCATGGATTTGCACGCTCCCCAGATCCAGGGCTTCTTCGATATCCCCGTGGATCACCTCGACAGCTCCGCGATTTTTATACCTTACATAGAGAATCTCAAGCTGAAAAACCTTACCTTTGCGTCCCCTGACGTGGGTTCCACCACCCGGGTGCGCGAAGTGGCCAGCTACTTCAACGCCGAAATGGTGATCTGCGACAAGCACCGCAAACGTGCCAACGAGATCGCTTCCATGGTGGTGATCGGGGATGTGACCGATAAGGATATCGTCCTGATCGACGACATCTGCGACACGGCAGGCACCCTCACCAAGTCGGCCGCCCTCCTGAAAGAGAAAGGGGCCCGCAGTGTAAGGGCTTTTTGTACCCACCCCGTGTTCAGCGGCAAAGCGTACGAAAATATCGAGAACTCCGTCCTGGAAGAACTGGTGGTATGCGATACCATCCCGCTCAGGCAGGAAAGCGCGAAAATCAAAGTGATCAGCGTGGCGGAACTTTTCGCAGTTGCCATCCGCAACATGTACGAAAACAAATCCATCACCAGCCTGTTCGTTCACAGCCAACGCCGGCTGTCTTAACCAAGTGTATTTTTTTACATCATAAATGTTTAAACAATGAAAACAATAACCATCGAAGGACAACTCAGAAGCGAATTCGGCAAAAAAGCCACCCGCCTTCTCCGTTCTGAGGAAAAAGTGCCTTGCGTTATTTATGGGGGTGCAGAAATCGTTGCTTTTTCCGCTCCGGCTACTGCCTTTAAAAACCTGGTGTACACACCCGATTTCCAGGTTGCTGAAATCAAACTGGAAGGTAAAACCTACCGCGCGATCCTGAAAGATCTGCAGTTCGACACCGTTACCGACGAGCTCACGCACATCGACTTCCTCGAACTCGTGGAAGACAAGAAAGTAGTGGCTTCCCTGCCCCTGCGCGTTGTAGGCCAGTCCGTGGGCGTAAAAGCCGGTGGTAAACTGGTAGTGAAACTGAAAACCCTGAAAGTGAAAGCGCTTCCGAAACACCTTCGCGAAAACCTGGAACTGGACGTAACCAACCTCAACCTGAACGAAAACCTCCGTGTGGAAGACGTGAAGGCTGAAGGCATCGAACTCCTCAACTCTCCCCGCATCCCTGTTGCTTCCGTGGTAATGACCCGTCAGCTGAAACAGGAAGAAGCTGCTGCCGAGAAGGAGGCCAAGAAGAAATAAATTGGCAAAATATTTATATCAAAAAGCCCGGCAGAATATCGGCCGGGCTTTTTATTTTTGGCATCCCGTTTTTGCGGGACATTATTGAAAGCCTGCCAACATGAAATATTTAATCGTAGGATTAGGAAACATCGGGCCGGAATACCCCCGCCACAACATCGGATTCGATGTGGCGGACGCTTTTGCCGCCAAACACCAGGCCTCCTTCCGGAGCGACCGCCTCGCCGATGTGGCGGAAATACGCTGGAAAGGGAAAACCTTCGTGGTGATCAAACCTACTACCTACATGAACCTCAGCGGCCGCGCCGTGAAGTACTGGATGGACAAGGAGAAGATCCCTGTCGAAAACGTACTCGTGATCGTGGACGAACTCGCACTGCCCCTCGAAGCCATCCGCCTCCGCCCCGGCGGCAGCGATGCCGGCCACAACGGCCTTAAAAGCATCCAGGAAAGCATCGGCACCAACCAATATCCCCGCCTCCGCTTCGGTATCGGCAACGATTTCCCGAAAGGCCGGCAAGTGGATTACGTGCTCGGCAAATGGTCGGCCAGGGAAGAACCCTGCGTACAGCAGAAAACCGGCAAGTGCGTAGAAATCGTGGAAAGTTTTGCCGCTATCGGCTTACCGCGCACCATGAACAATTATAACAACCTTACTTTTCCATTATAGGAATGTAAATTGTATATTTCATGCCTAAAGGTACCCCTACCTTAACCGCTATAGGTCATGATCCGTGTACCACTGATCGTTATATCAACCGGCATATTTTTCCCCATCATCCGGATGATAGTGCGCACAGTGGGCAATGTATTGTGGGCTATGGGTCAAACCATAGGCTTTATTAACCTTACAAAATACACGCATTATGAAAATTATCTGCGTTGGAAGAAACTATGCCAAACATGCAGAAGAATTGAAGAACGAAGTGCCCTCCGAACCCGTGATTTTCATGAAACCCAAAAATGCCCTGCTGCAAAACAACCATCCCTTCTATTATCCGGAATTCACGGATAAACTGCATTATGAATGCGAGCTGGTGCTGCGGATTTCTAAAAACGGGAAACACATCCAGGAAAGATTTGCCAGCAAATATTATGACCAGATCTCAGTTGGCATCGACTTCACCGCGCGCGACCTGCAGGAGAAACAAAAAGCCAAAGGCCTACCCTGGGAAATCGCCAAGTCCTTCGATAATTCTGCCGTTGTCGGCAAGTTTATTCCCATTACGGAAACCATGGACCTGAAAGACACCAACTTCTGTCTCTACAAAAACAAAGAAATCGTTCAGCAAGGCAACACCGCCGATCTGCTGTTCACTTTCGACAAACTGATCGCCTACATCTCCCGCTTCTTCACCCTCAACATCGGCGACCTCGTCTTTACCGGAACCCCCGAAGGCGTTGGCCCCGTCGAAATAGGAGACACCCTCGAAGCATTTATTGAAAACGACAGCCTGCTGGAATTCATGGTAAAATAACCGCATCCCGTTCAGCGGTCCGCCAGACTAAAAAGTAAAAATTAAAAAGTTAAAAGAGTACGGGCTTTTTCCTTTTTAATTTTTTCTTTTTACGGGATATTCGAATAAATCACATCCAAAATCCGCGTCATCTCCTGGAAATCCCCCTCAGTCAGGTTCTTCCAGCCAATCTCACGCATCTCCAATACCAGCGGCCGAACCTCCCGGTACTTATTCACCCCCTCAGGCGTCAACTGCAAAAACACCTTCCGCCGGTCGTCAGTAGACCCCTGGCGCTCTACCAGCACCTTCCGCACCAGTAACTCGATAATCCGCGAAACCGTCGTGATATCTTTCGACGTCAGTTTCGCTAACTCATTGTGGGTGATGCGCTTATGCTTATACAGGTTCTCGATCAGCAACCACTGGTCCACCGTAATGTCCAGCCCCCGGGCATCAAAACTCTTCTGCCAGTAATTCTTTATTTTTTTTAATGTGGCATCCAGCTTAAAAAAAGACGGATTACTCACGAAAGATTCATGCATAATCATTAATTTGCAGTAGCAATAGTTGCTATGGCAACTATCTGTAAGAACCGGCCATTATCACCAAAACAATCTTACGTGGTTAAAGATAACATAAGCGTTCCTGTTTTGAAAGCCACCATCACGCACCGCGAGTCGGACCCCGCCTTCCAGGCACTCCTCCGCAAAGCGTATGGCCTTATGTGCACCGCGCGGCGCATGGCTGATCAATACGAAGCCAACCGCACCATCTGCAAATACGTGCACTCCACCTCCGCCGGCCACGAAGCCATCCAGATCGCAGCGGGCCTCCAGCTCAAACCTTGTGACTACGTCAGTCCTTACTACCGCGACGATGCCATGATGCTCGCCCTCGGTTTTTCTCCCTATACCCTCATGCTGCAGCTCCTCGCCAAAGGCCAAGACCCCTTCAGCGGTGGCCGCTCCTATTACTGCCACCCGAGCTCCCGCGATACCGATAAACCGATAATACCACACCAAAGCAGCGCCACCGGCATGCAGGTGATACCCACCACCGGTATGGCCCAGGGCGTCCAGTACCTCGAAATCGCCGGCCTCCTGGCCGACGATGAAAAGCCCGTGGTCCTCTGCTCGCTGGGCGACGGCAGCGTGACCGAAGGCGAAGTCAGCGAAGCCTTCCAGTTTGCCGCGCTCAAACAACTGCCCGTCATCTTCCTCGTGCAGGATAACGACTGGGGCATCAGCGTCAGCGCCCCCGAAGCACGCGCCATGGATGCCTACGAATATGCCGCCGGCTTCAAAGGCCTGGAGCGCATCCGGGTCGATGGCGCCGATTTCGAAGCCAGCTACCGCGCCATGGAATCCGCCATCGCTTTCGTTCGTGCAGAACGCAGGCCCATCCTCGTCCATGCCACGGTGCCGCTCCTCGGCCACCATACCTCCGGCGTCCGCCGCGAATGGTACCGCACGCCCGAAGACCTGGCCCGCCACCAGCAACGCGATCCTTTGCCGCGCCTGCGCAGCCAGATCGGCAGCGTCATCGAAGCCACCGATATCGAGCTGGACGCGCAACGCGAAGTGGAAGAAGCTTTTGCCGCGGCCGTCGCCAGTCCCGATCCGGATATTACGACGGTCCGCGATCACGTGTTCGCGCCCACGCCCGTTACGGAAGAAACCGGCGAGCGCCAGCCCGCAGGCGGCAGCAAAGTGGTGATGGTAGACGCTGCCTTGCATGCCATCGAGGAAATCATGGCCGCCCACCCGGAAGCCATTCTTTTTGGGCAGGACGTAGGACGCAGGCTGGGAGGGGTTTTCCGCGAAGCGGCCACGCTGGCGGAGAAGTTCGGAGACGAGCGCGTGTACAATACCGCCATCCAGGAAGCGTACATCATCGGCAGCACGGCCGGCCTTTCCGCCACCGGCGTAAAGCCCATCGTGGAAGTGCAGTTCGCCGATTACATATATCCCGGATTCAACCAGCTGGTAACGGAGCTGTCGAAAAGCTGTTATCTGTCTTGCGGGAAATTCCCCGTGCAGTCGCTCATCCGCGTACCCATCGGGGCTTACGGCGGCGGGGGGCCGTACCATTCCGGCAGCGTGGAAAGCACATTGCTCACCGTTAAAGGCATCAAGATCGTGTATCCTTCGAATGCGGCGGACCTGAAAGGATTGATGAAAGCCGCCTTCCTGGACCCCAACCCGGTTGTAATGCTGGAACACAAAGGGCTCTACTGGAGCAAGGTGCCGGGAACGCAGGATGCCATGACCATCGAGCCTTCGGCCGATTACATCCTCCCGCTGGGTAAAGGCCGCACCGTACAGGAAAGCGACGAAGGCATGACGGTCATCACCTACGGCATGGGCGTGTACTGGGCGAAAGCCGCCGCCGCGCAGTTCCCGGGCAAAGTGGAAATCATCGACCTGCGCACGCTGTTCCCGCTGGATGAAGCACTGGTATTCGCTTCCGTGAAAAAACTGGGCAAATGCCTGGTGCTGACGGAAGAGCAGCTCGGAAATTCCTTTGCGGAATCCCTGGCAGCCAGGATCTCCCGGCATTGCTTCCGCTATCTCGACGCGCCCGTTTTCACTTACGGCGCCCTCGACCTGCCGGCCGTTCCCCTCAATATGGAACTGGAAAAGCAAATGCTGCCCACGGCGGAGAAAGTCGCCGCACAGATCCGCGATATCCTCGCTTATTGATGGCAATACCGGAAATAAAAAAAAGGAGGTGGGAGCCTCCTTTGCAAGTCAAACATCTTCGCTGAACTATATTTTACCTTGCTATTCCGTTTTCAGGCTGACTGCGGGGTTCATAAGCGCCGACCGCAGCGAGGTGTATCCTACAGTGAGTACGGTTATGACGGCACTCAGGACGATGCTAATGGCATATGTTTCCGGGCCAATATCTATCCTGTAATGAAATCCTTCCAGCCAGTTGTTCATCAGCCACCAGGAAAGCGGCGCCGAAAGCAGGAAACCCGCAAACAGCATCCATGTGAACTCCCGCCCGAATAACCAAACGACCGACGGCACGCTGGCGCCAAGTACTTTCCGCACCCCGATTTCCTTCTTCTTCTGCACGGCCATGAAACTGATGAGCCCGTAAAGCCCCAGGCATCCGATGAGGACCGCTACAATTGCAAAAATCTCCACCAGCTGCATCAGCAGCGATTCAGCTTCGTACATGCCAGCTACATCTTCTTCCAGGAAACGGAAACGGTACATGTAATCCGGGAAAGTTTCGTTCCATATTTTATCTATTGCGGGCATCACCGTGGAAGCCTGCAGCATGTTCAGGCGGATGGCCAGTTCGTCAAACTCGCGGATATCGGTATATAAGCAAAGCGGTTCCACTTCGCTATGGAAGCTGTGGTTATGGAAATCTTTGAAAACACCGCGCACCGTGGTTTGCACATTGCTTACGCGGATAGGCTGCCCGATAATTTCATCAGGGCTGCGGGCGCCCAATTTGCGCATAAGCGTTTCGTTTACCAGCATCCCGTTGGCTGTATCGGACGCCGGCAGGTTGTGGCCGGCAACAAGCCTGATGCCGAATGTTTCTAGGTATTCCGCATCGGCATATTTGACGCTCACCTGCCAGTCTTCATCGTCGTCCCTGGCACCAAAACGCATGGCTGTAGCCCGGTTTGTAAATGAAATAGGCGCTGCCTGGCAAAACGAGGCCTGTTGTACGCCTGCCAGTTGCGTGATGCGGGTACGGAGCGTTTTGAGAACGGAGGGATCCTGGCCGGGGACGTTCACCAGCAGTATACCCTCTTTTTGCAAAGCTGTATCTCCCGTCATGGAATAATGCATCTGCCGGCCGATAATGATCGTACCCACGATCATGAACTGCATAATGGCGAATTGCAGGATGATGAGGGTTTTCCGCAGGGGAAAGCGGCCGGGGCGCTCAGGAGTGCCGTGGGCCCGCATGGCCAGGACCGGGCTCAGTTTCGCCTGGAGGATACCAGGGTAATAGCCTGCCAGGAATACTACCGTCAGCAGCAATATGCAGATGTAGATGAGAAGGGTGAAAACTGTTCTGCCATCAAGCGTAATATCGGTAAAGAGTGTTTTGTTGAGTTGCGGGATGGCCAGTGATACGATGGTTACGGCGATCGCCAGCGCTGCGGCAACAATGTAAAATGTCTCGGAAAGAAATTGAGAAAATATCTGCCGTTTCGTTCCGCCAAGCGCTTTCCGGACGCCGATCTCGCGGGTACGGCGGAGCGATTGGGCGGTGGAAAGATTGATGAAGTTGATGCAGGCCGTCAATACCAGGAATGCCCCCATCCAACCCAGCGACCACAAGTATTTCCGCTGGATTGAGCCGCTATACCGCGTATCGAAATGCAGGTCGCGGAGCGGTTGCATGTGGAAAAACATAAGATTATTTTCTTCCGGTTCGTATTTATTGATTACCTGCGGAAATGCGGCTTCAACAAGGTCGGGGCCAACGCCCGGTTTAAGTTTCACGTAACAGCGGATGGAACTGGCGATACTTCCCCAGCTGCTGTCGCTGGCCATGTAGGGACTTACGTCTTTATAGGCAGCATAGGAAAGGAACAGATCCGATGGGAGGTCTGTGTTGGCCGGCATGTTTTGGGCGATACCCCTGACGGTGAAGTCCTGGGAGTTAGCCAGGCGCAATTGTTTGCCGATGGGATCCTGGCCGGGGAATAATTTAGCGGCCATTTCTTCGGTGATGATGGCGCTGTAAGGTTCGCTGAGGGCTTGGTGCGCGTTGCCGGAGATGAGGGGGAAACGGAAGATGTCGAAGTAGGAGGGCTCTACATAAGATGCAGTGCCATTGAACTTATGTTTCTCTTTTCCTTGCTGTACCGTGATCAGGCGGCGGCCTAAAGAAATGCGCATCGCCACTTTTTCAAAGAATGTGTAATCGTTGCGGAGCGCTTTGCCGAGTGGTTGGGGAACGCCTTCATTAAAATCTTCCACGCCGCCGTACATCGTGCGGGAGCTGATGCGGAAGATGCGGTCGCTGCCGGGATGGAAGTTATCGAACCGGAGGTGGTAATTGATAAAAAGGAACAGCAGGATGGCGCAGGCGAGGCTGGCGCCGAGACCGGCGATGTTGATGATGGCGTAGGGCTTGTTGTTTTTCAGGCGCCGCCAGGCGGTCAATAACTGGATCTTCCACATACGTTGACGAATATGAGGAGGCGGTACGACATAAAAAAGGCCAATTTGTGCAGGTGTTGATTATCAATAGGTTGATGGATGCATGTTGTCCGGAATGGTACATGCGGATGTCCGGAAACGGACAGGAGGGGAAAAGAAAAAGGAGGCGCGGGGCCTCCTTTTCCGGAATGCTTTGCAGCAGGATTATTTGAGATGCTTGTTCACGATACCAGCCAGTTCAAACATGGATACCTGCTTTTTGCCATCAAAAATGGTTTGCAGTTTGGCATCGGCATTGATCATGCGTTTGTTTTTCGAGTCCTGCAGATCATTTTTCTTGATGTACTCCCAGATCTTTTTGGTGGCTTCAGTTCTGGGGAGTGCTGTGCTGCCAATTACGGCGGCGAGGTCTGCACTCGGGGTCAGCGGGGCCATGAAAGCCGCATTAGGTTTGCGGGCAGTTTTGGCGGCAGCCTTTTTGGGTGCAGCTGCTTTGGCAGCGGCTTTCTTGGGGGCGGCGGCTTTTGCCGTTGTGCTGGTTGCGGCCTTCTTTGCGGGCTGCTTCACCGATTTTGCCATGATACGCGATATTTAATGTGGTTAAAAAGGATTTGATAGCACTAATATAAACAGTCCAATCCTATCCTGGTTCACCTATTTCCATCAAAATCATGCCATTCCCCCCTGAAAAGCGAAATTTTTTGCCGGGAAGGGCTTTTTGCGGTTTGAAAAATGCAATTTTTCGTTTCCAAAGCGTAAAACCCCTCCCGCCCGGGCGCCCTACCTTTGCATCAGTTCCTCCAAAAGAACCATCACCTTTTAACTGACAATCAATGAACAAGCAAGTCTGGTTTGTAACCGGGGCCTCCAAAGGCCTGGGCCTTTCTTTGGCCAAAACCCTCATCAGCAAAGGCTATCGCGTAGCCGCCACTTCCCGCCGCCGCGAAGATCTCGTGTCCGCCATCGGCGAAACGTCCGCCCGGTTTCTCCCCATCGGCCTCGATATTCTTGACGAAACTGCGGTACAGCGGGCAATCACTGCCACGGTCGGCCATTTCGGCACAATCGGCGTCGTCGTGAACAACGCCGGCTACGGCCTCGTCGGCGCCGTCGAAGAATTGACAGACGCCGAAGCCCGCTCCAACTTCGATGTCAACGTATTCGGATCCCTCAACGTGATCCGCCAGGCGCTGCCGTTCCTGCGGAAACAGGGCAGCGGGCATATCTTCAATATCGCGTCCATCGGCGGTTTCACGGGCGCCTTCCCTGCTTTCGGGATTTATTGTGCCACCAAATTCGCCATGCACGGCTATTCCGAAGCCCTGGCGCAGGAAGTGAAACCCTTCGGCATCGGCGTCACCATCGTATCGCCCGGCTACTTCCGCACCGATTTCCTCGGCGGCTCGCTCGGCCTCCCGGCCACCGAAATGCCGGAATACGCGAACGTCCGCGCGATGCAAACCCTGCACCAGCAAGACTATAACGGCAACCAGCCCGGCGATCCCGCGAAGGCCGCGGAAGTAATGATCCGCATCCTGGAAGAACAAAAGGCACCGCTCCATCTCTTCCTCGGGGCCGACGCCAACCAGCTCGCCGAACAAAAACTGGCATCCCTCGCGCGGGAGATCGAAGCGCTGAAACCCCTCGCTGCCGCTACCGGTTTCGATAATTAATGTCTTTCCCAGGTGGGAAAAAAACAGCCGGCCCCAACGGAGCCGGCTGTTTTGATTTGTATGGCAAACTGATATTAACCGATAGCTTTGCCCATCACCGGGTCGGTAATGGTTTCTTTACCGCTTTCGGCACGCCCCGCGAAACGCTGTTCCCATCCGGCGAAACCCTCTGCCAGCACGCTGAAATCGTACCAGCCCTTGTGTTCGCTTTTGGTGACGATGATCTCTTTGCGGGCTCCGGGCGCGAGCGCAAAAGCATTGTCGTTCTTTCCGTATCCATGATCTTTCAATTTGATATGCACGGTTTGTGCACCCCGGTTTTGCAGCTGCAAAATGAGATTGCCCGTGGGCGTTTTCGCTTTGCCGGTGGTTTCGAACATGCCATCCACGCGAACGCCAGGGTCCTGCTGCGTTCCGCGGAATTCGCGGAAGAAGCCGTTGGGCCCGTGCAGGCGCAGCGCATATTTGCCGTTATCGAACTCCGCGAGCGGCCATGCGTAGGTAAACCGGTCGCCGGCTTTGGACGCGAAATGCCAGTTGCGGCAAACCTCGCCCGCGTAGCTTTCCGGCGCGTAAACAGTGAACGGCGATCCGGCGGAACGCTTGCCGAACAGCTGGTTGCCCGCGCCCATATTGATCACGAAAGCCTTGCTGGCGGCATCAAAATAGCCACTGGCGTACAATTCATACGGCAGGAATGTAGAAGGCCGCGTACCCGTTTCCTGTTTGGCGAGCGGATTCGCCAGTTCCGGCTGCGCGATCATTTTATCCAGCTCGCTGCCGCTGATCTCCCTGAAACCCGAAGGCAAATCTTTGAACTGCGCGCTGTAGATGGCTTCGATGAATTGTTTCTGCTCCAGGAAAGGCAGGCGCGACGAAGGCACGGCACCGGTTTCGCTGAACGCGGCCGTGAGGTCGCCGCAGATGGTGCGCCGCCATTCGCTGATATTGCCGCTGCGGATTTTCTTTTTGTATTTCTTCTCCACGAACGTTTCGAGGAACTGAAGGGTGGATGTGTGATCGAACACCTGCGAGCACACTTTGCCACCGCGGCTCCAGGGCGAAGCGATGAGCAAGGGAACCCTGTAACCCAGGCCTATCGGGGCTTCGCGGGCATGCTTTTGCGCAACGCCCTGTGCCAGTTCATTCGCCAGCCGCACGTGCTCGATTTCCGTGTCGATACCGGCGGATACTTTACCGGTCCCGGGTTTGTTGTTATCAGGAATGGAGAACGGCGGCACGTGATCGTAGTATCCGTCGTTCTCATCGTAGGTCACAATAAATATCGTTTTCTTCCAGACTTCAGGATTCTTCGTAAGGATGTCCATCACTTCCGACACATACCACGCGCCATACCAGGGCGCGCTGGGGTGATCGGAGAAATTCTGCGGGCTCGCCAGCCAGGATACCGCCGGCAGCTTGCCGCCTTCCACATCACTGCGGAACTGGTAGAACAGGTCGCCCGAAGGCACGGGCAGCGTGCGCTTTTTGCCGTTGTCGTCGTATTCCAGCTGCGAGAGTTTGCGGAATTGGGGATCGTTTTTGTTGATGACGAAGGCGCGGTGGAAAAGGTCTTTTTCTTTTTCCGACAACTGCGCGTAACGTTCTTTACCCCACCTGCCCATCTCTTCGGTGGCTTTGTCGAGCACTTCCTGTTTCTTTTTGATGGCGGCCTGGTTTTTCTTCGACACTTCTTCGGAAGAAGGGCTGGCCTCCGTGAGGGCGCGGATTTCGGCCGGCAGCTCGTCGATCTGCTTTTGCAGGTTCGTTACATACCGGTCGGAGAATTGTACGTTATAAACTTTAAAGAATTCGAGCAGGTTGCAGCCGAAGTTCGCCAGCCAGGAACGCTCTTCGCCCTGGAAGCCGCCACCGCAGGACAGATCGTTCTGATAGAATTTCCATTCCACGCCGGCTTTGGACAGCAGTTCGGGGAAAGTTTCCCATCCCAGTTTGCCGTAACTGTAATCGGTGTTGCGGATATGCGCTTTGGCGGCTCCGTTTTCCGGTACGGTGATTTTGCCGGTCCAGAAGAAGGATCGGTTGGGCGTGGTGCTGGTCATGGCCGAGCAGAAATTCTGGTCGCAGATGGTGAATGCGTCGGCCAGCGCGTAGTTGAAGGGAATGTCTTCCCGGGTGAAGTAGCCCAGGGTGAGGGGCATGCTCTTCCAGTCGGCTTTCCCGGATTGTTTGACGAGCAGCCACTGGTCGTATTTACCTTTGTTGTTGGCGTCTACCTGGTCGTGGCGCCCGTGGGGCAGCGCGCCCATCCAGGTGATGCGGCTGTCTTTCAGATCGAGGCGGAAAGGCGAATACGTTTTGCCTTCCTTGTCGGTCTGGAGCCAGACGGGTTTTTTATCGGGCAGTGTGATGGCGCGGGGATCGTTGAATCCGCGGACGCCCTGCAGGGTGCCGAAGCAGTGGTCGAACGAGCGGTTTTCCTGCATGAGGATCACGATATGCTCGGCATCGGCCCAGCTGGATCCCGGCGCGGGCTCGATGGCCAGGGCGCGCTGGATGGAAGCGGGCATGAAAGAGGAAAGGCCGGCGGCGCCGGAGAGGAGCATTGATTTCCGGAGAAATTCTCTTCTGTTGTCCATGTTGACGTGGTTTGAGGAGATATAGGCCGGTAAAATAGGAAAAAACATTTTTTAAGCATATTAAAATAATGTGAACGGAAATGAAACCTGAAAATGAAACATGCTTACCGTCCGGGGCTACTGACATCCTTCAGGCATCCTCCACGCGTCTCCAATGCTGGCTTAGGTTTGAAGGGCTTTGCCTGGAGGATGCTTGAAGGATTGCACTGCGGAAGAACGTCCGGGACTGCTGACATAGTGCTGACATCCTCCGTCCATTCTCCGAACATGTTCGCTCGTGGTGCGGGTTTGAAGGTGTTTGAACGGAGGATCGACGGAGGATCGACGGAGAATTTGCCGGTCGCCCCAGCTTTTACCGGTGGTGGCCCCAATACACCTGTCAGTCGCCCCAAAGTTTTAAAACGGGTATCGTTTCGAGTTACATTTGTAATGTTCGGGAAGGGAAGGAAAAGGCTTGCAGAATTACCGCGGGAATTTTTTTAACTTACGGCATCAGCAATCAACCACGACCACCAGGTTTCATTAGATAGACGACAGCATTCATTCGGGGTTAAGCATACGTTATGGATCAAGCTCCAGACATAATTTTGATAGACCGGCTGAAAGAGGGGGACGTTTCCGCATTCGACGCATTGTTCCTGAAATATTACAAGGTGCTTTGCGCTAACGCTTACTGGTTCCTGCAACAGGAACAGGAAGCGAAGGATCTGGTTCAGACTTTCTTCATGGACATATGGGACAAGAAGTTATATCTCCAGTTCAACGGGGATGTGAAAGGTTATTTACATATGGCCGTGAAGAACCGTTGCCTTAACCACCTGAAACGGCAAAAGATACGCGACGGCCACCAGGAGGCGTTTTCGAGCCTGCAGGACGAGAGCTGGCGGCCGGAACAGGAGAGCGCTGGCGGCGACTATTACCGGCAGCTGCAGTCTTCGCTGGAGCAGGTGACGGGCCAGAAGCGCATGGCGATTCATATGGTATATATGGAAGGCAAGCGCTACCAGGAGGCCGCCGACGAGATGGGGATCAGCGTCAATTCGTTCAAAACGCACCTGAAGCGGGGGCTGAAGCTCCTGCGGTCGGTGATTCATCAGAAAAAACCATAACTTGTTAACCGTATCATGGAATACCAGGATCACATATTTCAATTATACATGCACAAACTCTCCGGCGATCTGACACCGGAAGAGGAAGCCGGGATCGAGCGGCAGCTGGAGGAGGATCCTGCTTTCCGCGAAGCCTGGGAGGCCCTCGCGGCCGACGCGCGCTCGCAACGTACGGCGGTATACGTGAAAGCCGTGGCGCCGGAATCGGGGCTCGACGAAATGAAGCAGCGCCGCCGGCCGAAAAGCCGCCTCCGCGCCTGGGCCCCTTACGCCGCAGCTGCCATACTGCTCGGCGCGGGCGCATGGTTCGCCTGGCAATCCAGCACCACCACATCAACCGAAATAGCACAAACCGCCACCGCGCCCATGCCCGGCGTCAGCCTCACCATGGCCAACGGCAAAACGGTCCATTTCCATCCCGACAGCGCCGCACAAACGGTGGCCCTCGGCGGATCGACCCTCCGTTCAGCAAACGGCACGCTCGACTACGAAAGCCAGGACACCTCGGTGACCGTGCTCAACGTGCCAGCCGGCGGCACCTACCGCCTGGTATTATCAGATGGTACCGAAGTAAGGCTCAACGCTTCGTCCCGCCTGCATTTTCCCTTCCATTTCGGCGCCACCGCGCGCGAGGTGACGGTGGAAGGCGAAGCCTACTTCCGCGTAGCGAAAGAAGCCAAACGGCCATTTATCGTGCATACGCGTCAGTCCGATGTGCAGGTGCTGGGCACCTCCTTCAATATAAATACCTACACACCCGGCAGCGATAAAACCGCGCTGGTGGAAGGGAGTGTGCTGCTCAGGGCGCACAACGGCCGCCAGCTCACGCTGGCGCCGGGGCAGCAGGGAGAAAGCACCGGCACAGGGCTCCAGGCATCGGCGTTCGATGCCGACGAAGTGCTGAGCTGGATGAACGGCATCCGTTATTACCACAACGCCTCCGTTCCCGACCTGCTGGAAGAAGCGTCCCGGTTTTACGGGCTGGCGTTTGAATCTGCGTCCGGGAAATTCAGCGGCGTGAAGGTGACGGGCCTTATGGACCGGGAGCGCCTGCAGGAATTCCTCAACGACCTGGCTACCACCAGCGGCGGCGACGTCGATTATAACGGGCACACCATCCGCCTGCACTGATCCATTCTTCTTTCCCCCGAGAAAAAAAAATTCTGCCTGCTGTCACCCGTTTTGCGAAAGCGGGTGTAGTTATGTTGATTTGATATCAACCAAACCAATTTTTTCCACATGAGAAAATGTATGCGCAATTGCCGCCTGGCAGTGCGATCCCTGGTGATTGTATGTCTGCTTTTTTCCACGTTCATCCCCGCTTCCGCGCAGGTCCAGAACCCTGCCCTGCAAAAGGCGGTGACTGTTTCGGGGAATAACATGACCATCCTCCAGGTGTTCCGCTCCATTAAAAAACAAACCGGCTTCACGCTGGTGTACAGCAATCAACTGTTGAACGACAATGAAAGGCTGAACCTGAATTTCCGGAATGCGAAACTGGAAGAAGTGCTGGATGCTGTGCTGAAAGGGCGCAATATCGTGTACCAGGTGCGCAGCAACCGCATCGTGCTTGAGCGTAAACCGGCTGCGCCTGTAGCGAAGCCGGCAGCGCCGCAGGAAGAAGGCGCCAAAGAATCCACCGTGCGCGGGCAGGTGATGGACCCTGCAGGGACCCCGCTGCCCGGGGCCACGGTGGCCGTGGTGGGTACTTCGCGCGGCGTAGCCACCGACGAGATGGGCGTGTTCAGCATCGCCATCTCCGAAGGGCAGACGCTCCGCATCGCCATGATCGGGATGAACCCCACCGAGATCCCTTTTGCCGGGCAGCGTACCCTCAAAGTGACGCTCACCGAAAAAGTGGACAAGCTCAATGAAGTGGTGATCGTTGGTTTTGGTACACAGAAAAAAGTAACCGTAACAGGTTCCGTTGCTTCCGTGAACATGCAGGACATGCGCACGCCGGTGATCAGTCTTACCAACGCCCTCGCCGGCAAAGTAGCCGGTGTGATCAGCATGCAAAGCGGCGGCGGCGAACCGGGGTACGACAACCCTACTTTCACCCTCCGCGGAGTTGGCACCTTCCAGGGGAGCGTGAGCCCCCTCATTATCGTTGACGGGGTGCAGCGGCAGGATGTAAACTCCACCTACGGCGGGGCATTCAACAACATCGACCCCGAAGATATTCAAAGCATCACCCTGCTGAAAGACGCGTCCGCTACCGCGGTGTACGGCGCCAAAGGCGCGAACGGCGTACTGATCATCACCACCAAGCGCGGCGTGGCCGGCAAGCCGAAAGTTTCCGCCAAAGCGGAAGCCGGCGTTACCGGGCTCACCAAACTCCCCAAAATGGTCGACGGTGTGACGTACATGCAGTTATATAACGAAGCCCGCAGGAACAACGGCGAATCCGAAACCTATACCGAAGAACGTATTGCCAAAACCGCCAGCGGCCTCGATCCTTACCTCTACCCGAACGTTAACTGGATGGACCAGATCTATAAAGACTGGACGCCTATGACCAACGCCAACGTCAACGTTTCCGGCGGCGGCGAGGCCATGCGGTATTATGTTTCCATGTCTTTCTACAACCAGGACGGGCAGTATAACGTAACGAAAGTAAACGGGTACAACCCCAACCTGAATTTCAAGCGGTATGATTTCCGCAGTAATGTGGACCTCAATGTGACCAAATCCACTACTTTATCCCTGAACCTCGCGGCGATGCTGGTGAACAGCCGCTTCCCGGGGGCTTCCGCCAGGGATATCTGGTATAATACCTACGCCACCAACCCCATCGCTTTCCCGGTATCGTTTCCCGGCAATGTGTGGGCCGGGCCTTCGAATACCGGCGGCGTGAACCCGTTCAACGTGGTGCAGAACCAGGGGTATTCGACGGAGTTCAAACCTTCCGTGCAGTCGGTGCTTTCCATCAACCAGAACCTGGATGCGATCACGAAGGGATTGTCGGCTACCGCACGGTTTTCGTTTGATTCTTATGGTGAATTCGGCACGGTGCGCCGCGGGCTGAACGATTTGTTCCTGGCCGACCGCCGCGATGGCGACGGCAACCTCGTACTGCGGCAGACCCGTTTCGGGGAGAAGAACCTCGGGTTCTACACCACTTCTTCCGGGGAAAGAATGATGTACCTGGAAGGGAATATCAGCTACGACAGAACGTTCGGCGATCATAGCTTCGGCGGTTTGATCGTAGGCGCGATCCGCAACCGGCAACAAGGCAGTGCAACGGATCTGAAATGGTCGATCCCTTTCCGTAACCAGAACGCGGCCGCCCGTGTAACTTACGGTTATAAAGACAAATACCTGTTGGAAGGCAACTTCGGCGCCACCGGTTCCGAGAACTTCCAGAAAGGCGAGCGCTGGGGCTTCTTCCCGGCAGTTTCCGCGGGTTGGGTGATTTCCAAAGAAGATTTCATGACCAGCCTGCCGGCTTTTTCCCTGTTGAAGGTACGCTTCTCGATCGGGAACACCGGTAACGACGCCATTGACGATGACCGTTTCGGATACCTTACTTACCTCAGCAATGGCCAGAAGGGAATATCATTTGGTACGTCGCCCACGAACTACCCCGGTACTTCCGTAACGGTTTTCGGAACGGAAGGGCTGACCTGGGAAACTTCCACCAAAACGAACCTCGGCCTCGATATCGGGCTGTGGGATAAGCTGAACATCACATTCGATCTGTTCAAAGACCGCCGCCGCCAGATCCTCATCCAGCGCGGGTCCATTTCCTCGATCGGAGGTTATGACGATTACGCGATCTTCGCGAACCTCGGCGAAATGGAGAACAAAGGTTTCGACGGCAGCATCGAATACAATACCAATATCGGGAAAGACGTTTCGCTGCGCCTCTTTGGGAATATCACCTACGCCCGTAACCGCATCCTCGAAGCCGACAGGCCTACCGCTATTTTCCCTTACCAATCATTCGAAGGATCGAAATTCGGCGAATACTGGGGCTACCGCAACGAGGGGCTTTTCAGGGATGACGCGGACGTGGCCCGCAGCCCTGAACAACTGCGCCCCATGCAACCCGGCGATATCAAATTCAAAGACATGAACGGCGACGGCAGGGTAGATGCGAACGACATCAGCGCACTCGGCAAATCATCCTTCCCGGCATGGTCATATGGTTACGGCTTTAACCTGGGATATAGAAGATGGGAACTGTCGGCCCTGTTTGCCGGTGTTTCCGATGTAGCGATCATGGCGAACGGTTCGGTAATTAACCTGGAGAACGGCGCCGCGGTTGGCGTGGGCATCGTGCCTTTCGCCGGTATCGGCCTCTATCCCGCCAGTGTGCTGGCGAACGTAGAAGACCGCTGGACGAAGGAGAATCCCCGCCAGGATGCCTGGTATCCCCGCCTCACCATCACCAACTCCGGCGACAATAACTACGTAGACAGCGACTGGTGGCTGAAAGACGGCAGCTTTATGCGCCTCAAGCAGGCTTCGCTGTCGTATAACATCATTACGTCCGCCCAGCGTGTGAAAGGTATCAACAGCCTGGCAGTGTATGCGAACGGCACCAACCTGCTGACCTTCTCCAAATTCAAACTCTGGGATCCTGAACTGGGCTCCAACGCCGCCAGGTATCCTTTTTCCAGGACAATCACCCTCGGGCTGAGGGCGCAATTCTAACCGCTACAACGATCCGATATGATCAAGAGAATATTTTTTCCGCTGCTGGCCATTTGCTTCGCGTCTTGTACGAAATACCTCGACAAGCAGCCCGATAACCTGTTGACCGATGAAATGGTGTGGCAGACGAAGACGGGTGCCGAGGGTTATCTGTACAATACCTACGGCCACATTTACCTGCACGACGGCGGCGATTTCGCTACGATGGGCGCTGCCGACGAGTCTTCCGTATCCATCGGCACCACCAACGTGCGCCAGATGGTGGCCGGCAACTGGAGCCCGGGCGCCGCTTACTTCAACTATTGGGGTAACATGTACACCGGTATCCGCAAAACGTTCGTATTTGAAAATAACATTGACAAGGTGCCGTCGCACCAGATGAGCGACGATCTGAAGACGCAGTATAAATCCGAAGTGCGTTTTCTGCGCGGGTATTATTATTTCTACCTGCTCCGCCAGTTCGGTCCGTTCGTGATTGTAACGGGTGAGATGAGCCGGAACGATAATTACGACAAGTATCCCCGCAATTCTTTCGAGGAGTGCGCCGCGCATATAGCGGAGCTGATGGATGCCGCTGCGCCCGGATTGCCGGCGCGGTGGGAATCGGCGGCGAATAACGGCCGGCCCACCAAAGGCGCTTGCCTGACCATCAAGGCGAAAGTTGCGCAGCTGGCGGCGAGCGAGCTCTGGAATGGAAATCCTGCTTTCGCCGGATTCAAGAACCAGGACGGCAAGCCCCTCGCGCCGCTCAACAAAGATCCGGAGCGCTGGCGCATCGCAGCCGAAGCCGCGAAAGCCGTGATCGACCTGGGCGCTTACAAGTTGTTCACGAACCTCGACAATGGCGGCACCTCGTTCAATCCTTATGAGTCGGTGCGCGATGTGCATACCACGGCCTGGAACGACGAGATCATTTTCGGTGTGGTGAATTGGAACCGCTGGGGTTTCACCAAATGTGTTTCCCCGGCTCCTGGCGGCTATGCGATGTATTGCGCCACCCAGAACCTGGTGGATGCATTTGCCATGAAAAATGGCCGTACGATCAGCGATCCGGCCTCCGATTACCAGGAAACCGGTTTTGCCGGCGCCGCGCAGGCGGAAAGCTGGGGGCATCGGTCAGGGGAGTGGAACATGTATGCCAACCGCGAGCCCCGTTTCTACGCTTTCATCAATTACAACCGCAGGCCCGTTGTGCCGGCGCGTACTACGGATGAGCGCAACCTGTATTCTTCCTCCGGCAACCAGGACGGAACAGGGCGTGTGGAGTTTTATTATACAGGGGCGTCCGGCCAGCGCTGGGCGGGCAGCAATAACCTGACAGGGTACCTGGTGCAGAAGCGCGTCAGCGCTACCAGCAGCATCTACTGGGACCAGGTGCCGCACTTCGCGCCGTTTATCTTCTTCCGGTATGCGGAAATTATGCTCGACTACGCCGAAGCACTGAACGAATACCAGCCTTCCAACCCTGATATCGTGAAATACCTCAACCTGGTGCGCGAGCGTGCCGGCCTGCCGGGCATCGAAACAGTGTATCCCGGCGCCGTGGGCAACAAAGACGAAATGCGCAAACATATCCTCCGCGAACGCCAGGTAGAGCTCTGCTTCGAAGGTGACCGCTACTGGACGCTGAACCGCCGCCTCCTCGCAGGCAAACCGGAAAATACCGCCATCTACGGGATGGATGTAAACGCCGACGACGGCGGGCAGGGCTTCTCCTTCACCGGTTTCTACACGCGGAAGCTCTATCAGCAGCGTTACTGGAGAGATAAAATGTATCTCTTCCCTATCGCACAAAACGATATGGAGCGCGCCCGGGCGCTGGTGCAAAATCCCGGTTGGTAAATCATTGATCTGAACATTCAACGCAAATAATTATGTTGAAAGCATTCACACGATATATGCTGGCCGCCGCCATGTTGCTGACGGCCTGCGAAAAGGACGAGGCCAAACACGAACCCGGCGTGCCCATGACGATGTCGGGCTTCCTGCCGGCAACGGGCGGGCATGGCACATCCATCCTCATCAACGGTTCCAATTTCAGTAACGATACGGCAGACGTGGAAGTGACCGTCAACGGTAAAAAGCTCCGCGTCATCGGCAGCAGTCTCAACCAAATCATGGCGGTGGTGCCGAAAAGATGCGGTTCCGGAAAGGTAACCGTGAAGATCGCCGGGAAGGAAGTGGCCAGCAGCGCAGATTTCAATTACATCTTCACCCGTACCGTTACCACTTTCGCGGGTAACGGCACGGCTGGTTACGCCAATGGCAAAGGCGAAGACGCCATGTTCAATTTCAATGGCGTGGACTGGTACCGCGGCGGCGGCATCGCTATCGATAAATCCGGCAACGTGTATGTGACCGATGTGGGCAATTATTGTATCCGGAAGATCGATCCCGAGGGCGTGGTGACCACTTTTGCCGGCACCAATTCCCAGGGAGATGCGGATGGCACCGGGCAGGCGGCACGCTTCAACCTGCTGTACGGGCTGGCCATTGATAAAGACGGCAACCTCTTTACCGCAGATCCCGGCTCCTGGAAGATCAAGAAAGTGACACCGCTCGGCGTGGTCACTACTTATCTCACCGCCGCAACGGCACCCTGGCTGGTAACTGTCAACAAACAGACCAATGAACTGTATTACACCACCTGCGACTGGAATGGCGGGATTTACCGTGTGCCTTCGCAGGGCGTGCAGTCAACCATCCTGGAGCCGCTGAGTTATCCCGCGGGCCTTGCGTTCGACAGCAAGGGGGATCTCTTCTTCGCCAGCGCCGGCGAGCATGCGATCTACAAATTAACGAAGGACACCTGGGCCATGAGCCTCTTCGCGGGTACCAAAGGAGCGCCGGGTTATGCAAACGGCGCCGCCGCGGAGGCGAAATTCGCGAACCCGTATGGTATTTCCATCGACGCCGATGATAATATCCTGGTAGCCGGAAACGGCACCTGGAACGGGATCGATAACGCCGACCAAAGCATCCGTTTAGTTGACGGAACAACCGGCGCCGTGAGTACTTACGCCGGCAGCAACAACTACGGGTACATGGACGCCATCAACGAAAGCGCATCGTTCCGCGGCCCGCTGGGCGTGGCAGCCGGCGATAACGGCGTATCCTACGTGATCGACAAGAACAATAACCGGATCAGGAAGATCGTATCTGAATAATATAAAGTATGAAAAGGATGATCGTAAACGGAATCATGATGCTCACACTGCTCGCCGCGGCCGCCTGCGGAAAGAGCGGCGGGGGCGGGGACGAAAGCCCGAAACCCCAGGAGGTACGCACGATTTACGTGTCTGCCACCGGCAACGACAATGCACCCGGCACCCGCGAGGCGCCGATGGGCCGCATCAACGACGCACTGAAGAAAGCCCTTCCGGGCGATACCGTGATGGTGCGCGCAGGGAAATATTATGAAAAGGTGCGCTTTCCGCGCAGCGGCAGCGAAGGCAAATACATCACCCTAAAAGCCTATCCCGGCGAGCATCCGGTGATCGACGGCGAAGGGCAGACGGTTGCCGGGAAGGAACAGCTCGTGCTCATCCGCGCTGTCAGCTATGTGGTGCTGGAAGGGTTCGATATCTGCAGGCTGCGGAGCTCCACGCCCTGGGCGAACGTCAACGGTGTGGTGGCGGACGAAGGATCGGGGAATTTCATCATCCGCCGGAACCATATCTACAACATCGAACATAATGTGGATAAAGATCTGGGCCGCAGCGGGCACGCCATCGAAGTGCTCGGCAATACCGCCATCGCCATGAAAAACGTACTGGTGGAAGATAACGAGATCCACGACTGCAACACCGGCTACAGCGAAAACCTGACCATCAACGGGTATGTAGACGGGTTTGTCGTGCGCCGCAACAAGATCTACAACGCGGAAAACATCGGGATCGATGCGGCCGGCGGTTATGCTGCCAATACCGTTCCCGAATATAATTACGCCCGCAACGGCGTCATCTCCGAAAACATCCTTTACAATATCGATATGACCACGGGGCCGGTTGGCGTTGTACATGGCCATGGTGCGATCGGGATTTATGTGGACGGCGCACGCAACATCACCGTAGAGCGCAACCGCATTTACGATTGCGACCGCGGCATCGGTGTGGTGAGCGAAACGGATGCCTATCCCACCAGCGATTGCATCGTCCGCAACAACATCGTGACGGGCAGCCAGCGCGTAGGGATTTATATGGGAGGATATCTGAACTATACCGGCGGCGGTTCCCGCAGATGCTACGTAATCAATAACACCCTGGTGGCCAACAACCGCAGCAGGGGCGCCTATGGCGAAATTGAAGGGGAGCTCCGGATGACGGAGCATTGCTTCGACAATGTGGTCCGCAATAACCTGGTGGTGGCAGGGCCCGACGATCTGTTTTTCCACAAGTACACCGGCACCGGCAGCGGCAATGTGATCGACAACAATTTGTATTTCGCGCCATCGTCGCCCGCCGGGTGGATCTGGAACACGATCAACGGTCCGGCCATTACGGACTTCTCCGCCTGGAAAACCGCTTCGGGCGTAGATGCGGCGAGCCTGCACGGGCAGGATCCCCTGCTGCCGGCAGACTTCCGTATTCCCGCGAATTCGCCCGCTAAAAACGCAGGTTTTGCCCTGCCGGCGGATAAAGCGGGTGAGCTGGACTTCTATGGCCAACCGCGCACCGTCAACGGGAAAGTGAGCATCGGCGCGGTACAATAAAATTTACATCAGGAAAGGGAGGACGGCTCCGATGCCTACTATCCCGCCCAATATGCTGGCAAAGGCATCCATTACATCGTAGTGGCCTTTGCCAGTTACTTTTGAGAACAGTTCAAAGCCATAGCTGATGCCGACAACAGGCAGCAGGGCGAGTGCGGCGGCTTTGATGGGAGCGGAGGGTATCATGTAGGCGCAAAACCCGAGGAGCACGGCGCCCATGGGGATGCCTACAAGGAAATGTTTCCATTTATCCGGAGCGATCTTCATGGCTGTAAGCTACGTAAAATCGGCGGGCTTGCAACTATGGCGCCGGGGCAGTAATTTGACGGGGCATTTTAAAAATTCCATATGAAACAATTACTGTTGGCCGCCGCGCTGCTCAGCTCCATGTTCGTGCGCGCCGCCTCGCCCGAGATTTACGAAATCCGCATCTATCATTTCAAAACAATGGCCCAGCTGCAGCGCGTGAGCGATTATCTGCGAACGGCGCATCTGCCGGCGCTTCACAGGCAGGGCATCAAGGCGGTGGGCGTATTTCAGCCCATCGTGCAAGACACGGCTGACCTGCGTATCTATGTTTTCGTGCCTTACAAATCCTTCGGACACTTCAGCCAGCTGCAGGTGCGCCTGGGCCGTGATGCGCAATTGCAGGCGGCAGGAAAGGATTACATTGACGCTCCTCACGACCAGGCGCCCTACGCCCGGATGGAGACGATCCTGCTGCAGGCGTTTTCCGGGATGCCCGTGATGGAGCTGCCGAAGCTGACGGGCCCCAAAAGCGCGCGGGTGTACGAACTGCGCAGTTACGAAAGCCCCACGGAAAAGTATTACCACAACAAAGTGAAGATGTTCAATGCCGGCGATGAGATCGGGATTTTCCGCAAATTGAATTTTAATGCTGTGTTTTATGGCGAAGTATTGGCGGGGGCGCGCATGCCGAACCTCATGTACCTGACCACCTTCGTCAGCCAGGAAGACCGCGACGCGCATTGGAAGGCGTTTTCGGCGGATGCGGACTGGAAGAAATTGTCGGCCGAAGAAGAATACAAGAACAACGTATCGAAGAATGAGAAGTTTTTCCTCCGCCCGATGGAGTATTCCGATATTTGATCGTATTCATGGTAAAAGTAGAGCTCCGCTGCGGCGGGGCTTTTTTTATGCGCCGAAACCGGCGGGTAACGGTCTTCGGGTGGTTGACTGTCAATACAGTGAACCCGTGTCCATGTTGAGGTATCATTACGACAAGCATATCATGTTTTGGGCCTGTTGCGCAGGGCTTTTCCTGTTCGGCATGGCGTTGGCGCTGCCGGCCGCGGTAGCGCTGGACCTGCGGCTGCATTACGGCCTGGATGCTGAAGCGGCGGCGGGGTTGTGGTCCCGGATGCCTTTGGGCTTGCTGGCGGGGTCGTTGATGTTTGGTCCGCTGAGTGTCGGTGTGGGATATCGTTTCGTGATGGTGGTGGCGGCGCTGGGTATGTTCGCCGGATTCCGCGGTGTAGCGTTTGCCGGGGAGATATGGGCGTTGGAGGGATGGATGTTTTGCCTGGGGGCGAGTGGCGGGATGATGAACGGGGCGGCCAATGCATTGGTGGC